>JBASAY010000070.1:0-45762 GCA_049650865.1 Tunicatimonas sp.
AGGCCAATTCATTATCATAGCAGTCGCAGATGTGATAGTAAAGGGCAATTAGTTGTAGAGTTTCCATACTCAACTAAGGCCTCAACTACCGCATCTGTTTCTTTTGCCTTTTTACCCTTGATTCGCACAATTAGTCTAAGTATTTACCAATGTTGTCATATACTCACCCAGATCGTATATACGTACTTTAGAGAATGACCGGCTTTACTCATTCCTAATCAACCCTGAAGGAAACACCACCATGCTCTCGTTGCCGTCCTGGCCTACGGCGGCCACGCCGAAGTAGTAGTTGTCGATCACTATTCCCTCCAGCGTGTGCTCGGTTGCGTCGCCCACAAAACGAGAGTAGGTCCACTGGGGCGCGGTGGTCTCTCGCCAGTATACCTTGTAACCGGCCAGGTTGGCGGCATCCACTTTCTCCCAGGCCAGCGTGGTCGACGGCTGCACCGCCCCGCCGATGCGCACGCTATCGGGAGCCGGGGGCGCGGCGGCGAGTCCGGCCAGGGTGATGGCGTTCACGGCAGTCAGCTTCCTAGCATACTCGAAGTTCACCCCTTCCACCACGTCGCCGTAGGCAATGCCATCCTCGATACGGATGTCCTGGTGCTGCCGGTTGTAGTTCTCGTGGGCTTCCATGATGCGCACCCCGGCAAAGCCCAGGTCGTTAAACGGACGGTGGTGCCCGCCCCGCCCGAAGCGGTCCAAGCGGTAGATCATCATCGGATTCATCTGCGGCATGTACTGCTCCGTCATGGCGTGCACGTAGCGGGCCAGCTGCCGGGAGATACCGTCGACCTCGCCTCCGGTGAAGCGGCGGAAGCGCCGTTCCTGCTCCGTTTCGGTGGGCGGCACCGGCTCCGAAAAGATGCGGAAGCTGCGGTTGTCGATTACCCCGTCTACGCCCTCAATATTGCCAATCATATCGTTGTTAAGCACGCCGATCAGTTGCCAGTCGTTTTCCTCCGCGTAGTCGGCCAGGCCCTGTCCGCCGTAGAGTCCCTGCTCCTCGCCCGAAAGCCCCACGTAGGCAACACTGCTGGGAAACTCATACTGCGTAAGCACCCGGGCGGCTTCAATGGCTCCGGCCATGCCCGACGCATTGTCATTGGCTCCCGGAGCATCAATTTCGTAGTCAGTAGCGCTTGAAGCGCGGGAGTCGATGTCGCCCGACATCATCACCAATCGGTTTGGAAACTGGGTACCCCGTTGAATGGCCACCACGTTGACAATGTTCACATCTTTGATAATGCGCTCGCCGGTGCCCTTGGGCACGAAGTTGCTTTGGTAAAACACTTCCAGGCAGCCGCCGCAGTCGGCCGAAATTTTGTCGAACTCAGCTTTAATCCACCGCCGGGCCGCACCAATGCCCCGGGTGTCCGACACGGTGTCGGACAAGGTATTGCGGGTGCCAAAGCCCGCCAGCGTGCGAATGTCCTGCTCGATGCGGCTGGCCGATACGCTGTCGATGATAGTATACATACGGAGGTCGGCCTGGGATGGGGCCACCCCGGATGGGGCCACCCCGGATGGGGACTGTGGCAATGTAGAATCACTTTGTCCGTAGCCAATTAGAGAAGAGAAGGCCATTAGAAGAAAAAAGCTGCTGCGCATCGGTGGTTGGTTTTGGTTAATTGCATTCTAACCAAAGAGCTCCGAAAAAGTTGGCGGCGGCAAATAGTGTCTAGTGACCGACCAAGTGGCCATTTTCCAGTAGGTAAGACAAGAATAAACAGTACTTTAGCGCCTCAATTGTAAACCTTAACCTATCCAGTATGAAAATCACTTTTACCCAATCAATCCTAGGCCGCCGGTGGCCTCTAGCGCTTGCCCTACTGCTGATCACACAGGTGGCATTTGCGCAAACCGTACAACTTAGCGTAACTGACGAGGACAATGCTCCCCTGCCGGGAGTCAACGTAGTGATCGAGGGCACCGCGCAGGGAACAACTACCGATGCGGCGGGCGAGGCCCGGCTGGCCGCCCCCAGCGATGCTACCCTGGTGCTCACGTTTATCGGCTACGCCCGCGAAACCGTCGCTGTAGACGGACGCTCCGCGATCAGTGTGCAGATGCAACCCGACCTGTCCGAACTGCAGGAGGTGGTAGTAATCGGTAGCCGCAACCAAAACCGGACGGTTACTGACACCCCGGTGCCGGTAGATGTGATTCCCCTGCAGGAGGTGATCGAGAGTGCTCCCCAGGTAGAAATCACCCAGATTCTGAATTACATTGCGCCCTCATTTTCTTCCAACCGGCAAACGATCTCCGACGGTACCGACCACGTAGACCCCGCCTCGCTGCGCGGTTTGGGCGTTGATCACGTGCTAGTGCTGGTTAACGGCAAGCGACGCCACAATTCTTCGCTAGTGAACGTGAACGGAACGGTGGGCCGCGGTTCGGTAGGCACCGACCTTAACTCTATCCCCGCTGCCGCCATTGAGCGCATCGAGGTGTTGCGCGACGGAGCCGCCGCCCAGTACGGCTCCGATGCCATTGCCGGGGTGATTAATATTGTGCTCAAAGAAGCCACTGATAAGGTATTTCTATCCGCCACGGCGGGGCAAATGTACGAGGGGGACGGGGAAGTGGCCCAGTTCAACACCAACTACGGCTTCCGCGTGGGCGAACGAGGGTTTATCAACCTCACGGGCCAGTACCAGTACCGCGGGCGCACCGACCGGGCGGGCGAGTGGACGGGCTCGGTGTTTAAAACCAACTGGGACGGCACCTCGTCCAGCATCTACGCCGAGAACTTCGCGGCCGGTGACCTCAGTCCCTTCGACGTAGGGCAGCGCCTTACCCAACCGCAGGCCGATCGCATCAATGCGGCCAACGCCATCACCAACAACCTAACCGACGCCGAGGAAGAGGCTCTAATCAACCAGAACGGCGGCCGACGGGCGTTTACCATGCAGGTGGGCCAATCGGAAGTAGTTAACGCTGCTGCCATGCTTAACTCGGCCTTCGAGATAAGCGAAAACCATGAGTTCTATCTGTTTGGTGGCCTCAGTGGCCGCCGCGGACTAGCCTCGGGCTTCTACCGCCTACCCAACCAGAGCCGCACGCTCACTTCGGTATATCCGAACGGCTTTTTGCCCGAGATTGGCTCTAATATCTTTGACGCTTCACTCTCCGGCGGACTGCGGGGCAACGTGGGGGCGTGGTACGCTGACTTCAGCCATACGTTCGGCAGCAACTCCTTTGAGTTTCTGATTAGCAACACCAGCAACGCTTCGCTGGGTAACCGCACTCCCACCTCCTTCAACGCCGGGGGCTTCCGCTTTCAGCAGAACACCACCAACGTCGACTTTTCTCGCTACTTCGATGATGCGCTGGCGGGAATCAACGTGGCGTTCGGGGGAGAGTACCGGGTAGAAGACTATCAGATCAACGCCGGGGAGGAAGCTTCGTATCGCAACTACGGAGTGGTTAACTTAGTAGACACCGCCGCCGACGGCACCCCCTTTATGAACGAGCAGTCATCGACCAATATCTTTTATAACCGCCCGGGTGGTTCGCAGGTATTCCCTGGCTTTCAGCCCGCCAACGAGTTGCAGCAGAGCCGGTCGACGGTAGCCGCCTACGCCGACGCCGAACTCAACTTCACCGAGAACTTATTTTTGAATGCCGCCGTCCGCTTCGAGGACTACACTGATTTCGGCAGCACCTTCAACTGGAAGCTGGCCGGTCGTTTGGCCGCCACCGATAACTTGGCCATCCGCGCTGCGGTGAGCACTGGTTTTCGAGCGCCCTCGCTACCGCAACGCTACTTCAATAATACCTCGACCATCTTTACGCTGCAGAACGGAGTAAACGTGCCCAACGAGGTTGGTACGTTTCGCAATGACTCGCGGGTAGCGCAGTTGTTTGGCATCCCTTCGCTCACCAACGAAAGCTCGTTTAACCTGAGCGCCGGGGTGGTCTGGAACGTATCCGATAACTTCGACGTGACGGTAGATGCTTACCAAGTCGACGTGGACGACCGGGTGGTGCTCACCAGCCAGTTCGACGCGGGCAGCAGCGACGAGATTGCCGGGATTCTGGCCAGCGTTAATGCCGGAAGCGCCCAGTTGTTTACCAATGCCATCGACACCCGCACGCGGGGCATCGACGTAATCGCCGCTTACAATACCAACTTTGGGGCGAGTCGCTTTAAAGCTACGCTGGCCGCCAATTTCACCGACACTGAGGTCACCAACATCGATATTCCAGCTACCTTGCAGGCCGATCCTGTTTCTTTCTTCGACCGGGAAGAGCGCAACCGCTTTGAGGATGCCACGCCCCAGTCGAAGGTGAGCCTACTGTTCGACTACCGGGTAAACCGCCTGGTGGTGAACCTGTTTTTCGTACGCTTCGGCGAGGTATTCGCGCGCACGCAAGACGTTGAGACGGATGCTCAGGGAAATGATATTACCGATGGCAACGGCAACCCGGTATTCGTCGATCAGCGCTTCTCGCCTAAGATTATTACCAACGCCAGTGTGGGTTATAACCTTACGGGTACGGTTAACCTTACTATTGGGGCCAGCAACTTATTTGACGTGTATCCGGACGAAAATCGGGAGGAGTTTCGCAGTGGCGAGCGGTTTGTTTACTCGCGCCGGGCCTCTCAGTTTGGCTTCGACGGAGGGTACTATTTCGCCCGACTAAACGTGACTATCTAGGCCGTTCTTTGCTGTTATCGCAAAAAGGCGCGTCGTTTTTACAAGTGACGCGCCTTTTTCGTACTTTATCAAATGGTTCTACGAACCTCTTTGATCTACTCTCCTTGGTAACCAACTATGAAGCAACTCACCTACCTGAAAAAGAACACCCTCCAGTGGTGGGATGTGCCGGAGCCCACCTTGCAATTTCCCACCGACGTCATTGTGCGGCCGCTGGCTGCTGCCCGTTGCGACGCGGATAAAATTTTTCTGTTCAACGACGTCACCCGGTTAATGCAGGCCGGAGTGGCGGTGCATTATCTTGACGCTATAACCACCGATCTGTGGGGAAAGCAGCCCTTCCGTGGTCCCATTCCGGTGGGTCACGAGTGCGTGGCCGAAGTGATGGTGTGCGGTGAAGCAGTCACCCAGTTCAAGCAAGGCGACCGGGTAATTGTGCCCTGGGCAATATCCTGCGGCGATTGTTCGCACTGCCTCACCGGACTCACATCAAAATGTACGGAGGCAGGCGAAACCTTGGTGTCGGCCTATGGTTTTGGCGAAGCGCTGGGGCCGTGGGGCGGGATGGTGAGCGACCGGGTGCGGGTGCCCTACGCCGATGCCATGCTGGTGGCCGTGCCGAAGGGTATTGATCCGGTATCGCTGGCCAGTGCGAGTGACAACATCCCGGATGCTTGGCGAACGGTGGCTCCGCTGCTGAAGCATAATCCGGGAGCACCCGTGCTGGTGGTGGGCGGGGCAGCCCCCAGTATCGGATTATACGCGGTGGCTATTGCCGTAGCTTTGGGATCATGGCGGGTAGACTACGTGGATCATGACTCCCAACGTTTGGAAATAGCCCAGTCGCTAGGCGCTCATCCGATTCAGATTCCGGCCAGTAAGCGCCGCCGTCAAAGGTGGTTCCGCCAGCAGGCTCCCCGCCGCAACGGCGCTCATCCCATTTCGGTAGATACTACCGCCAATCCGGACGGACTACGTTTTGCGATTCGCTCGCTGGCTCCGGGCGGCACCTGCACCAGTGTTGGATTTTATCATCAGAAGAAAACTTCGCTGCCACTCATGCAAATGTATACCAATGATGCGACGCTGCGCACCGGAATTTCGCATCCCCGGGCCGATCTGCCCGAGGTGCTGGACTTGATTACGACCCGTAAATTTCAACCTGAAAAAGTAACCACACTGCTTGCCAACTGGGAAGACGCTCAGGAAGCGTACCTGGAGCGCACCACCAAAGTGGTGGTGCATCGTGCTTCAGCATTCGTTTGATTGCTAGATGGCTCGAAGTTTAGCTGGCTTCCACGACCGCTTTCTCGTCGATCTTGCTTTCATCCCAGGCCAACCCAAACCCCGGTTTGTCAGACAGCGCGATGCGCCCGTCTTTCGGCTGCAGCTCGTCTTGCTCGAAGTAATAGTAACCCTGCATCTTGTCGTACAAAAACTCGCCCATCGGGCACACGGCGGGCGACTGACTAGCCACCACGTGCAGGGCGGCGTGCAGGTTGTGGCCGTGCGGAATCAACTGCGCTCCGTAGGCCGAAGCAATGGTGCAGATCCTGACTAATTCGCTCACCCCGCCGCACCATTCGGGATCGGCCTGCACTACCGTGATCGCCTGAGCCTCCAGAAAACGGTGCGCCTCCCAGCGGTTATAGATGTGTTCGCCGGTGGCCACGGGCACGGTCGTCTGCTGCCGCAGTTGGACAAAACTGGTGAGTTGGTCCATCAAAAACGGCTCCTCGATCCAGCGCGGATGACACGGCTCCACCGCCTTCGCCCAGCGCAGGGCGTAGGGCAGATCCCACCCGCTAAAGGCGTCGAACATCAAGTCCGTATCTTCGCCCACCGCTTCCCGAAGAAGCCGCACCATTTCGATATTAAACTGTATTCCCTGGTTGCCGTTGCCCGGACCGTAGGGGAGAAACCACTTTTGCGCAGCAAATCCTTCTTCCTTGAACGCGCGGGCGGTATCCTGAATATCTTCCGGCTGCACCGAGCGGCCGAGCGTGCTGGCGTACACGGGCACTTCGGCGCGGGTGGGTCCGCCCAATAGCTGGTACACCGGTGCATCAAAGTACTTGCCGCGTATATCCCACAGCGCGTTGTCTACCGCGCTGATCGCCATCATGAAGTGGCCGGTGCGGGCGTGGCGGTTCAGGCGGTACAGCTGGTCCCACACCTGCTCGCCCGCCAGCGGGTTCTTCCCGAGTATAAAGTGCTTGAGCTGCCGGTTAATCACGGGCACCACCTCCGCATCAATCGGACCGTATAATCCTTCCAGCCCGTCGCTGGTCTTGATGGTTAAGTAGTGGGCGGTTTGCGTATACGTAGTTTCTTGGGGCCGAACCGGCCGCTGGTAGGGTAGCGGTTGCTGGCTGGGGTAGATGTGAATAGGATTTACCGCCCCCTGCCAGGCGCTCTCCTTCCCCGTTCGGGAGGCCCGGAGGCGATGAATGACGACATCCGTAATTTTAACGCCTCGCACCGCCTGCTCGCCCAACCCTACCCGTTCGAGCCAATAGAAAGGGCTCCGGGTAATAATACCCAGGGTGGCCAGTTGGTTGCGCAAAAAGTCGCGTCGGTGCATAGCAGTGCGGAACTCCTTCTTCGGGAACAGAAACTATCAGGGGGCGCCCGATTGAGCGGGAGCGGAGCTTGAGTGACGATACGAGCCGGTAGCCAGGCTATCTTGTTTGGCAAAGAGATAAAACTCCACCGCGCCAATAAATACGATGCTGTAGCCCAGTAATTCAATGCTTTCTTCCGAAGCCCGCACTACGGAGTACAGGTAGCCGTCGCCCATCAGATTCTGCCAGATAAAGTGCAGCCCGTAGAGGCGAGAAAATACGTGCAGTACTAATGTGCCGATCAGTAGTATGGCGAAGAAGTAACGATCGGCGATTGAGGTAATTTCGCGGATCAGGTTGCGATAATTCCGGTACAGAAATACGAAGAAAGGTATCAAAACTAACAGTACTCCCACTTGCCAGGCGTAGGGAAACAGGTATTCGTAGGCGTAATTATTGAACTCCCGGATCAGCGATACCAACGCCATCACTCCCAGCGAAGTGGCCAAGGCCCGGTACGCAGGGTACTGCTTGGCGCTGTAAAAACTAATGATCGAGATCACTAGTAGCAGTGCCTCCTGTGCCCGTTCGGTCAGTGAAGTCTCGCCAAAGTCAGCGGATAAGGCGTCGTAAGCCATTGCCGCGTAAATAGCCACGAACAGGGCAGTATATAATACGAACCGGATAATGACTGCCGCGATCGTCATGGAGAAGAATGTTTAGTGATCATGGTTTACTCAGTCCACATTATCGTGTAAGAAGCGGTTGTTGCCCACAATGTTGCTTTCATCGTCCAGGCTGTAGCGCGACACGTTCTTGTCGTTAGACGGTGGGGTGCTGTACAGGTGCACGTTCTTGCGCAGGTAGGCCGGTTGGCTAAAGTTCTCCTTCTGAAACTGTTCCTGGTTGCTGTCGGGCGAGCTGACACTCTTGCGCCCGCGCAGCTTCAGCTTACGCTGATAAGCTTCTTCTACCAACGTCTTCTTCCGCGGACTCAGCTCTCGCTGAAACAAGTACTCTTCTTCCGACGCATCAGGAGGTTCGGGAGTGAAGCGGGCGGGGCGTTTGTCTTCCGAGGAGCGGCGGGGCGGCTCGCCGTAGTGCTGTTCTTCGTCATGGTGGCCATCGGCGGTTTCGTCCTGACCATCACGAGTACTCGGCGCCTCTTCAGCCGCTTCGTCTCGCGGTGATTGGTAGTCCCAGCGGTAGTTGCGGCTTGCCGGCTCCGAGTGGGCTTGCTCCGCGGGAATATGCTCATCAAAGAAAGAAGGTTTGGCAGCTTCTTTATCTACCCGAGGGGGCGTCTGATCGGCTGTACTGTCGTCCCGATCGGGCGTACTGGGCGATGCTTCGTCGGGCGAAGCGTCGCTCGGCGAAGCGTCGCTCGGCGAAGCGTCGCTCGATAAGGCTTCGTCTGATGCGGGATGGTTTCCGCTATCTGATGGCGCCAACGGACGGTTGATCGATTCCTTCGACTGAGCACCCTGATTCGGACGTGCTTCGTCCTCACGAACCTGGTCAGCCCCATTCGGAGGAGATTGCTGATCGACAACGTCCGTTGGGGGATGGACCCGGTCTGGATGGACCCGGTCTGCAACGTCCGTTGGGGGCGAGACCCGGTCCGGACGGACGGCGATGCGGCGGTCGGACTCCAGATCAATGACCCGCTTCACCGCTTCCAGCTCCCTAGCGGCTGTCTCGTTGGCTCCCTTGAAGCCAGTAGCGATCACGGTCACCATTACACTCTCCTGCAGGTCCTCATCGATGCCGTGGCCGAAGATCATCTCGGCGTCCTGCCCGCACTCGTCGTGGATGAACGAGGTGATCTCGTCCAGTTCCTCCATCTGAATCTCCTTCTTGGTGCCTGACTTAATCGACAGCAGGATTTTCTGCGCCCCGCGGATGTTCACGTTATCAAGCAGCGGCGAAGACAGCGCCATCTCAGCTGCCCGGCGCGAACGCTGGTCGCCCTCGGCCCGGGCCGACCCCATCACGGCGGCGCCGGAGCTGGCCATCACGGTTTTCACGTCCTCAAAATCTACGTTGATGTAGCCCGGCAGCGTGATGATCTCAGCGATGCTCTTGGCGGCGGTGGTAAGCACGTTATCAGCCTGCGCAAAGGCATTAGAGAGCGTTAGGTTGCTGTACACTTCGCGCAGCTTGTCGTTCAGGATCACCAGCACCGTATCGCAGTTATCCCGCAGGTCGGCCAGCCCCTGTTCGGCCAGTTTGATCTTCTTGCGCCCCTCGAAGCCGAAGGGTTGGGTTACGATACCCACCGTAAGGATACCGAGTTCTTTGGCCACCTTGGCAATCTCAGGAGCGGCTCCGGTGCCCGTGCCGCCGCCCATCCCGGCGGTGATAAACAGCATGCGGGTGTCTTCGCTGAGCACATCGCGGATGTCTTCTTTGCTCTCGATGGCAGCATTCTTGCCCTTCTCGGGGTTGGCCCCCGCCCCCAGTCCCTGGGTCAGGTTGGTGCCGATCTGAATCTTGTTGGGCACCGGGCTGCTGTGCAGGGCCTGCAAGTCGGTATTGCACACAAAGAACTCAACGTCTTTGATGCCCTGGTTGTACATGTGGTTGACGGCATTGCTGCCGCCACCGCCCACACCAATCACTTTAATAATGGATTTGCTCTGCGGCGGTAACTCGAAGGAATACTTTTTATCAGACATAGGAATTAACGTTTTAGTACGTTAGGCTTCTGCCCCGAGGGGTTTAAAAAAATAGAAGACAAAGTAGATTAATATTCTTTTTCGTTAAAATCGTCGATTAAGATTTTTTTGGTTTTCTCTAGAATCGACCGGAACGAGAAGCCACCGGTTCGTTCGGCCCGGTTAACTTTTCCGGAAGGAGCTTTGCGCCTCACGTAGTCGAGGTTGCGCTCGTCGAGAGCCTTGAACCCGGCCAGCACCAGTCCCACTCCGGTGGCGTAGGTGGGCGACTTGATCGCTTCAGGCTTGCCCCGGCCCAGGTACTCGTTCGGGTAGCCCACGCGGGCATCCGAGGCGCACATCAACTCGCAAAGCTCCTTCACCTGCGTGAGCTGCGAGCCGCCCCCGGTAACTACGATGCCCCCGGCCAGGCGGTCTTCGTAGTCGGAAGCGATGATCTCGGCGTGCACTAACTCAAAGATTTCTTGCATGCGCGCCTCAATGATATAGGCTAGGTTCTTCACCGAGATCTCGCGGGGCGGTCGGTCACGTAGCCCGCGGATAGAGACGATCTCGTTGAAGCTGGCTTCATCGGCAATGGCCCGCCCGAACTTCACCTTCAGCAGCTCGGCCTGCTCGTCGAGCACCGAACAGCCCTGCTTGATGTCGGCCGAGATGATATCGCCGCCGAAGGGAATTACGGCGGTGTGCCGAATGATGCCGTCGTGGAAGATCGCCATATCGGTGGTGCCGCCCCCGATGTCGATCAGGCACACTCCGGCTTTCTTTTCTTCCTCACTCAGCACCGACAGGCTCGAGGCCAGCGGCTCCAGAATCAGGTTGTCGACCGACAACCCGGCCTTCTGCACGCACTTGTTCAGGTTGTTGATGGCGTTGGTTTGGGCGGTGATGATGTGGAAATCGGCTTCCAGCTTTACGCCCGACATGCCGATGGGGTCCGCAATGCCTTCTTCGTAGTCCACGATGTAGTGCTGCGGCATCACGTGGATAATCTCGCAGCCAGGGGGCGTCACGATGCGGTACATATCGTTGGTGAGGCGCTCCACGTCGGCCAGAGTAATCTCGTCGTCTTTCGTGTTGCGGGTGATGCCCCCGTGGTGGATCGAGCTGCGGATGTGCTGCCCAGCGATGCCCACGTTTACCACGTTGATCTCTACTCCGGACTGTTCTTCCGCTTCGCGTACGGCCTTCTGGATCGCGAACACCGTCTTGTCGATGTTGCTTACGATGCCTCGGATCACTCCGTCGGACACCGCTTTCCCCATGCCGAGCACTTCTAGGGTGCCGTACTCGTTCTTTTGGCCGACGATAGCGCAAATTTTGGTGGTTCCAATGTCTAGTCCAACCACTGGTTGACCTTCGTTTATAGTCTTCATCATTATTGACAGACGATTTGGTTTTGGTACTGTAGGCTTACGTACTCGTAGTGGTTCCACCCTTTGCGGGGGAGCACCTGCTCGTAAAAGATAGCCAGTTTGTTAAATTTTTCTTCGATTTGTTCCGCCTTCCCGAAGGCGATGCGTTGCTTGCCCACCTGGGGGTACAGCGTTACCTCGCCCTGCCGGTCGATATCGATCTGGGCGATCTGAGCGCGCCAGAAGTTATCCTGGTCTACGTAGCGCACCAGGGCGATCACCGGCGCGCGGAGCGAATCGCTTTCTTTGGTTTGGTCATTTAAAAGGGCGGGTACGTAATCGCCACTGAGCAGTACGACGCGCGCACTCTGGCGGTCGGACAGCGGCAACAAGCGGCCGTCGGCCCCCAGGTACGCATCACCCCCTTGCCGGGCGGGCGCCACAATCCGGGCCATCGGGCGGTTCTGTTGGGCTTGCACCACCACCGTGCCCGCCAGGTCGTGGTAGGCGTTTACCTGCTGCACGTAGCGGTTGCTGGCCACATTTTTTTCGAGCATCTTCAGATCGATGTCGCCGAGGCGAACCCCCTCCAGGGGGGTGGTCTGCTGCTGGGTTACCAGCAGACGAACGTCGTCAGGGGTGATAAACGGCGCACCGTCGGCTTGCACCGCTACCACCAGGCGCTGGCACACCCGCTGCTGCTGCCGCAGTTCTACGAACGCCACGGCCCCCGCCACCAGGGCGGCGGCCAGCAAAATACTCGCTATTTTCTTTGGGTGCCTCATTCGGTTGTTTTCGTCTTATTGGATTTAACCAGTGACAGTACCTCTTCGGCGATGCGTTGGGCTGCCTCGGGTCGGGCCAGTTCCGCAATATTTTGCCGAAGGGTTTGTTGCCGATCAGGGTCGTTGAGCAGCGCAATGGCCCGGTCGATAAGCTGCTTCGGCGCGTCGGCGTCGAGCACCATCAGGGCGGCGTCTTCCTTTACCAGCGCCTCCGCATTTTTGCGCTGGTGGTCTTCGGCTACGTTGGGCGAAGGTACGAAAATGACCGGCTTTCTTACCAGCGCCAATTCGGAAATCGCCAGCGCTCCGGCCCGCGAAACCACCACGTCGGCCACCGCGTAGGCCAGGTCCATGCGCGTAAGAAATTCCCGCAACTGGATACCCGGACGGTGGTCGATCGCCGCCAGTTGGGCGCCCATCGCTTGGTAGGCGGTTTTGCCACTCTGCCAGATCACCTGGATTCCCTGCGCCACCAACTTGTCTATACCTGCCAGCACGCTCGTGTTCAGGGTGCGCGCGCCCAGGCTTCCTCCCACCACCAGCAGCACCGGCTTGTCGGCCGACAGTTCGAAGTACGCCAGCCCCTCGGCACGCCGGTGGTCGATGCCCTCTGCCGCCAGGGCCACGATGTCGCGCCGGATGGGGTTGCCGGTGAACACCAGCTTTTCTTCGGGAAAGAAACGCTCCATGCCGTGGTGCGCCACGCAGATTTTCTGCACCTGGTTGGCCAGCATCTTGTTGGTAAGTCCGGCGTAGGAGTTTTGCTCCTGCAGCAGCGAAGGAATCTTCTTCAGGCTGGCCGCGTAGAGCAACGGTCCGCTGGCGAAGCCGCCTACCCCCACCGCCACGTCGGGCCGGAACTTGGCCAGAATGCGGAACGACTTAACCACGCTCACGATTACCTTTAGCGGAAAGGCCAGGTTGTCGGCGGTGAGTCGGCGTTGCAGTCCGCTGATCCACAGCCCCTCGATGCGGTAGCCCGCTTCGGGTACCTTCTGCATCTCCATTCGCCCCTCGGCCCCCACGAACAGCACCTGGGTGTCGGCGTGCATCGCGCGCAGAGCATTGGCAATGGCAATGGCCGGGTAGATATGCCCGCCGGTGCCGCCGCCGCTGATGATGATTCGATATGGTGAGGTCGTCGTTTTCATAGTTCTCGTAGGAACATGATTAATCATGTTCCTACGCTATTAATCATGTCCCTACGTTGTCGTTTCGTTTTTTGTAGTACTTAAAATGATTCCTAGGGCCACGCCGGTAAACAGCAACGAGGTACCTCCCATACTTACCAGCGGCAGGGGCAGGCCAGTAACCGGGGCCAGCCCCACCGCTACCGCCATATTTGCCATCGCCTGAATCACGATGGCGAAGCTTAACCCGGCGGATAGCAACCCGCCGAAGGCCTGCTGGCTGAGCGACACCGCCCGCATGCCCCGGTAGAGCAGCACCAGGTACAGCAGGATCACCAGCACGCCGCCCAGCAGCCCGTACTCCTCTATGATGATGGCGTAAATGAAATCGGAGTACGACAGGGGCAGGATGTTGCGCTGCTCGCTCTGGCCCCAGCCCTTGCCGGTGATGCCCCCGGTGGCGATGGCCACGTACGACTGCTGGGTCTGGAAAGACACCTGATCGTCGTTGACGTAGGTCGTAAGTCGGTTCCAGGCGGTTTCGCCCCGCTGCCCCAGGGCCGCCGCCGCCGACCCCACCAGTCCCCCGGCCAGGATAAGGGCCAGTAGGTAGCGGGTGGGCACCCGCCCGATAAACATCAGCAGCAGGCAGGTAGCAAACAGCATGGCCGCCGACGAGAGGTCGGTAAGGGCGATGAGTCCGCAGATTGCCCCGCACCACAGCAACAGCGGTAGCATGGTGCTCTTAAAGTTGTGGATTACCTGCTGCCGCCGCGACAGCATGCCCGCCAGGTGAGTAATCAGGGCGAGCTTGGCCAGGTCGGACGGCTGAAAGGCCTGGTCGAGTACCGGCAGCACCAGCCAGCGCGAAGCTTCGTTGATGGTTTGACCGAACTTCCAGGTATACAGCAGCAGGGGCACCGATAGGATAAGTGCCAGCGTAGAGATGCGGGCAAAGTAGCGGTAGTCGACCCGGTGGGTAAACCACATGGCCAGCAAACTGAGCAGCAGCAGCGAGGTGTGCTTAAATAGGTAGTACTCGGTGTTGCCGCCCCGCACCCGGTAGGCCAGCGAACTAGCCGCGCTGTAGACCACCAGCACCCCCAGGGCCGACAGGGCCAGCACCACGAACCAGATCACCGGATCGCCCTTCAGGTATTTGTTAGACCATACGCGTACCACCATCATCGGATCTTTAGGGTTACCAGGGTAAGAATTGCCAGCATGATGCCCACCAGCCAAAAGCGCGTCACAATTTTCGCCTCCGGCATATTCAACTTCTGATAGTGGTGGTGCAGCGGGGCCATCCGGAGGATACGGCGGCCCGTGCCGAATTTCTTCTTGGTGTATTTGAAGTAAGACACCTGCAACACCACCGATAGGTTTTCTACCACGAAGATGCCGCACATGATAGGGATCAGAATTTCTTTGCGCACGGCGAACGCCAGCACCGCAATAACGCTACCGATGGCCAGGCTACCGGTGTCGCCCATAAACACCTGCGCGGGGTAGGCATTGTACCACAAGAAACCAATACAAGCCCCCACGAAGGCCGTAGTGTACACCACCAGTTCGCCCAGATCGGGGATGTACATGATGTTGAGGTACTGCGAGAAAAGCAGGTTGCCCGATACGTAGGCGAAGATTGCCAGCGTAAGCCCGATAATTGCTGAGGTGCCCGCCGCCAGACCGTCTAGTCCGTCGGTGATGTTGGCTCCGTTCGAAACGGCCGTGATAATAAAGATCACGATGGTGATGTACACGACCCAGGTGAGTTCGTCCGGCAAATCGATCAGGCCGAAGGTGAAGAACGATACGAAGTTCTTGTAGTCGGCTTCGTTATTCTTTATAAAGGGGATGGTGGTATTGGTGGTGCGCACGTCTTCGTAGGCGCTGGTGGGCAGGTCGTCTACCACGTCACCCACGTCGACGATGGTTCCTACGAAGTCCTGATCGAACTCACGCACCACCACGTCGGGATGGAAGTAGAGCATCGCCCCCACGATGATGCCCAACCCAATTTGCCCGGCTACCTTAAACCACCCGGCCAGCCCCTCTTTATTCTTGCGGAACGTCTTGATGTAGTCGTCCAGAAACCCCACGGCTCCCATCCACAGGGTAGCGATAAGCACCAGGATCACGTAGATATTCTCCAGCCGGGCAAACAGCAGGGTAGGAATTACCGTGGCGGCAATAATGATGATCCCGCCCATGGTGGGGGTGCCTTTCTTCTGCAGCTGCCCTTCCAGGCCCAGGTCGCGCACCTCTTCACCGATCTGCTTGCGCTGCAGGACGGCGATCAACTGCTTGCCGAAGGTGATGGTGATCATCAGCGACAAGAGCGTAGCCATGCCCGCCCGGAACGAGATAAACTCGAACAGGCTCGCGCCCGGCAGGGCAAACGTACGTTCTAGATAAGCAAAGAGGTAATAAAGCATAGCTGGATATTGGATATTAGGGGTTGGGTTTAGATATTGAATGTTGTTGGCTACTGCTTGCATCCAATATCCACGACCCAACCTCAGGGGTCGCCTTGTGGGCCGCTAAATAGTTTCTCAATCACTTTTTTGTCGTCAAAATCATGTTTCACTCCGTTTATCTCTTGATAGGTTTCGTGTCCTTTACCGGCCACTAACACGATATCTCCCCCCCGCGCCGTTGCGCAGGCGGTCTTGATGGCTTCCTCCCGATTAGTAATCGACAGCACCTTTTTGTAGGCCGACGGGGGTACGCCCTGCTGCATGTCGCGGATGATCTGCTCGGGGTCTTCGCTGCGCGGATTGTCAGAGGTTAGAATCACCCGGTCGCTGAGTTGGGCGGCAATGGCGGCCATCTCGGGACGCTTGGTTTTGTCGCGGTCGCCGCCGCAGCCCACCACGCAAATTACCGTTTCGTTCTTGGTGCGCACGTTCTGGATGGTCTTCAGCACATTCTTCAGCGCATCGGGGGTGTGGGCGTAGTCGACGATGGCGATGATGCCCTCCGGAGAGATAAGCTGCTCGAAGCGCCCCTGCGCGGGACGCACCGCCGACAGTTGGGTGAGCACCTCGGAAGCTTCTTCGTCCAACAGCACGGCCACTCCGTACACCGCCGTCAGGTTGTACGCGTTGAAGTCTCCGATCAGATTAAACCACACCGGTTGCGCTACCGTATCGCCACTGCCCACTTCCAGTTCCAGTCCTTCGAGCGTACTGGAGATCACTTTGCCCTTAAAGTCGCTAGCGCTTTTGAGCGAGTAGGTCAGCCGCTTCGCCTTAGTGTTTTGCAGCATCACGCGGCCCCGCTTATCGTCGACGTTTACCAGCGCGAAGGCTTCGCGGGGCAAGCCATCGAAGAGCATCTTCTTGGCTGCAATGTAGTTCTCGAACGTCTCGTGGTAGTCGAGGTGGTCGTGGGTAATATTGGTAAACACCGCTCCGGCCAGGTGCAGTCCGCTGGTGCGGTGCTGCGCGATGGCGTGCGAGCTGGCCTCCATAAAGGCGTGGGTGCACCCGCGCTGCACCATCTGCGCCAGCAGGGCGTTGAGCTGCACCGCGTCGGGGGTGGTGTGGGTGGCCGGAATCACCTCATCGTTGATCTTATTGTTCACCGTTGACAGCAGTCCGACCGGATAGCCCAGTCGGATAAACAGCTGGTGCAGCAGGGTGACGACCGTAGTTTTGCCGTTGGTGCCCGTTACCGCCACCAGTTGCAGTTTGGCCGAGGGGTTGTCGTAGAAGTTAGCGGCCACTACGCCCAGGGCTTCCGCGCTGTTGCCCACCTGCACGTAGGTAACGCCATCGGCTTTTTCGCCCGGCAGTTGTTCGCAAACGACCGCGGCCGCCCCCTGCTCAACAGCCTGCTCGATGAACCGGTGCCCATCTACCTGGGTGCCGGATACCGCTACGAAGACACAGTTCTTCTCCACCCGCCGCGAATCGAACACGACGGAGCTGATCTCGATCCCGGTATTGCCCTCGGTGGCGAGTAGCGAGACTTTGTACAGTATGTCTTTTAGTACTTTCATGGTTGGTTAATGGTCGATGGTCCATAGTCCATAGCTGATCGGCAGATACCTATCGACCATTGACCGTGGACTGTCGACAGTCGACTATTTTATAGCGTTTCGTAGTGCTTGCAGCATTTTTACGATTTCTTCTAGTTGCTTATAATGTGTATTGAAATCTTCTTCGTTAATCATATCTCGCATTTTTCCCATGTATAAACAGGCCACCACTTCAATCGCTGAGCGGATAGCGTACCCCAAAAACCTGCTGAACTCGGGGTTACTCTGCCCGGTAGAGCCTTCCGCTATATTCACCGCCACCGAATCTGCCGCCCGTTTCATTTGACTCGTCAGTACGTATAGTTCATCTTTAGGAAATTCTTTTGTTAGCTCATGTACATCTTTGGTTAATACTAGCGCTTTTTGCCATACGTCAAGTCGCTCAAATTTGAAAGCCATAGTTATTAGTCAATGGTCCATGGTCGATAGTCCATAGTCTTTTAACTGTCGACTGTCGACTATGGACTGACGACTATCGACCACTTAACCCAGCTCCAACTCCACCCGCTCTCCCTTTACCACTTTGCTTCCGGCTTCTTTCGATTGCTTCGCTACGCGTCCGGCCCCGGTGTGCTCTACCCGCATGCCCTGGTTTTCCAATAAGTACAGCGCGTCGCGCAGGGTCATGCCTTCTACGTTTGGTACCGTTCCTTTTTCCTGGTGATTATCAGTCCAGATCACCTCATCGCCGCCGTGCTCGGTACGGGTCCACTCAGTTTCGTCGCGGGTACGGTGCCCAATATCTAATCGATTAC
Source organism: Tunicatimonas sp. (assembly GCA_049650865.1). Taxonomy (GTDB): domain Bacteria; phylum Bacteroidota; class Bacteroidia; order Cytophagales; family Cyclobacteriaceae; genus Tunicatimonas. The sequence goes on from JBASAY010000070.1 coordinate 17,977, forward strand.
AAATCAGTTGTAGATCGCTGCGCAGTCCGGCCTGGATCAGCGGCAGCACTCCTGCTTCTTGGGCGAAGCGCGGAGGCAGGGCCTCGTGCAGCTCCAGATCAGTCGCGTAAATTTTGTCAGCAATTTCTTTAAAGACCGGAGCGGCCACGTCGCTGCCGTACTGCGGCACTCCCTTGGGGTGGTCGATCACCACGATGCAGCTGTACTTGGGGGCGTCGGCCGGGAAGTAGCCCGCGAACGAAGTGTAGTACTGCTTGGTGTAGGCTCCGTCGACGATCTTCTGAGCGGTACCCGTTTTGCCCGCAATGGTGTAGTGCCCCTCGCGGATACTGCCGGCCGTGCCCTCTTCTACCACGCGCTCCAGCAACGTCCTTACCTTGGCGAGCGTCGCGGGAGTACAGATCGCCTCGCGCAACACTTTGGCCCGAAAAGTCTCTACCGTTTTGTTTACCCGCCGCACGCGCTTCACCAGCAGGGGTTGCACCATCACCCCATCGTTGGCCACCGCGTTGTAGAACGCCAGCGTTTGCAGCGGCGTAAGCTTGAGGCCGTAGCCGATCGACATCCAGGGCAACGTTACTCCGCTCCAGCGCGGGTCGGTGGGGGTGGGTACGTCGGGCAGCCCTTCGCCCGCCAGTTGCAGTTGCAGGGGCTGCGTAATGCCCATGGCGTTGAGGTGCTCGATATAGCGATCGGGCTTTAGTCCGAAGTGGCGGTTCACCAGTTGCGAGATGCCGATGTTCGACGAGCGCGCGAAGGCGTCGGCCAGGGTGATGGTGCCGAAGCCCCCGGTTTTGTAGTCGCGCATCGTCTGGTCGTAGAACCGGTACGTGCCAGCGCCAGTGGCGATGCTGTCGTTTAGGTTCAGCGATGCCTCTTCTAGCAAGGCGATCACCGAAGCCAGCTTAAAGGTAGAGCCCGGTTCGGTGAGTCCGCCCACGGCATGGTTGTACACCTCGGCGTAGCGTCCGTTCTTCCGCTTGCTCAGGTTGGCCATCGCCTTGATCTCGCCGGTGCGCACCTCCATCACCACCGCGCATCCGTAGGCTGCGTTGTGCTCTTCCAGCGCCGCCAGCAGCGACGACTGGGCCACATCTTGTACGTTCACGTCGAGAGTCGTCTCGATGTCTAAGCCTTCCTGCGGGCGCACCTCGGTGCCGTCGTACACGGGCTTCCAGTGGTTGCCCGACATTTTCTGAAACAGTCCCTGCCCCTCCTGTCCGGCCAAGTACTGGTCGAAGCTGTATTCTAGTCCGGCTCCGCGGCCGTTCTCGTTCACGAACCCGATGGTGCGGGTACCCAGGTAGGCAAAGGGTTTGTAGCGCACGTTCACCCGCTCAAACACCACTCCGCCCCGGTAGCGGCCCGCCCGGAAGAGGGGCCAGGTTTCCATCTCCTTCTTCACGAGGTGATCAATCTTCTGCCGGTTCAGCAGCAGGTAGCGCTTCTGCTGCTTTCGGGCGCGGTCGATCTTTCGTCGGTAGGCCGCCGCCCCCTGGTTCTTAAAGTGCTGCGCGAGCAAGACGCACAGCGAGTCGATGTGGTTGTCGTAGAGCGTATCGGAAGCCACCCGCGGGTCGAAGGCCACCCGGTAGTGCGGCAGCGAGGTGGCCAGCAAGCTGCCGTTGTCGGAGTAGATGTTGCCCCGTACGGCGGGCACGCTGCGGTACTGCAGGCTCACATCTTTGGACAGGGCCAGCCACTTCTCCCCATCGATCAGTTGCAGCTGCACCATCCGGAACACCAGTAGCCCCGTAAAGACCAGGGCCAGTAAGAAGGCGACGCGCACCCGCACTAATATGGAGTTCTTGATATTCATTCGTCGGCGGGTACGCGGAGTTTATAGGGTGGCGTTGCGCTCTCTTCCAGACCAAGGGCCCGGGCGCGCTTGGCCACCTGCGACTGCTTGCTCTCGAACATGTAGCTGGCCTTTAGGGTGGTGTAGTTGGCCCGCATATCTTCCACCTCGCGCTCCAGACGATCCATGCGGCGGATCATGCGCTCCGCGTAGTGGCTGTTGCCAATGTAGAACATGCCGACGATGGTGAAGTACAGGATGTAAGGCACGAAGCGCGTGGGCAAGCCCCGCTCAAAAGAGGTATCGATGCGAAACACCCGCTCTACCCGCCCGAACAGACTACGGGTCGACGTACTCTGCGCGCTGGGTGCAGGCCGGCGGCGCTTAACGCGGTTGGGCTTTTTAGTAAGTGTCTTCATAGTTTCTTAGTCGATATAGTCCACAGTCGATAGTCCATAGCAGCAAGTCACTGTGGACTGTCGACTATGGACTGTGGACTCTTTTCTGCGATTCTTAGTTTGGCGCTCCGCGCTCTCGGATTTTGTTCCAATTCTTCGGGCGACGGAGTAATTGGCTTCCTATTAATGGCTTCCAGCGGCTTGATCACGTTGCCGTAGAAGTCTTGCTCCACCGTACCGGTTAGGTTTCCGGTCTGAATCAGGTTCTTCACCAGTCGGTCTTCCAGCGAGTGGTAGGAGATCACCGCCAGCCGTCCGCCCGGCTTCAGTAGCGTTGGCGCGACCAGCAGCATCTCGCGCAGCGCCTCCAGTTCTTCGTTCACTTCGATGCGCAGCGCCTGGAACACCTGGGCATAGTACTTCGACGTGCGCCCCCGGGGGGCTAGTCGGCTGAGCACCTTCTTTAGGTCTTCTACCGTGCGCAGGGGTTGGGCCACGCGGGCGCTCACCAGTGCTTGCGCCAGGGTGCGGGCGTTGCGCACCTCGCCGTACATGCCTAGGATGCGGTGCAGTTCGGCCTCGCTGTAGGTGTTGAGCACCTGTTGGGCGGTGCGCGATGCTGCGGGGTTCATCCGCATGTCTAGCTCCGCCTCGAAGCGAGTAGAGAAGCCCCGGTCGGGCACGTCGAATTGGTGCGACGAGACGCCCAGATCGGCCAGGATGCCGTCGACGGTTTTGATGCCGTACAGCCGCAGGTACCGGGCCACGTGTCGGAAGTTAGCGGCAACGAAGGTGAGGTCTGAGCCGACGGCGTCGAGCCCTTCGGCGTTGGCGGCGGCGTCGGGGTCCTGGTCGAAGGCCAATAGCTGACCACCCGCGAGGAGGTTTAGGATAGCACGGCTGTGCCCGCCGCCCCCGAAGGTGAGGTCGAGGTAGGTGCCCGCCGGGTTGTGTACCAGCGCGCTTACGGTCTCATCCCGCAGTACCGGTTGGTGATAAGTCATTGTTGCTAGCGCTTCCATACAAATGCTTTTGTGCCATGTCTGAGTAGTCGTCCGGATCGTCCAGGATGTACTCGTCGTACAAGTCTGGGTTCCATATTTCCAGTACCTTGCCCGCCCCCACAATGAGCATCTCTTTGCGAAGGTGGGCGTACTGGGCCATGCGCTGAGGGATTCTAAACCTCCCTTGGTTGTCGAGTTCAACGTCTTCGCTTCCCCGAAAAAAATTCCGCTGTAATTTGCGGTGCTCCTTATTAAAGCGGTCGAGCGCGTTGATGCGTTGAAACTCCTCGTCGTAACTTTCTTTGGTATAGATGATCAGGCAAGGTTCCATCCCCCGCCCCAACACAATCTCGTGTCGCGACGACTCAGGCATGCGCGCTTTGATGCGAGCCGGGAGCAGTACCCGCCCCTTGGCATCCATGTTGCACGCGTATTCACCGTTGAAGATGGCCATCTACTTGACATTACTATATTCAGGTTAACGAAACAAACTTAGGGATATTTACCACTTCCTCCCACCGCTTACCACTTTTTTTTACAATTTTTCGCCAAAAAACTGGGCTTTAAAGCATTTTTAGGCGCATGTTCTTACAAAAAGTACAAATCAGTTAATATGCAATGTCATCTTGATGTTATTGTTTGTTAGCGATGTTATTGTTTTTGGCTGATAGGGCTAATATCAGTTACTGCATCCTTGCTGCCCTGCCCTTTTGTCAGCGTGCCTTCTTCGTTTCTAACGCCCCTTCGGCGAGTTACGTATGTCTCTGGGCAGCCTGCCTAGCCTCCGACTTCGTGATTGTGGATGCCGTTGCGTACCTTTAGCGCTTACCTGTCCCATTAGCTTATGCGCTACATCTTTACTCCGCCGTGCTGCCTATTACTGGTAATCGGAAGCATGCTGTGCGCCTGCTCTCCCACCTCGCAGTCTCCTCCCGAAGCCGCCGCCCTACCCGTGGGTACGTGGCGCGCTACCTTGGCGATGCAGGGGCAGGAGCTTCCTTTTTTGCTGGAGCTAGAGGGCAATGCGGTAACGGGCTACGAGGCCTACCTGCGCAACGGCGAGGAGATGATCCTCATCGACAGCGTGGTTGTGTCGGGCGACTCGGTGCGGCTTCCGATGCCCGTGTTTGATACTGAGATCATCGGCCAGATTCGTGGCGACAAGTGGGAGGGAGTGTGGCGTAAGAATTACGTGGCCGACTACGCGCTTCCCTTCGCGGCGACGCACGGCGAGCGCTACCGCTTCACCAAAGACGCCTCGGAGACGCCCGCCGATTTCGCGGGCCGCTGGGCCGTGCAGTTTGCCGACGACACCCTGCGGGCAGTGGGAGAATTTACCCAGAACGGAGCGCAACTTGCGGGCTCGTTCCTCACCAGCTTGGGCGACTACCGCTACCTGGCGGGCAACGCCGACGGCCGCCGATTGATGCTCAGCACCTTCGACGGCGAGCACGCGTTTCTGTTCCACGCTACGCTACAGGAAGACGGCACCCTGCGGGGCGACTTCTGGTCGGGACGCAGCTACCACACCACCTGGACGGCCACCCGCGACGAGGACGCTACCCTGACGGACGCTAGTAAACTGACCTACCTCAAGGAGGGCTACGACCGCCTGGCGTTTACCTTCCCTAACCTAGACGGTGAGCCCGTTTCGCTCAGCGATCCGGCCTACCAAAACAAAGTGGTGCTGGTGCAACTCTTTGGTACCTGGTGCCCCAACTGTTTGGACGAAACGCGCTACCTCACCCAGTGGTACGATGCCCATCGGGACCAGGACGTGGCCGTCGTCGCGTTGGCCTACGAGCAGAAGGATAACTTTGACTACGCCGCCGCGCGGGTGCGAAAGCTCGTGGACAAGCTCGACGTGCACTACGACTTTCTGATCGCGGGCACCGCCGACAAAGCGGCGGCCTCGCGCACCCTGCCCATGCTCAACCGAATCATGTCGTTTCCCACGCTCATCGTGCTAGACCGTAACCACCGGGTGCACCATATCCACACCGGCTTTAGTGGCCCGGGCACGGGTGAACACTACGAGACGTTTGTGCAGGAGTTTGAAGTAATGATGGAGGAGTTGCTGGAGGGGAAAGAAGTTGACAGTTGATAAAAGTAACGCTCTTGTTAAGCAACTTTCAGGTTGTAGCGTGTTCGCAATTCTTCTTCCAGCAGGCGCTTGAGCGAAAGATCGGCATGGGGCACATCCTCCCACAGAACGCCGTTGCCCATATTGTCGTAGTTGAGCTATAGAAGCAAAATCTGTTTTGTCCGTTACTACAGCAGGCATCCCATTGTTGGTTTAGGTGGACGATGGGTTCATTTACCAAACGCATGACTTTTCGTTGCTCCTTACTTTTTCACTTTACGAGTACGCTGCTAGGCGTTTCTTTCCTGCACCCGCGCAATTCTCTCTTCCAGATCACTGATTACCTCGTCCCACCCCAATTGCTTTCTGCGCTCGTTCTCCTTCCGGGCTTCCGCGATGATTATGTTGAGATGAAGGTGCAGCGACCGAATTATGTCGGTCCAAAACCGCTTGCGCTCAGCACTGTTGTGGTAGGGGCCATCCTTCCCGTTCTGAAAACGATTAGGATCAATAATCATCAAATCTTCGGACTCGATGTCCATCACTTCCTCCAGGTAGCCGCGTAGCCATTAATGGTATTGGTGATAGGGCCGGTTTGGCCCGTGGCCACCTCCAGCCACCATACCTGCGCACCGTTGCCGCTGGTGTTTAGCGAGTAGGTGATGAAGTCGCCATCGGGCGACCATGATAGGTTACCCACCAAGCTGCCGTGGTCTACCCGCAGCAGATTTCCGGCCTGACCCGTGGCCAAGTCTAGTATCTTGATCGTGTAGATGTTTTTAATCTCACCACTGATCACCGCGCTGCCCGATACCATCTCGGCAATCACCAGTTGGGTTTCGTCGGGCGACCAGTCAGCGGCTTGCAGCAGGGCGGGGCCTTCGTACACCACGGTGGGGTTCGGCTGCCCGTCTCCTGACACGGTGGCCGTGTAGATTTTATCAGCGTAATAGTAGACCAGCCGCCCGGAAGCCGACCACTCGGGCGCGAAGCCGTTAACCTCATCGTTGATGATCTTGTTGGTGGTGGCGTCGATAATAAATAATTTGCAGATGTCATCGGAATTGAGTTCGAACTGGGGCGAGCGGTTCCGGCCGCAGGCGCACAGCGCCCCCCGGTTGCGCTCCGGGTCCCAGGCCGTGCGGCGCACCTCGAAGTCGAAGGCGGCCTGGTTCTCCAGCGCGTCCACGAAGAGAAATTTACCGGGTTCCCCGATGGTGCGGTATACCAGCTCCTCGTTGCCATTGGCGAGGTTGTACTTGATCACGCTGGTGCCGCCCCCAGGCTGAATGCTCGGGTCGCTGGGCGCTGGGGGGTTGAATTCTTTCTGCGCCAACGTGACCTGATTTTCGTTGAACCAGCGCGGCGCTCCTTCCACCGTCGCGGCAGAAATCTGCTCGTAGACCAGCATATCGGCACCGTTGGGCCGCATGGAAGCCACGGTTCGGTCTTCTGTGGTTAATTTGTAAAACAAGATCTGGCTGTCGCCCGCGTAGTTGCGCAGCGCGTCGGGCATAGCGGCGGCCTGGGTGGTGGCCTGGAAACCGTCGGTCACGCGCACGTCGTCCAGGTAGATAGTGGTGGCGGCAACCTCAGCCGAACCTTCAAACTGGAACGTGAGAAACAGCGGCGAAGCCTCTATCCGCGTTTCTATCTGAGAACCGGTGACCAGCAGCGTAATCAGGTTCCAACCGGGAGCTTCGTCGGCCTCCTGGGTGATAGAGGTGATGCGGTAACCTCCGAATATCTGAAACGACTCTTCGGCGGTGTTGCCCAGGTAGATATCAAAGGCTAGCGAAGGAACCGGTCCGTCGGCCCGCACCTGAAAGGAAATGGTGAGCACGTCAGGAGTGCCTCCGGGAAGGTTGATCTCTTGGGTGGCCGCTGCTACAATATCGCGGCTCGCCCCGGCTTCGCAGACACTGCGGCTGTCTATCACCAGCACCCGGCTGCCGCTGGTGGCATCGCGTTGCTCGTAGCGAGCCCCGCCGCAGGTAATCCAGGCATCCTCACCCTCGAAGTCACCATTGCTGATGAGGTTGGGCAGCGGAGGAACACCTTCCGGAATCAGCGTTTCGTCATACACCGGCACGCCCGATCCGATAGTGCCCAGGCCATCGGGTCCGTCGTTGTCCGAAGAGCAGCTTAGTAGCAAGCAAAGGGCCAGCAGGGGCAAGGGTAGGTTTTTCATCGTTCTAGGTTTAGAAATCAAATAATGGTTTTCTCCACCGCCAGTCTGATGAGCGAGGCGGCGTTGGTGACCTTTAGCTTTTTCATCACGTTTTTGCGGTGGGTCTCGACCGTGAGTGGGCTGATGAACAGCGCCTCGGCGATCTGGTTGGTGGTGTGGCCGTCGGCGATCAGGCGCACGATCTCCTTTTCGCGGCGGGTGAGGCGGGGCGCTTCTTCCGTCGGATCAAACACCGAATCGGCCAGGATTTTTTGGATCTCCGCTCCGAAGTAGCGCTGCCCGCCACTCACCTGTCGAATAGCGCGCACCAGTTCGTCGGCCATCACATTCTTGAGCAGGTAGCCGCTCACGCCGTGTTTCATCATCTGGTTGATAATGCTGGGCTCGCTGTAGGTACTTAGCCCAATAACGCGGACGGCCGGATGCCGCTCGCAGATGAGTCGGCACATCTCTACCCCGTGAATATCGGGCAGATTTACATCCAGCAGCACCACCTCTACCGACTGCGTTTCTAAAAACGTTAGCGCCGCCTGGCCGGTAGTAAACGACGCAACGATCTTGACGGGAGCGTCGCCGCTAAGCAGCGCCTTGAGGCCCTCAATCACCATCCGGTGGTCGTCGACCACCACTACCCGAATGTTCGATACCTCAGCCATGCAGATGAATGGTTACGGTGGTACCCTCGGCAGACGAAGTGTGCAGCTCCATGGTTCCGTTCAGGTAGGCCACCCGGTTTTTGATGTTCGTCAATCCCATACCCGCCGACTGATCCGACGGCTCAAACCCAACGCCATCGTCCTCTACGGTAATGTGGATCGTTCCTTCCGCGCGCATGTACTGCACCAGAATCTCGGAAGCTTGGGCATGCTTCACTGCGTTGTTGATCAGCTCCTGAATGATGCGGTAGATGGTGAGGCGCGTGCTCTCTTGCAGGTCGTCATCCGGACCGTAGCACTGTAGAATAACGCGGGTATCGGGGCGGTCCAGGCTGCTACAATAATCTTCTAGGGCGGCTTTGAGGCCGTAGCGCGATAGCGTCTCGGGAGTGAGGTTGCGGGCGATGCCGCGCAGCTCGACCAGCGAGCCGTTCAGGTTTTCCATGATCTCCTCAATCTGCGGATCGGCCGACCCGTTGCGGCGGTCTTGGTTGAGCTTGGACAACTTCAGGCTGATGCCCGACAGCCGTCCACCCAGGCCGTCGTGCAGGTCGGTGGCCAGGCGTTTGCGCTCTTTCTCCTGACCCTCCATCAGGGCTGACGTTATCCGGGCCTGCTGCTCATGCTTAAGTTGCCGCACTTCGTCGGCGCGCTGCTGTTCGGCGGTTTGGGCCCGGTCGCGCTGGTGGCGGTACGCTCCGTAGCCTACCAGTAGCACCAGGGCGAGCGAACCGGCAATGAGCAGGGTAAGGTACTGCTGCGAGCGCTTCTTCTCCAGTGCCAGGGCGACCTCCCCATTGCGGCGCTCGAGCTCCACAATTTCTTTCTCCTTTTTTTCGGACTGGTAACGCAGCTCGAGTTCATTGAACCGCGCCTGGTTGGTGCTTAGATCAACGCTATCCCGGAGCCGCACGTAGTAGTCTAGTTGCGCATACGCCTGCTCATAGTTTCCTTCCCGGGCTTCGTACTTCACCAGCTCTTCCAGGGCCGACAGTTCGTTTTCCGGGTTTTGGTCCTGGCGGGCGCATTCCAGGTACCGCAGGGTGTACTGCTTGGCGCTGGCGTTGTTGCCCATGGCGTCGTAAACCTCGGCGTAGTGGCGGAAGATGGCGTCGAGGTAGCCGATCATTTTGCTTTCTTCTACCAAGGTGCGAGCGCGGTCGTAGTAGTGGATTGCCGCCTGGTATTCTTCTTTGCCTAGCAAATACTTGCCGCGCGCCAGGTAGTACAGGTGCCAGTCTACCGACTGCGGGGTGCGCTTCAGGATTTGCTCGATGCGATCCAGCACCTTACGCATCGCAGTCAGTGAGTCAAGTTCGTAGAGGCAGAACGAGAAGATGAGGCGGTCCTGAACGAACTGGGTGCTGGTGGTATCTTCGTAGAGTTGACCGCTTCGGGTAAAGTAGGCGTGGGCCTTGCGGTAGGCTTCGCGGTTGGTAAAGGTGATGCCCAAGTTAGAGTTGATAAGGGCCAGAATGTAAGAGTCGCCCGCTCGTTCGGCCACCGGTTCGGCCTCCATCATGTAGCGTAGTTCTTCCTCGCTTCGGCCCTGCCGCCCCAGGGTAGCGCTCAGGTTAATGGTGCTCTTGGTCCAGCCCTTCATGTACTGCACCGAAGAGTCTTGTTGCAGCAGTTTGGCGAACTGGGCTTTGGCCAGGGTGTAGTAGTTGATGGCCTGCTCCAGGTTGTTATAATCAAAATAGCCGCCGCCCAGTGCCAGATAGGACTGGCCCACTCCGTAGGGGTTGTTGCTGCGCTGAAAGGTAGTCAGGGCCTGCTGGGCGTAAGCAAAAGTTTTGATTGAGTCGATGCCGCTGTAGGCCAGTGAAAGTTCACACTGCGCGAAGCCCCGCTCATTATTGGTGGCCGCTTGCTGCAGTTGCTCCTTCAGTTGCGGTAGCGTTGGCTTCTGTCCGATCGCCAGGAGAGGAAGAACAATAGTAGTAACAAGGACGGCTAGGCGGCGCATGGGTAATTCGGGGTCAGTGTTCCGAATATACCAAGAAAGAACGGCTCGGTGAAAAAAGCGAATGAATATACCCGGAAACCGGTAGGGACGAATAACGAGTTGAGGGGAGCTACTGCGCCAGGTTAAACCGTAGCTGCGTGCCAAATTCAGTAGTCGTCCTTCGGAACGAGTTGGTGATGCGCGGGGTGTTGATGGTGCGCGCAAAGTAGAGTTGCAGATTCAGCCGGTCGTTGATGCGATAATCGACCGTGGGGCGGGCCTGGAAGTTCACGTTGCCGTTGGTGATCGTGTTGTCGCCCTCCTCGCCGTCTTTGGCCAGTTGCCGCTGCACGGTCTTGGTATCTTTAAAAGCCATCGCTAGGTTAAAGGTGATGTCGTTGTCCAGCGCGATGGTGCGGCCCTGCACCCGGAAGGGTAGCTTCAGCCCCTTCTTGGTGTAACCCAAACTTAGCGTAACGGCCTGACTCTGCAATTCGGTCACCTGGGCGTTCGACATGTTGAGCGCCAGGCTGCGCTCGCGGTCGTACGACACCCGGCCCGATAGCTGGCCCTTGGTACGAATGTTCACCCCCACGAGCGGCGCGAAGCGCTCGGTAACCGTAACCTGCTGCACCACGTACAGCGGCACAAACAATGAGGAGTCGTTTACTTCGGTAGCCAGGGGGTAGTCGGTGGTGCTGTTAGACAAGTTAAAGCCGTTGGTGTACTCCTGGGCGTTGGTGTAGTTGCTCACGCTGTAGTTCGAGGTGTAAGCATGCGATAGGGTCAGCGACGGAAATATCTCGCTTAGTCCCGGAAACAGTCGGGGCAGCCCAGCGTAATCGACGCGCCAGTTAGGCAGCGGCAGGGTAGGGAAGGGACTCAGATCAATGTTGTTAGCGTCCTGCCCGGAGTAGGCGGCCAGGAAGGCCGGAATGAGCACATCCTGCGAACTGCGCTGGTACCGCGCCGTATCGATGGGGTTCTCACGCTCCAGGCGGCCCAGGATAATCTCGCGGTTGGCCTCAAACTGCTGGAAGGTTTCCGAATTATCGTTACCATCCTCGCCACTGAAGGCGGTGCGGATGGTGAGGTACGAGATATTATAGTTACCCGACCGGGCGGGGTTGAGCGCCTCGTAGTTGCCCCCCTCCAATCGAAATATCTCCTGATAGGTAGAGGTAATCGTCCGCTTAAAGTCTACCGTCAGCCGGAAGTCGCGGAACGGCTCGATATTCGCCTGCACCCCGATGTTCTCCATTTGATTCTGCTGAAAGGGCATGGTGAGCTTACCGCCCACCAGCCAGTTATTTTCTACCGCCTCACTACGGATGCCCGGGTCCTGGCTGCCCAGCAAAAAGGGCAAACCGGGCGCATTGAAGCCATCGTCGAGCCCGAATACGTAGGGCGTAGGCCGGAAGCCGGGTAGCAGCGTGCCCTCGCTCAGCGAGTAGGTGAGGTTAATGGTGCGCAGCGACATCAGCGCCCGGAAGAAGCCCTTCAGCGCCTTCAGTTCGCGCTTCGGCTTCTCCTCCTGGGTGCTGTCGCTCGGGGCGCCCACCGTGCGGGCGGGCCGTCCGCGACCGGTGCGCCCGCGGCCACTTCCGCCCCCGTTGATCTCGCGCAAGAACTTAATCTTATTGTACAGCCCTACCATGTCCACCTTGCCGTTCAACGCCCGGTCGCGGTTGTTCTGGATGGTGTTGCCCACGGTGTCGATGGGGTTTATGGGATCGTCATCAGGGAACAGGGGATTTACCTGCGGATTGGGATCATAGGGGCCGGCCTGCCAGGTGTAGTTGGCTCCGTAGCGCACGTCGGCACTGACCCAGTCGGTGATCGGAATCTTATCCAGCGGCACGGTGTAGGTCGCGGTGATCGACTGGTCGAAGTTTTTCATGCGGCCCATCTTCTTGAGCTGGTCCAGCACAAAGGTGCGCTCTACTTCGGTGTCGATCGCGCCCTCTACGCGGTCTTCCGGCTCATCGATGAGCGACAACGACCGGGCGTTGTAGTCCAGCAGCAGGTTCTGCGTCAGGTTCCACTGCAGCGCGTACACCCGGTCAAAGGTAAAGATTTTCTGAAACTGCGGCTCGGAGTTAAAGGTGGTGAGCGCGTTGTTGCGGTACTGCGACTTCACGAAGCTGCGCGACACGTCGGCGCGTACGTTGATGCTGCTGGGAGCCGGTGAGAAGTTGAAGTCTTTGATCAGCGCCAGCCAGGGCGACTGCAAAAAACCTACGTTGGCGAAGGGCTGGATGTTGAGCTCCGGAAACGAGTAGTTGTAGCCAATGCCACCCCGCACCAGCCGCCGCTGGAAGTCGGCAATCTCGAAGCTGCTGGCCACCTCTTCGCTGTACTGGTACGAAAAGGCGAAGTTCGACAGGTCGAAGAAGTAGTTCTTGGCTTCTTCGTTGGTTTTCACCTTGCGCACGTTGGTGAAGTTAAGGCTGCGGGCACGGCGCTGCCCGGTAACCACGTCGAGGTAGGCCGCGCGCGCGTCGGTGCCTTCGGTGGTCTCGATGGCGTTGAGGGTGGCCTCTAGCGGAATGTCTTCGTTGCGGGGGTCAAACTGGGGAGTGATGCGCTCCTGCTCCAGGCTCACGAACATCGGAATCTGCAAACCGAACTTCTCGGGGAAGAACTTATCCAGGTTCACATTGGCCGACACATCGTAGGCGGTGCGCTCCTCGCGGGTACGCTCCGAGATGCGCGACTGCAGTGCTCCGAAGCCGAAGGTAGAGTGCTGCATCGAGGCGGTTACGTTGGCAAAGTCGGCCAGTTGGGTGTTCACCCGGGCGTTCACCGCCCAGCCGCCCTGCCGGTCGAAGTCGCCCACCCGCAGTTCGTTGGCCCACAGGCACACCGACTGCGGAGCACGGTCGGTGGTGCGGGGGTTGCGCACTCCAATCATCATCACCTGGATGTTGTTCAGGTCGGGACTGCCTAGCACCCTCACGGTGTACTTTCCGCCTTCACCCCGTTCGTCTTCAAACTCTAAATCTTTAGAGAAGCCGATTCGGTTGCGCTCGGCCTTGAGCTCGTGCAGCCAGGGCAGTTCAATATCCATCTCATTGGCCTCGGGCCACACGTCGCGGGGCTCCCCGCTGCCGGGCGGCGACACCTCCAGCGGAATCTCTACCTCGTAGTAGTTGCGCGTCATGTCGTTGCCGATGCGCAAAAAGGCACTGGTGGCTCCGTTGTCTAGGGTGCGGCCCTCGGGCGGCTCGGCGTGCAAGAACAGGCGCAGGTTTCCGTAGTTGATCAGGTCTAACTGCAAGTTTTTAAACACCGCGCGGGCGTCGCCGTCGCGCAGGTCGTCTACGCACAGCTGGATCGACTGCTCGTTGAGGCGGCGGTTGATGGGCGAGGTATTGTCCAGGTCGCGCACGAAGCCAGGTGGCACCACGTAGGGCGAAGCGTTGGTGCTGCCCTCGTCTATCGTGCTATTCTCCTCAATGTTTACCGTCGAGATGGTGAAGCTCGGATCGTAGTCTTCGCCGTACTCGGTCAGGGTTTTCTCGTTTAGATCGCGGGTGAAGCGCCGCCACTGGCTGCCCACAAACTGGAACTTGGCGAAGCGCAGCACCACCGGCTCGCGGAACTCGGTCAGGTAGGTACGCAGGTAGCGGATGGTCTTGAATCCGTCGATGTCTCCTTCCTGCCGGTCGGGCTGCCGGATAGGAATGCGGAACAGGTACCAGTTTTCGCCCGCTCCCCGTCCTTCGTTCACGGTTGTTTTGTCCACGATGTAGCCGCTGCCCACCCGCAGCTGACCGGGGCGCAGATCTATCTCGTACTCGTAGTACTCTTCGAGGGTAGAGAGCGTGTTGTCGCGGTTTAGGTCCTCGTTGTCGGGCTCGTTGCCGTTCGAGGGGATAAAGGCCGGGTTGTCGCCCCGCCCGAAGGGAGTGTTGTTTTCGGTGCCGTTGAAGTCTTTGTAGCGCTCCACAATCTGGGCCTGCCGACTGTCGTACGCATCGTTGAGGTAGTAACGGAAGTTGTCGGCCGAGGGGTCGGCCCGCACCGCGTCGGGTACCGTCTCGCCCGGGTAGAAAAAGTCTAGTTCGATTTGCCCGTCCGCCCCGTTCTTCACCCCGTCGAAGCCCACGTCCTGGTTTTCGCGCACCTCGGCCGAAATGTTCGAGAACGACTCGATCAGCAACTGATCGCGGGGCGCGCGGCCCTGCTCGTTCACCACCACGTCGTCCGACTCGTACTCGTCGGGCAGCCCCTGCTCGAAGAAGTGCCGGTTGTCGGGGGTTACGTCTTCCGACACGCTGCCCAGGTTAAAGAGCAGCTTGCCCCCGGTGGTATTGTTGCGGTTCACCCGGCCGTCTTGCACCACCCCGTCTTCTCCTTCCATAAAGGGGTCTAGCATCCAGAACTCGATGTACTCGATGTTGATCTTGTCGAAGTCTACGTCGGCGGTGATGGCCCGCGTGATGCCGCCCCAGTGCTCGGTCGGGTCACCGGCCAGGGTGCCGTCGGGGTTCAGATCGCGGGTGTAGTTAAAGGGGCCGCGCTCCTCGGGGAAGTAGGCCAGGTCGAACACCGGCAGGTTGATCTGCTGCTGCTGCTCAGCCTGCTGGGGGAATACCTCCTGCGGAATGACGCCCCGCTCGTAGTGGTTGGTGATGTTGTCGAGCCCCTCGGGTTTCTGCACGCCCCGGTTAAAGTAAAACAGGTTATCGACCACGTACCAGGCCAGCTTGGCGCGTTGGGCTCCTTCACCCAGGCGCCCCGGCAGCCCGGCTTCCTCACCACCGATGGGGCGGCCGCCCACCCGCGGAGTGGCGGCTAGCTGCCAGTTCTGCCAGCCACTCAGGTTGTAGGGCGTGGCGAAGTTTTCGAAGTCGTCGATGTACGAGGTGCCGTCGCCGTTTACCACGTTAGAGGTGCCCGGAATAAGCTGCGCAAACTCGGCGCTCACCGCCACCGACGACGGCTCTTTGGTCTGGATCAGCGGCAGCGCGTCTACCATCCTGGTTAAAAAGCGCGACTCTTTGCGGTAGTTCAGGTCGAAGCCGTACTTGGTGTTGCGGGTGGGCTCGTCGCCGATGCTGGGCCGGGTAATGGTGGGCCGCTCGTTCAGGTGCAGCACGGTAGCCCCCAGGTTAATGTCGTCGTTCACCTTGTAGTCGAAGCGGGTGCCCAGCAGGGTGCGTTGCTGGAAGTTAAACAGGTCGGCCTTCTCGAAGGTAACCCGAATCTCCTTGCCCGAGCTGAGTACGCCACTGTTCAGGATCGTTACCCGCCCCAGTTGGTAGTCTACCGTAAAATCAGTGTCCTCAACTAACGGCGTATTGCCCGCAATCACCTGCACCGAACCCTGGGAAATGTTAATTCCCGGCAGCATAATCTCGTTCGACGAGCCCGCCAGGAAGCTACCGACCAGAAAGAATTTATCCTTGTTGGTTTCGAGCGAGGCGTCGTTCTGGGTGCTGCTGTAGAGTTCGTCGTACACGTAGCGCTCTATCAGCTCCTCACTGTTCCCAAACTGCCGGGCCAGGTAGCCGCCGAAGGGCTCCAGCACCGGAAAGTAAACTACTCCCTGATTGGGATCGATGGTGATGCCCTCTACAAAGTCGAAGTTGCCGTCGCCGTTGCCCACCGGGTCGTTGTTGGGGTTGAGCCGGTCCAATCCGAGCAGGCCCACCAGTTGGCGGTCGCGCACGTTGTCGGGTCCTTCGTTCAGGCTGGGGTTGTCGATGCCCGCCCGGTCGTCGCGGTACACGATGCGCAGCTGGAAGCCCTCGCGGGTTACCTGGTTGGCATTGAGCGAGTACACGTTCTTCATCATCAGGTCCCAGGTGGGCACGTTCACGCTGATCTTGGTGGGGCGCAGCAGCTTCAGGAACACCGCCTGGTCGTCGTCTAGGTTTTGGTAGTCTTCGGTGAGTTCGCCCACCTGAAAGGTCCGTCCGTTGTAGGTATACTCGTAGGCCACGGCCAGCATCTCATCGTTCTGCAACTGGCGGTTCAGCGATAGGTAGCCCAACTGGCTGTTAAATACGTACTCCTGCGGACTCAGCTTGCGCACCGAGGTTTTGATCTCGTAGTCGGTGGCGCTTACGAAGTCGGGGTAACGCTGCCGCAGATCGGCCTCCAGCCCGTCGGGGGTGCGGCTAAAGTTCTGCAGGGTAGCAAACAGGTCGTTGGCTCCGTTGGCCGTGGGTTCCTCGGCCGTGCCTCCGGGAAACACATCGGTGCGGAAGATATCATTCGTCTGGCCCTCGCCCAGGTCCATAAAAGCGCCCACGGTGCGCAGCGTCTCGGTGTTGCCCGTGCGGTTGATCACGTACACCTCTACCCGCGTCACGTTAAGCAGCGACTGCACCTGAGGTAGGCCCGCCAGCCACGGTTCGTAGTTGTCGCGGAAGAAGTGCCCCAGAAAGAAGTGGCGGTTTTCGTCGTACTCCGACGAGCGCACCTCGAACTCCCGGCTCTGCGAACCGTTCTCGATGGTGACCGCATCGCTGCTGCCGCGCTGCACCGAGGCCACGCTGGTAACGAACAGCCGCCCGAACTGCAGCTGCGTTTTGAGTCCGAACAGACTCTGCGAGCCGGTGATCAGGCTGTTGTTCACCGGCAGGTTCACGTTGCCCAGCTCGATCTTTTTGATAATCTCGTGGTCGTAGCCGGTGTACTCTACCTTAATGTTGTTCTGAAAGTCGAAGGAGTTGTTATTGTCGAAGTTGGCCGTTACGGCGAGCTTGTCGCCGATCTTGCCGATTACGTTGAGGCTAATCTGCTGGTCGAACTCGAAGTTGCCGTTGCGCTGCTGCCGCACCGGGATCGCCGGGTTCTCTACCCGTTGGAAGCGGCCCCCGAAGTCGAGCGTCACGAAGCCGTTGGGCCGAATGTCGACGAACGAGCCACCGAACAGGCGGTCGAAGATGGGCGTGGTGTAGATGGGCGGAATGAGGCGTTTGCCGCTCACCGCGCTTTCGCCGTCGAGCGCCGAGGAGCGGCTGCGCCAGTAGTCCTGCAGCGCCCGGCGGTCTTGGTACTGCTGGTACTGATCAAAGTTAAGGTACGACGGTGCCCGGTAGTCGAGCCCGTTGATGCGTTCGTAGATCGAGTAGTTCACCGTAGAGTCGTCGACGGTGATATCGGTTTCTACCTGGGTGGGGTCGCGCGGGTAGAGGGGCGTGCGCGGGGGCGGCTCGGAAAAGGGGTCGCCGTAGCGGTCGGGCTGCCGGTAATTGGGCTGCGCCGAGGGCTCGTAGGGTGTATCGGGAATGGTGTCGGCTACCGCAGCATCGGCCGGTGTCGCGGTAAGGTCGTTGGCCGGAGTAGGATCCAGCGGGGCTTGGTTTACCTCGGGAGTGTTGGGCGGAGTGGCGGTCGCGTTGGGAGTGTCGTCGTCGGGCGGAGGTGTTATCTGGGCCGCACCCGGCTGGGCCAAGCCCCCCTGGGTAACTGCTACCAGAGTTAACAGCAATACCCCCTTCAATAACGCAGGTAACCCGGGGGTCACCTTAGCCGTGTACAAACGAAACCGGTACGTAGAAAGCACGAAGCAGATTTGTGGTAATTATGTGGTTTTCAGCGCCAGTTTAATCAGATCTTCCAGGCGCAGTTCAGTAGATTCGTTCTTTTTTTGCCATTCGCTGATGGCTTTTTCGATGCTTTTTTCGGCCATGGAGCGGTTGATGCCGAGGGTAATTAAAGCAGACAACGCCTCGTTGCGAAGGGTATTGTACGCACCTGCTCCTAATCCGCGCACCCGCTCGGGCGAGGCTCCGCTGCTCACCATCTCCTTCTTGATTCGGTCTTGCAACTCCAGCACCAGGCGCTGCGCGGTTTTGGCTCCGATGCCCTTAATGCGCTGGATGGTTTTGATGTCATTCTGCACGATGGCCGCCTTAATCTCTTCGGGGTCCATCGACGACAAGATGGTAAGTCCCAGGCTGGGTCCTACCCCCGACACGCTGAGCAGGTCCAGAAACAGCTTCTTCTCGTTGGGTTCGGCAAAGCCGAACAGCAGTTGCGCGTCTTCCTTTACGTACAAGTAGGTGTGCAACAGGCAGGCCTCGTCGGGGCCCAGAGCGTTAAAGGTGTTGAGGGAAATGCGGACCTCGTAGCCCACCCCCTGCACGTCGATGATGACGAAGGTGGGTTCTTTATGGGCTAGTTTGCCACGAAGGTAAGCGTACATAAACGGAGGGAGGTAATGATGGAGCGCAAAGTTGCGCAATGATACTAAAACCGTAGATAAACCTGTCGAATTTTCTGGCGGATGTTGGTTTTAGGGCAGAGGGTCGTAGTGGGCTTTCTGGGCGGCGCTTTTCCAAAACTATCCGAAGAACTTTATTAAGCATTCTTAGATGGTAGTTATCATTCCGACCGTCTCGCGTTTCGGCGGATAGCTTGCCTGACAGAAAAGGGGATCAAACCAACAGAAATTATGCAGACCATACATCACATATAGGTGCTGCGGATAGTTGCCAAGGGGTTGTTACAGCGTGATAGCACTATCTGCCCAGTCTTTTGCACCCCAAGGGTAAACTCTACGACTGCAAAGTGCTTACCAAGCTGACGAATACTTGTTTTGACCTATCAATCTATCCAATCAACCCAAGTAACTGGGTATTTTACGTACTTGCTACCGTTCAATTCTTCGTACAGAAGTACGTTTTTCAAGTGACCCTTCATAACGATTAGCGAATCCGTATATATAATAATTATCTCGTTCATCGTACTGTCAAGTTCTCTTAAAGTGGTAAACGGCACGCTGCTCACATCGTGGCACGTATCAACCTTGTCCTTACCATTGTAGACAAACAATTCTTGGCAAATATAGAAGCGAATTTCTATTGCGTTAGAGTTAATGCTTCTCGCATTAGATTTCAAGTACTTTTTCCTCCTACTGCTCTCTATAGGATCAATTGTACTTTTCACCACGCAAGTTGTATCGCTTCTGGGGAAGATCAGGTTAAAAGTACTGTCTAATTGCCCTATGCAGTTTAAGCTACTGACTAGGTACAGGCAGGTGATAGCGTACTTTTTCATAAGCAGTTTCATTGAGGAGATGTCGAGGACAATAATAATAATAATAGTAGCTTGGTAACCACCCTGACCGTAGGGTTACTCTCCGTGCTCTGCCTCTATCTATAAACATAACAGTCACTACTCAGGCGTTCAATATAGTTGACAATCAATGTTTTACAAAAGTGAAGCTATCTGCTGAAGGAGGGAACCGAGCAATATGTTGTGATTTTAGCATCGCAGTGCTTGTCTTTGAAAGGTACTACACAAAGAACATGGAAACACCCACAGCATTTTCATCAAAATTACCTGAGTAGTTACACCTAACGCAAGGTTTTTGAATTTAAGATCAGGACAAGTCTCTGCTTCCCTACGAATCAGAGAAACTTATTTACTCAACGTGCATTTCTCAGCGCAATTCTGCTACTTGGGGGTAATTATTGTCTACCATGACCCCCCCCCCTACTGAAGCCCTGCCCCGCGCCCTGATTAGCGAAGTGAAGCGACGCATCATCCACGAATCGGTGCCGCGCATCAAGCAGTGCCTGGGGCAACTGAGCACCGACGAAATCTGGCACCGCCCCAACAAAAACGTGGTGAGCGTGGGCAACCAGGTGCTGCACTTGATGGGTAACCTGCGGCAGTGGGTGCTCAGCGGACTAGGCGGGCAGCCCGACCAGCGGCAGCGCAACCGCGAGTTCGACCACACGGATCCGCTGCCCGCTACCGAACTGGTGCAGCAGCTCGACGCTCTGATGACTGAGGTGGACGTAGTGCTCGACCAGCTTACGCCCGCCGACCTGCTGACTACCTATCGGGTGCAGGGTTACGAAGAAACCGGAGTGGCCATCCTGATGCACGTTACCGAGCACTTCTCGTATCACACCGGGCAGATCACCTACTTTGTGAAGACGCGCAAGAATGTTGATATGAAGTACTACGGCGACCACGACCTTAACCAAACCGCATGAACCTGACCCGCACCCTGCTGCAGCACCGCTGGAAGGCCTTCTACCGTTCGCCCGCACTCGAGCAGTATCTGGCGGCAGCAATCATTTTGGGGCTGTTTGGGCTCGTGTTCGGCGTTTTTCTGTTTGCTGTCGGACAGAACCTGGACAAGCTGATGGCTCAGCTATTTCCCGGGCGCGATCCGGTTACGATCATTCACCGGTGGCTATTCTACTACCTGCTGTTTGACCTGATCGGACGCTACTTCGTGCAGGGGACGCCGACCGCTAGCTTGGGTTCCTACCAGCACCTGCCGATCCGCCGGGCGGCCCTGCTACGCTTCGTGCTGGCGCAGGTGCCGCTCACCCTCTTTAATGCGCTGCCGTGGCTGGTAGTGGGGCCGTTTGTGGCCACGTTTATCTACCCGTCGTTCGGCTTTGGGGCGGCGCTGGGTTGGGTCGCAGCGTTCGGGGCGCTGTTGCTCATCAGTTCGTACCTGGTCTTCCTTATTCGCTTGCTCGCGTCGGTGCGTCCGGTGTGGGTGGTGGCAGCCCTGGGCGCCGTGGTAGGCTTGCTGCTGCTGGACCGCTTCGGACTGATGTCACTGTCGGCCCTGTCGGCGGCAGCCTTTGGAGCGCTGGTGGCGGCTCCGGGCTGGGCGGCGGTGCCCGTACTGGTGCTTGGCATCCTGGTGACGAGCACCTACCGGTGGCTACGCCAAGGCCTGTACGCCGAGGACATTCCCGCTCGGGTGGCATCGTCCAGATTGCGTAGGCTGAACCTTGATCGCCTGCGGCGGCGCTACGGAGTGGAAAGTCTCCTGCTGCTCAACGAATTGAAATTAATTACTCGGCACCGCCGTTCGCGCTCCGCTCTGCTAAGTGGTTTGCTCCTGATCATTGCCTACGGCTTGCTGTTCTATACCGACGAACCCGAACTAACCCTCAGCAACGCCGTCCTAATCGTACCCGGAATTGCGATCACGGGCAGCGTTATGCTTACCTACGGGCAACTCTTGTTCGCCTGGGAAGGAGCCTACTTCGATGGGCTGCTAACGGCCAACCTTTCGTTTCAGACTTACCTTAAAAGCAAACATCGCTTGCTCACTGCCTTTTGTTTGGCCACCTACCTGTTCACCCTACCGTTTGCGCTGTTGGGCTGGCCCATCCTGTTGGTGAATACGGCCTGCTTTCTATTTAACGGAGGAGTAAACAGTTGGCTCGTCATCCGTTTTGCTGCCAACAACCGCGAACGCGTGGACATGAAGTCGAGCAGCCTCTTCGGTTGGCAGGGGGTCTCCACGATGCAGTTGTTGCTGTCGTTTTTCACCATCCTTGTTCCGCTCATTCTCGGGGCGGTGGGCAACGCTATTGTTCCCGGAGGGGGAGTAATTCTGCTAGGGGTTGTGGGCCTGGCAGGCTGGCTGTTGGGGCGGAAGTGGCTCCCCTGGGTGGTTCGGCACCTTCAGAAGCATAAGTACGCCCTCGCCGCCGGACTCCGCCATAAATCTGACCAATCATGATTGAAGTAAACCAACTCACCAAGCGCTACGGCGAACAAGAAGTGCTTTCGGTAACGCACCTGCACGTGGCCCCGGGCGAATGCCTGGGCGTAGTAGGCAATAACGGCGCCGGTAAAACCACTCTGTTTCGCCTACTGCTCGACCTGGTGCGCCCCACCACCGGCGAAGTGCGCAGCCAAGGAGAACCCGTGTACCAATCGGACCACTGGAAAGCCTACACCGGTTCGTATCTCGACGAGGGCTTCTTACTCGACTACCTCACTCCGGAAGAGTACTTCTCGTTCGTCGGGCAGTTGCACGGACTGTCGGCGGCGGAGCTAGCTACCCGTCTGCAACCCCTGGAGGGGCTGTTCAATCACGAAATACTAAACGGAAACAAGTACATCCGCGACCTGTCGCAGGGTAACCGCAAGAAGGTGGGCGTGGCCGCCGCCCTGCTCACGCACCCGGCCGTGGCCATCCTCGACGAGCCCTTCTCGAACCTGGACCCCACCACGCAGATCCGCCTCAAGGATTTGCTACGGACCACCGCCGAAGAACGGCAAACCACCCTGCTGATCTCGAGCCATGACCTGAGCCACGTTACCGAGGTGTGCAACCGCATCGTGGTGCTGCACCAGGGCCGGATCATTCGCGATCTGCGTACCGACGAAACCACGCTGCCCGAACTGGAGGCATTCTTTGCGGAGGGCAACGACGCCGGGAAGAGCGTTGATGCTGGGTAGTCCCATCCAACTGCCGGTCGCGCATAAGCACCGAGCACTTCGTTCACCAACAAAACTATCAGTCTCGCGCTTGGTATATCGCCATTCTTTTTAAATTGTCCGCTATGGGAAATCTCAACGTCAAGCTCGTCGATAGCCAAGAGGATCAGAACCAAAATACGCGGTGCATCCTGCGCGACCTCAAGGCTTTTGAGCAGATGCTCGACGGCGCGTGGTTCAACGAAGACCCGATCCACATCGGAGCCGAACAAGAGCTCTGCCTGGTAGATGAGCACTGCAAGCCCGCCCCCATCTCACTGGAGGTGCTGGATCGCCTTACTTCCGACGGCTACACCACCGAGCTGGCCAAGTTCAACCTGGAGTTTAACCTGGACCCGTTAGAATTTACCGGCTCCTGCTTCAGTCAGATGGCCACCAACACCGAAGAGAAACTCAACGAGCTGGCGGCGCTGGGTGATGAGATGAACTTCCGCACGGTGATGACCGGCATTTTGCCTACCCTGCGCAAGTCAGACCTGGAGATGAGCAACCTTACGCCGCTCGACCGTTACCACGCGCTGATAAAGGCCATCAGTAAGATGCGGGGCAGCAAGCACGAACTGCACATCCGGGGCGTAGACGAACTCAACGTAAAGCACGACTCGGCCCTGCTGGAGGCCTGCAACACCAGCTTTCAGGTGCATCTGCAAATAGCGCCTGCCGAGTTTGTGGCCAAGTACAATATCGCCCTGGCGATCACCGCTCCGGTGCTGGCCATTGCGACCAATTCGCCCCTGCTGTTCAACAAGCGGTTGTGGAACGAAACCCGCATTGCCCTGTTCCAGCAGTCGATCGACACCCGCGCCGTGTCGGAGCACCTGCGCGACCGCAGTCCGCGGGTCACCTTCGGCAACGACTGGCTCACCCGGTCGGTTATCGAACTATACCGCGAAGACATCGTGCGCTTCCGCCCCATGCTGATGTCGGACGGCGAGCCGGACGTGCTGGAACAGTTGGCCGAAGGCAAGACCCCCGAGCTGCGCGCGCTGATGACGCACAACTCGACGGTGTACCGCTGGAACCGCCCCTGCTACGGGGTGAGTCCCAACGGCAAGCCGCACCTGCGCATCGAGAACCGCATCTTGCCCGCCGGGCCCAGCGTGCCCGACGAGGTGGCCAACGCGGCCTTCTGGGTAGGCCTCATGGAAGGCTTTGGCGACGCCTACGACGACATCACCCGCTGGCTGGAGTTCGACGATGTACAGGCCAACTTTGTGGCGGCCGCCTTCTCGGGACACGAAACCGAAGTCACCTGGATGAAGGGGCAAAAGCTATCGGTGGCCGAGCTGATCGAGAAAGAGTTGCTGCCGGTGGCCGAGGCCGGCCTGAAGAAGCGCGCGGTGGATAGCGCCGACATTGATCGGTACTTAGGCATTATTGCCGAGCGTAACCGTACCCGCCAAACCGGCTCGGGCTGGTTGCTGAAGTCGTACCATAAGATTGGCAAGGAGGTGATGCACGACGAGCGGTCGGCCACGCTTACTTCGGCCATGATTAAGCACCAGCGGTCGGGACAACCGGTGCACACCTGGGACTTGGCAGCGAAAGACGACTCGGTGGCCTGGTCGCCCACCTCGCTACTAATTGAAGAGTTTATGACCCGCGATATTTTTACGGTGGAGCAGGACGACATCCCCGAACTGGTGGCCAATATTATGGACTGGCAGAAGGTGCGCTTTGTGCCGGTAGAAGACAAAAAGGGACGACTGGTCGGTTTGGTATCGGTGCGCAAGCTGGTGCGCTACCTCATCGGCCGCGCCGACGGCACCGAAGACAGCACGCGCACGGTGGCCGACCTAATGATCGCCGACCCGATCACCATTGCCCCCCACAAAACCGTAATGGAAGCTATGCGGGTGATGAAGAAAAACAATGCGGCCTGCCTGCCCGTGGTGAAGAAGGGCAAGCTGGTAGGTATTATCTCTGAGGCCAACTTCCTGAACGTAACCGCCAGCCTGCTCGATGTGCTAGACGAGCAGCGGGGTGGGTGAGTAGTTGGTGCCCAGTCTGTTTTGTTTTCAGTAAGCCTCCACCGCATCAATCAGCAGTTCAAAGTCTGTCTCTTCGCCGTTGCCGATCAGGATGCCCACCGTGCGGATGGAGGCGCGGTTCAAGGCGGGAGCATCGGGCACGTCTTCGCCGCGAAAGGTAGCTTTAAAGTCGGCAAAGGCTAGTTGAATGCGTTGCCATTCGTCTTTAGCCACAAAAGATTGTGCGTAGGCTACCCGTTTGGCGTCCGTTTCTAAGCGCAGCTGGTAGGTTTGGCCGTCGCCCCGCACGTGTAAGGCTATCCCCTGGGCGTTGCTTAGATCAAAGGTTTTCTGGTCGTACAGAATCTGCGCAAAGCCTCCGTTGTTTTCTAACGATACGTGGCCGCTGAAACGGGCTAATCCTTTTTTGCCGCCTTCTTCCGAAACGTAGGTTACTTTGCTGCTGGACACTCCGCCCATCACCACGTCGTTTTCGGTGTGCCACTGCTGCACCTGTTGTTGATCAGAAAAGTTAAATAAGGTCATAATTGCTAGTAAGAGGTTAGAGATCATTTGCGAACGAATACTGGGTCGAAATTTTCAAAAGTCGGCTACCCTGGTGTGAACGGACGGGGAGGTCCGGGGTTGCTCTCCCGCTAATCTTCTGAGGTTTTCCCCTCTCAAGGTACGGTTTCACGTTTGCTAAATAGCCATTAACCCAATATATTGAGTGGTCGCATCATCCACCCTTCTTATATGCACCCCTTCCACATCAACCGCCGCCACTTCCTGAAAACCGCTTCCGCTTCGCTGGCGCTCTCTACCCTGGGTCCTTCGGGACTGGACATCATCTACCAGGATCAGCCCCTGCGGGTGGGGGTGATTGGCACCGGGTGGTACGGCAAGAACGACGTGTTCCGGCTTATTCAGGTGGCCCCGGTAGAGGTGGTTTCTATTTGCGATGTGGACAAAAACATGCTGGCCGAAGCGGCTACGCTGATCAGCCAGCGGCAGCAATCAGGTAAGAAGCCGCGCACCTACACCGACCACCGCACCATGCTGGCCGAGCGCGACCTCGATCTGGTGCTTATCGCTACGCCTGACCACTGGCACGCCCTGCAGGCCATCGATGTACTGGACGCCGGAGCGCACCTGTACCTGCAGAAACCCATCAGCGTCGATGTGCTGGAGGGAGAGGCGATTCTAGCCAAGGCCCGCCGGTCGGATCGGACGGTGCAGATCGGTACCCAACGGCGCAGCACGCCCCACCTGATGGAAGCTAAAAAGAACATTGTGGACGCGGGGCTGCTGGGCAAGGTGTCGCACGTGGAGATGTGCTGCTACTACCACATGCGGGCTACCAACCATCCGCCCGAGCAAGCGGTACCGGCCTTCTTCGACTACGACCGCTGGACTGGCCCTGCGCCGATGCGTCCCTACGATGGGCTGCCGCACCGGCGGTGGCGCTCCTTCACGACCTACGGCAACGGCATCGTGGGTGATATGTGCGTGCACATGCTCGACACCGTGCGCTGGATGCTCAACCTGGGCTGGCCGAAGCGCGTCAGCTCAGAAGGAGGCATCTATGTGCAAAAAGACAGCAAATCTACGATCAGCGATACCCAGACCGCCGTGTTTGAGTACGACGAACTAAACTGCGTATGGCAGCACCGCAGCTGGGGCACCCCGGCCGACCCCGATTACCCCTGGGCGTTCATCCTCTACGGCGACAAAGGCACCCTGAAAGGCAGTGTGAAGCAGTACGACTTTATCCCCGAAGGTGACGGCAAGCCCGTTCACGGAGAGGCCGTGTACGAACGGGAGAAGTTTCCCGAAGACCTTACCGAGAAGGATATTGAACTGCACGCCGCTCCGGCTACGCGCCGCCACATGCTCGATCTATTGGTGGCTATCAAAGAGAAAAAACAGCCCGTGGCCTCGGTAGAGCAGGGGCACATTTCTACCGCCGCCTGCATTCTGGCTAACTTGTCCATGCAGGCTGGCCGTCCGTTAGTGTATGATCCGCAGCAACACATCGTGGTGGGCGACCCCGAAGCGACCAAACTGCTGCGCCGCCCCTACCGCGACCCCTGGCAGCACCCGGGGGAGAAACTGGGGTAAGCGGATTAGTCTTCGTATATCGTTTGCCTATGCTTTGAACATCGAGTGCCGAACAAGAAATACTGAATAATAAAGTATGAGATTGAACCAACAATTACTGATGAGCTGTCTGTTGCTGCATAGCGTAGTAGGCAACGCTCAGTCTTTGGAGAACGAAAGCGAAATCGTTGCCCCCGGAGCTTCATTGCAACAGGTAGCGGCCGACTATGAATTCACCGAAGGTCCGGCGGCGGATGCGCAGGGCAACGTGTTCTTCACCGACCAGCCCAACAACCGCATTATGAAATGGACCACCGACGGCACCTTGTCAGTGTTTATGGAAGATGCCGGACGCGCCAACGGCTTGTTCTTCGACCGGCGGGGCAACCTGATCGCCTGCGCCGATGAGAAGAATCAACTCTGGCAAATCAGTCCGGATGAGCAAGTCACGGTGCTGGTAAATGACTTTCAGGGGAAGAGGTTGAACGGCCCCAACGACCTATGGGTAGATCTAAAGGGAGGCATCTACTTCACCGACCCCTACTACCCGCGCGACTACTGGGCGCATACCAAAAAGGATATTGAGAACGAGCAGGTATACTATCTGGCCTCCGGCAAGGAAACCCTCACGCCCGTCGCCACTGACTTGGTGAAGCCCAACGGCATTGTGGGCACGGCGGACGGAAAGCAACTGTACGTGGCTGATATCGGTGACAAGAAGACCTACGTTTATCAAGTCAATGACGACGGCAGCTTATCGGATAAGCAACTGTTTGCCGATATGGGTTCCGACGGTTTGACGCTTGATAGCCAGGGCAACGTGTACCTTACCGGCCAGGGGGTAACGGTATTTGATAAGCAAGGCAAGCAAATTAAGCACATTGCGGTGGACGAAGGATGGACCGCCAACGTCTGCTTCGGCGGCAAAGACCGAAAGACGCTGTTTGTTACGGCGATGAAATCGTTGTACACGCTAGAGATGCGGGTGCGTGGGGTGCAATGAAAACAGGTGGGCACCCGATTGACGTAGGGCCATGATTAATCATGGCCCTACTGATACCGCATCACCAACCAGAGCACCAGGTAGATAATTACGGGTGAGCCGATGCCTAGCACAATGGCCAGGGCAAAAAGCACTCGAAGCAGCGTAGTATCCCAGCCGAAGTAGGTAGCCAATCCGCCACACACACCCAGTACGATTTTGTCGGATAAAGAGGGTCGGAGCTTTTTCATAGGCTAGTCTTTTGCTCGAACTGATGGTAGGTCATGATTTGGGTATTGCCAAATATTTCTATGTCCAGTAGGTCGCCGTCGCCAGTCACCAAATAATCTGCTTTCCCATCCTTGGCCAAGGATAGCAGAAAGTTATCTTTCGCATCCCTACATTCCCCTGCCGCCGCTGTTACTTTT
>JBASAY010000071.1:0-5511 GCA_049650865.1 Tunicatimonas sp.
GCAGCGCTGGACCCTCCAAGGGGCACAACAGCTAGCCAACCTCAGGGTTGCCTATAAAAGTAACCAGTGGCAACAAATCATTGATAGCATCAAACAGTGCGCCTAATGGAGTTTTGTCCTACACCCCCGATGACCGATGACAAGCGCGTGGCAGATATTCTGACCGAAGCTTTTGCCAACAACCAGAGCGTTAACTACGTGGTGCGACAAGACCGCCACCGCCTGAAGCGAATACGCCGCTTGATGCAGTACGCGGTCGCTACGGGCCACGACTTCGGAGAGGTGTGGCTATCGGACGACCGCACCGCGTGTGCGATCACCGTGCTGCCTGACCAAAAGCGTTTCACGGTGGCAGCGGCGAGGCGCGACGTTCGGCTGGCCATTGCAGCTACGGGCTTGGGCAACGTCTACCGCACCTTGCGGCGGGAGGCCCAAATCAAAGCCGCTCATCCCGATAGTCCTTTTTGTCACCTGTGGTTTGTGGGAGTAGCCAGGGCGGCGCAGGGGCAGGGAAAAGGAAGCCGCTTGCTGCAAACGGTGATGGATCACTATCACGCCCAGCAGCGGCCTATTTACCTGGAGACTTCTACCCGGCGCAACCTTCCCTGGTACCAACGGTTTGGGTTTGAGGTGTACGGTGAACTTAATTTCCCCTATCCGTTGTATCTACTGCGAAGCACGACAAACTCTAGCCAATGAACTTCGTTAAGGCAACTGATGGTTATACTGAATCAAGATAAGCGCTATGGTTAATCAAGAAAAGGAACGTTCTCACGATATCCAATCGGTTGATCCTATGCAACTGGAACTGCTGGAAATGTTTCGTACTCGACAGTTTAGCAAGCAGGAGTTGATTGATATTAAGCAGATGATCTCGGAGTACTTTTTCGAGAAGGCTGACGATGCTGTAAATAAAGCCTTTGAAGAAAAGGGATGGGATGTAAACGAGAAGGTAGCTGAATGGGGAAAAGGACACTATCGAGCATCTTCGGTAAAAGCTAAGTGATTTGGAAGCTATTGTTTTGGACACCAATTGTCTACTGCAAATCCTGCCGCGCCGATCACCTCATCGTTGGTTGTTTGATTTCATTCGCGAGGGGCAAGTTCGACTGATCATATCAACTGAAATATTGATGGAGTACGCTGAAATTCTGGAACAGCAAATTAATCATGAAGTAGCAGACAACGTGATACAAGCACTCATTGATAGTCCTTTCGTTCAGATGACGGTACCCACTTACCGATGGCAGATCATACAAGAAGACCCCGATGATGATAAGTTTGTCGATGCTGCAATCGCCGCATCAGCGGCTTACTTGATTACCAACAACGGACATTTTAAAGTTCTGGATACCACTACGTTTCCTAAAGTCAACCGCTTACGGCTTGATGATCTTTCACCTTCTTTATTTACTTAGCCCGTGTCTGAAACCGTTACTACTGCCCAATCTGATATCCGCCAAGCCACGCTGGCCCAACTCAAGGAGTTCCTTACTGAAATCGGTGAGAAACCCTTCCGCGCTAAGCAAATTTACGAGTGGCTGTGGCAGAAGTCAGCGACGAGCTTCGCGGAGATGACCAACCTGTCGAAGTCGCTGCGCGAGCGTCTGGACGCGCACTTTGTGATTCAGCCGGTAACGGTGCAGGAGCAGCAACTGAGCAGCGATGGCACCGTGAAGTTTATGTTCCGCCTGCACGACGGCCACTTGGTAGAGGGAGTGCTGATTCCGACCAAGAAGCGCATGACGGCCTGCATCTCCTCGCAGGTGGGCTGCTCGCTGAGTTGCAAGTTCTGCGCCACGGGCTACATGGACCGTAAGCGCAACCTCGACGCGGCCGAAATCTACGATCAGGTGGTGCTCATCCGCCAGCAGGCTGAGCAGCGCTACGACCGCCCCCTCACCAACGTGGTGTACATGGGCATGGGCGAGCCGCTGCTTAACTACGCCAACGTGCTACAGTCAGTGGAGCACCTTACCGCGCCGCAGGGGCTGGATATGGCCTCGTGGCGCATCACAGTGTCGACGGCGGGCATTGCCAAGATGATCAAGCGGCTGGGCGACGATGCGGTGAAGTTCAATTTGGCGCTGTCGCTGCACGCGGCCAACGACGCCAAACGCAGCCAGATTATGCCGATCAATGAGAGCAATACGCTGGATGCCCTGCGTGAGGCACTGAGCTACTTCTACGAAAAGACCGGCACCACCGTCACGCTGGAGTATATCGTGTTCCACAACGTGAACGACACCCTGGACGACGCCCGCGAGTTGTGGGAGTTCACCAAGCGCGTACCCAGCAAAGTCAACATCATTGAGTACAATCCGATCAGCGAAGCAGATTTCGTCAACACCGAAGCCGACCGGCTCGACCAGTTTGCGGCGTACCTGGAGGGTAAGGGCGTGACGGTGAACGTGCGGCGCAGCCGCGGCAAAGACATCGACGCCGCCTGCGGGCAGTTGGCAATCAAGCAGTAAGACCGACCGATAG
Organism: Tunicatimonas sp.; assembly: GCA_049650865.1. Classification (GTDB taxonomy): domain Bacteria; phylum Bacteroidota; class Bacteroidia; order Cytophagales; family Cyclobacteriaceae; genus Tunicatimonas. The sequence continues at coordinate 2,488 of JBASAY010000071.1, forward strand.
CTTCTGCTGATTCTTAGTAGGCAATCTCCCGCACTTCCAGTTCTCTCACCTCATTGCCCAGTTTCAGTTGGGCCACTTCGCCCACCTTCTTGCCCGTGACAGCCCGGGCGATGGGCGACACGAAAGCGATCTTCTGCTGCTTGACATCCGCTTCGTCTACTCCTACGATCTGAAACTGCTGTTTGATATTCTTGCCTACTACATTCAACGTTACCCGCGCCCCGAAACGCACCTCGCCCGGCGACTCAGGTCGACTCAACACCTGCGCTGAACTGATCCGCTCGGCCAGAAGCTGAAGTTTGCCGTTAATGACTGCCAACGCTTTGCGCTGCTCCGCCTCGTCTTCCAGGGCTAACCCGGCCTTCTCTGCTTCTAACTCCATTCTCTCATCCAGCAGTTGCTGTCGGCCAGCGGCGGTCACGTAGTTGGTGGCTCCGGGGGGAAGCGCCGCTCGGGGCGGAATAAAGGGAGCTTCCTCCTGATCTTCTTCTTTTACAAACGCTCGACTCATAGCAGATTGATCTTCGTTAAAATAGCCTTCTCGTGCTACGGGTGGGTAGCGTTGGAAGGTATACGGACAACGAAGAGACGGACGAAGTAGTTTGGACAGAAGAACAAAGCACCGTAACTTGAGATGACGCATACGTTTTTTCCTGTCAACCCCTTATCTTGCTCCCTCTCAACCACCTAACGTCCATGAAGATCAGTATTATCCACTTACTCCTGCTCTCTAGCCTTTCCCTTTCTGCCCAAAATGCCGATTCGCTCTACGTGCGTGCGCACTACCAGAAGCAGGAGATGACCTTTACCATGCGCGACGGCATCAAGCTGTTCGCTAACGTGTATCTGCCCAAAGACACCACCCAGCAGTACCCCGTTTTGCTCAAGCGCACACCCTACAGCGTGGCACCCTACGGCAAGGATAAATTTCCAAGTAGACTAGGGCCCTCGCCCTACCTGATGCGCGACGGCTACATCTTTGTATACGAAGACGTGCGTGGGCGCTATCGCTCCGAAGGTCAGTTTGACAACATGCGGCCCAACCGCGACAGCGAAGATGAGATCGACGAAAGCTCCGACACCTACGATACCATCGAAGAACTGCTCCAACGGCTTGGCAACCGTACCAACGGACGGGTCGGACAGTGGGGTATCAGCTACCCGGGCTTCTACACCATTGCGGGGGCGGTGAATGCGCATCCGGCGCTGAAGGCATCCTCGCCCCAGGCTCCCATTTCTGACTTTTTCTTCGATGACTTCCACCATCAGGGCGCTTTTCTGCAAAGCTACTGGATGACCTTTCCGGTGTTCGGGGTGCAGCACGAAGCCCCCACCGACTCGGCGTGGTACAGCGTGGTGGACACGGGTACGCCCGATGCCTACCAGTTTCACTACGACCTGGGCCCGCTGAAAAACTCCGAAGAGTACTACGCCGATAACTTCTTCTGGCAGCAGGTGGCCGAGCACCCCAACTACGACGCTTTCTGGCAAGAACGCAGCATTCTGCCGCACCTCAACAACATTAAGCACGCGGTGATGACGGTGGGCGGCTGGTTCGACGCCGAAGATTTGTACGGCCCGCTCAACATTTACAAAACCGTGGAGCGCAACAACCCCGGCACTTTCAATACGCTGGTGATGGGTCCCTGGAGCCACGGCGACTGGGCGCGCGAAAAGGGTTCACAGTCGGTGGGCAACATCTACTTCGGCGATAGCATTTCCACCTTCTATCAAAAAGAAATTGAGTATCCTTTCTTCACCCACTTCCTGAAGGATGCCCAGTCGGGCGGTCCTGGTCCGCAACTGCCCGAGGCCTATTTGTACGACACGGGAGTAAAAGAATGGAAGAAATTTGACACCTGGCCCCCGGCCGATGCACCGCGCTACACCTTTGCGTTTCGCACCGGCGAAGCTTTGCAACCCGACGTGTTGCTCATCAACGAAGAACCCGACGACCGGCTTACCTTTGAGTACGTGAGCGACCCGGCCCACCCGGTGCCCTTCACCGAAGACGTGAAGACTACCTTTACGCCCCGTAAGTTTATGACCGACGACCAGCGCTTTGCTGCCCGCCGCCCCGACGTACTCACCTTCGTGACTCCGCCGTTGGAGGAAGACATCACGCTCATGGGCGAGATTATGGCTAAGCTAAAAGTATCTACCTCGGGCACCGATGCCGATTGGGTGGTGAAACTCATCGACGTGATGCCCCCCGATGCCGAAGACAGTCCGACCATGCAGGACCACCTGCGCATGAGCAACTACCAGATGCTGGTGCGCAGCGAGGTGTTCCGGGGCCGTTTTCGTAATAGCTTTGAGCAACCCGAACCCTTTGAGCCCGACCGCATCACTGATGTAAGCTTTCCGTTGCAGGATGTGCTGCACACCTTCAAGAAGGGACATAAAATTATGATCCAGATCCACAGCACCTGGTTTCCCTACATTGACCGCAATCCGCAGAAGTACGTAGACAATATTTTCAAGGCAAGCGCTGAAGATTTTCAGGTTGCCACCATGCGGGTGCACGGTAGCTCAGTGATTGAGGTGGGTAAGCTGGATACCCAACCGGCTTCGGTGCAGTTACCTACCCGGTAAGAGTCCTAGGGCGTGTTGACATATAACCTAAACGGCGATTTTGGTACGCTTTCCACCTGTTCTGCGTTGCTTTCGGCGCCCGATGCCTCAGCATCGCGCTTCTCAAGCGCCTTAATCAGCCGAAAACCGTCCTCAAAATCTCTCGTTAATCTATATGTCAACACGCCCTAGCAGTGCTGCTTACTGCAACCGCTGAGGCTGAACTTATTTTTGCCGTCAGCGTATATCTGCATACAATCATTTTGTAGCCTGTGCGCATCACTATTTCTACCCCCGTCAAGCAAGGCCGTCGCTCGGTGGCACAGGGGTTTAATCAAAATTTGTTCGAGAGACTAAATCCTCCCGTCCCCCCCGTGAAGCTGCTTCGTTTTGACGGGTCGGAGAAGGGAGATATTGTTTCCTTAGAGCTTGACTTTATCCTCTTTAAGC
>JBASAY010000072.1:0-6255 GCA_049650865.1 Tunicatimonas sp.
GCTCCGACCAGAAGACTTTGAGTGTAAACAGACCCTGCATGAGCAAATCAATTACATCCTGACACATTTTCAAGAGCCTGAGTTTGAGATTGACTTCACCGCGGCAGTCCCTGCTTCCAAAAGCAATATGAAATGTTAATTTGATTCTGGGTGGCTACTTAAATGAGACGGGGGAAGGTGTTTTACAGAGATCATTTTGCCGGAATCATCACCGAAACGGAGGAAGATGTATACGTATTTTAGTACATCAAGGATTGTTTGAAAGACTTCATTATTTACTATGCCGGTTGCCTACGTAACATAAACTGAGAATATAAGTGGAATTTGCTGACGGCTGCACCTACCATTGATAACAATGATTAATTTTATAAGTATGTCACAACTGAAAAGATATACCAGCTTTGAAGCCTTAAAGTTAAACGAGAAGGTAGATGGCGTTAACCATCCTGAAGATAATGTCTTTTCAAAGTTCGAAGCTCTCTTGAAACAACTGCAAAGCACCTACTCCAACAAGAAGAAAATCAAAACGGATAATGGAGAGCAGCCTGATCAATAGTGTTTTGCGCGTTTGTAAAATACTCAATAAGTTTTCAGTCGAAAGAAAAATAAAGAGTGAACAAACCAATACTGCGCTATCCTGGTCTTAGCTTTAACAAAGCGTCCCGAGCGTCGGCCGCTAAGGCCCAATTAGCGTCGCGGTATGCGTCGTAGGAGCGCTACGCTTGTCCTACAACTAGCATCACCGAAACAAAATTAATCCCCCGCGCGCTGCTGCAAGTCATCCGAAGCGGTGCCGCGGCGGCGGGCCTTCTTAATCTTTTGGTTGCCGAAGCGGTACGAAAGGTTGAGCCGGAACACCCGTGTTTCCCACTTGTTCACCACCTCGGCGTCAATATCACCCTGCCGAATACTCACCGGGTTCTGCCGCATGTCAAAGATATCGTTCAGGCTGGCTTGCACGCGCAGTGGTCCAAATTCTTTCACCACTCCCACATCGATCTGGTACTGAGAACCTACCTCAAACATGCCCCAGATCAGGGGCGACTGGTAAAAGCCGGTTAGCTCTAGCTTTACTTCTTTGGGCAGCGAAAAGGTGTTCTGTGCCCGCAGCACGTAGCTAAACTGGCTGTTGTCGATCACCCCGCCCTCGGAATAAGGCGACAGCACGTCGTTGTAAAAGGCCGTGAGGTTCAGGTTGGCCATCCACCACTGGGCCACTGGCAGTGGGGCCGATAGGTTAGCGCTGTAGTTCTTGATCTGGTTGAGGTTCACGGTGGTCTGGAAGGTGGTTTGGTTGGCGTTCTCCTGCTCCAGCACGTCGGTGATGGCGTCGGTGGTGTGGTTGTAGTTGAGCGTCAGGAAGACCGCGTTCTTCAGGCCGTAGGTAAACGCGAAGGCGTTGGTGTACTGCGGATTCAGGAACGGATTGCCCCGCTGAAAGGTGAAGCGATCCAGAAAGAACTCAAAGGGATTCAGGTTGCCGTAGTTGGGCCGGTCGATGCGGCGGCTGTACGACAGCGAGAAGCTGTGCTGCTCAGGAATGGTATAAGAGACGCTCGCGCTGGGAAACAGGTTGAAGTAGTCGCGCCGCACCAGGCTGTCGAGCGTAAGTGATTCGCCCTTCGAGTAGGTATGCTCGCCCCGTACTCCGAGTTGAACGTTCCAGTTGTCGCCCCACTGCTTCTTCAAATTCACGTAGCCCGCCGTGATGTCTTCGTCGTACGCAAAGCGGTTGCTGCGTAGGGTATCGGCGACCCGCTCCCCGTCCAGCAGCGTGCCGAAGTCCAGGTCATTGTCGGTAGTCACCCGGCTTAGCTTGCTGCCCACCTCCAGTTGCAGCTCCTTGCCGAGCGAGCGGGAGTAGTCGGCCTGGGCCGCAATGATGCTAATGTCGGTGGCCGCATCGGTGCGCACCAGCAGGGGGTTCGGCACTGGCTCACCGTCGTTGCTGAAGTAAAAGTTATCGTTGCCCTGCAAATTTGTGTTGGTGCGCTGCACGTAGTCGAAGTCCAGGCTCAGGTTGCCCGCTTTCTCCCAGTCCTGCTCGAAGTTGACGTTGTAGGTCAGGTTGCGCCAGCGGTTGTTGGTGAAGTTCTCGGCGTTCAGCCCATCAAAAGGATTGTCGTACACCCCGCCCAGTTCGGTGCGGTTGTTCTCTTCCTGCTCGAAGCGCCCGTCGTTGCCACTGATGAGCACGCCCAGGGTGGTCCGCTCGGTCAAAAACCAATCGGCCCCCGCCCGAAAGTTATGCCCCTGCGGTAGGTTGAGACGATTGGCGGTCTGATCGAAGGTTGTGATGCCGCCCTGCGTTTCGTTAGGAATGCGCCGGAAGATGGTGTTGTAGCCAATGTTTTTGTTGTAGAAGTAGCTGTAGTCGCCAAACAGGTTCACCTTATTCTGGCGGTAGTTGAGCTGCACGCTGGGCGAGATGCGGGAGTAGCGGGCCCGCCCCAGGTTCACGCCCACCGTGCCGTTGAGTCCGACGGCCGCCGCGGCGGTGCGCACAATGTTGATGATGCCCGCGTTGCCCGCCGCGTCGTACTTGGCCGGGGGGTTGTCCATCATCTCTACCTTCTCGATGTTCTGGGCGGGCATGCTCTCCAGCATCCGCATCAGGTCGGCGTTCGACATGTAGGTTGGTTTGCCATCGAGGTACACCAGTACGTTCGATTTGCCCTTGAGGCTGATGTTGCCGTTCTGGTCCACCACCACGCCGGGCGACTTCTCCAGCACCTCCTTGGCGGTGCCGTTCTGCAGGATCGGACTGGCCTCTACGTTCATCACCAGCGCGTTGGAGGTGACCTCGATCATGGGTTTGGTAGACCGCACCACCACCTCGCCCAGTTCGGTGGTGGCTTCGGCCAGTTGCACCGGCTCACGTTGCTGGGTTTGCTGCGCCCGGAAGGGCTCAGAGAAGTAGGGAGTGTAACCCACCATCTGGATAGAGAGCAGGTAGCGCGCGTCGGCGGGTACTGACAGCACGTAGGCGCCGGTGGTGTCGGCCACGGTGCCTTTCACCAGTGCCGAATCGGAAGCTGACAGCAGTAGCACGTTGGCGAAGGGAAGGGGTTGGTCTTGCTCGTCTTGCACCGTGCCGCTGATTTCGTGTTGAGCCAGGGCGGTGCCCGCGTTGAGCAGTAAGAAGAAGGTGAAGATACGTTGCAAAAGGGTAAAGGAATAGGTTGTCATCGTTGTAGTGGTTACGTTTCTTCCAGCTAGTCAACAAGGGTGCCAGAGCCAGAAAGGGCGTTTCAGTGACTTTAACCGGGTTGGAAGCGGCAACAACTGTTCGCTAACGGACGGTTAGTGTCCGATTTCGGGCAATTTTGTAGTAAGCGGATCGGGTTCTTTCTCGAGCTAGTGTAGGGGGGCAGGTATCTAATTGCAGCAATGTGGGACTGAAATCGCATACGGCGACCGGCCCCTCGCTGTTTTCTCTGATTCTATAACACATCCTCTTTTCACCGTTATTCTGGAGCGTATCGAAGTGCGCGTCTCTTTAGTATTTGAAGTACCTTTTTAACTTTAAGAAATGGTATTCAAACGCAAACCAAGATACCTGACTAACTGCTATCACAAGAGCGAGTACTACGAGAGAGGAAACGAAATGAGCTAGGCTTTCTGGAAGTTGCGACACAAAATCTAAGAAGGTATCGTAAAGTAGTTTGTAGATTATCCAGTGGTACACGTACATAGCATAACTATATTTACCAAAGAAAACTAATACTTTGTTCTCACACATTTTTCTAAGCAATGATAAGGTGTTCCCACGCTGTATAACAGAAAGCATAATAATGCCGAACAACATATAAATTATAGGATACCCAAAAATCATCGTATAGTAATTGAAAGGATGTAAGCCTCTGATAAAAAGCAGGAAAAGCAGTAACAGAGAAAGCAAAAAGATTAGAATATAGAAGGCGTTTCTTTCCAAAAAAATCCTCCAGCTTCTGTTTCTTATAGCAACAGCCAGTAAAGCTCCTACCAGAATAGTATCTATTCTGGTTAGAGTATTAGTGTATATAGCAGTTTCAGTCCAGACTTCTCCTACCACTAGATATGCTCTGATTAAGGTCACGCCAAAAAGGGTAGTTATAATGAATACATTAATCTGCTTTTTGAACAAATAGATTAGCAAAGGCCAGAAGAAATAAAATTGCTCCTCAATGCACAAAGACCAAAAAATATTTAATATAATTGTCGGAAGCCAGGACCCTTCATCAGTAATTCTCCAATTCATTAGGTAAGAAAAGTACCAAAATTTGTTTTCCACAAAATATCCGTAATCTACGTACTCGCTATTTGCGAGCGTCGGCGATAATGTGCAAGCAAGTATTAGGATCAATATTGTCAAGTAGTATAAAGGAAATATCCTTAGTACTCTTCTTGCAATGAAATTTCTCCAATAATAACGGTGATCAAGAGTATCTAATAATATCCCAGTTATTAAAAATCCCGAGATCACAAAAAATAAGTCTACCCCAATCCACCCTATCTGAAATATTCTAACGTAAGGGAAAATATGATATAACAGCACTGATATGATCGCAAGCCCTCTCAGTCCATCAAGAGATTTTATATGACCGCTAAAATTATCAAGTTTATACTGATACTGCATAGAGGTAGTACATTATTAGGTATACGAATAACGGGTTATAATGGAAATAAGAGGCTGTACATAAGCCTTTTTCATCTGAACAGAACAATAAAAACGGACTGAACATACCGCCTCACAGTGGCCTCTTGGTAGGTTTACAGATTCGTATCTGCGGAGCTTTTAAAGCTGGAAGGATAATATACACGCAAAGATACAGCAATAATTTAGAAGTGGGCGAGCCAGTATTCACCATCCAGAGTAGTCGCGTTCATATTTCAAGAACTCTGTGAGGTAGTTGACGTGCCAAGCAACTTTGGGCCGCTTGGTGTTGGTTGCAGCGCTCACTTTCGGACATTGGATTATGGTTCTTCCATGATTTGTGTATCTTAGTCACCTCCCCAATCTACATCATAACCTATGAAAACCTTCGTCGCTTCGCTCACCCTATCGCTGCTCACCTTGCACCTATCACCCTGTGCCGCCCAGCCCACTCCCGCCGCCGACACCACCTTCGCCGTGCGGCGGGGCACCAACATCGCGCACTGGTTGTCGCAGAGTCAGCGGCGCGGCGAAGAGCGTCGCGCTTTTTTTCAGGAGGAAGATGTGGCCTATCTGGCCGAACTGGGCTTCGATCACCTGCGTATTCCGGTGGATGAAGAGCAACTTTTTGACGAGGACGGTCGGGTAGAACGGGAAGCGATGGATTTGCTGCACGATGCCATCGGTTGGTGCCAGAACCATAACCTGCGGGTGGTGGTGGACTTGCACATTCTGCGCTCGCACCACTTCAACCACACTGAAAAGCCGCTGTGGACCGAGTCCGCCGCCCAGGAGCGTTTCTTCGGTCTGTGGCGCAGCTTGTCCGCTGAGTTGCAGCAGTACCCCACCGCGCAGGTGGCCTACGAACTGATGAACGAACCGGTGGCTGACGACCCTGACGACTGGAACCGCCTGGTGGCGCGCGCCGTAGCGGTGATCCGCGAGAAGGAACCCACCCGCACCATCGTGATCGGCTCCAACCGCTGGCAGTCGGCCGACACCTTCGACGAACTGGAGATTCCCGCCAACGATCGGCACATCTTGCTAAGCTTCCACTTCTACGAGCCCTTCTTACTCACCCACTATCGCGCTAGCTGGACCGACATCGGCGACTACGCGGGGCCGGTGCACTACCCGGGGCATCTGGTACGGCCCGAAGAATTAGCGCAGATGCCCGATTCGGTGGCTCAACGGATGCAGTCCCGCGTCAAGGAATTCTCACCCCAGAAGCTAGCGCAGATGATGGAAAAGCCCCTGCGGGTAGCCCGCGCGCACAATCTGCCGCTCTACTGCGGCGAGTGGGGAGCGATGGCCACCGCGCCCGAAGCCGACCGCCTGCGCTGGTACCAGGATATGGTGGAGCTGTTTGAGAAGCACGACATCGCCTATGCCAACTGGAACTACCGCAGCGATAACTTCGGGTTGGTAAACGGACAGAAGGAACAGCAGGCTCTTATCGAGGTGGTGACGAGCGGCATGAGTAGCAGGAATGATACAGACCGGAAGCAGGGGGAGAGGCTAGATACTGGACATTAGCTGTTGGCAACTATTGGCAACTAAAGGATAGTCGTCTCCCTTCTCCCTTCTCCCTTCTCCCTTCTCCCTTCTCCCTTCTCCCT
>JBASAY010000073.1:0-16729 GCA_049650865.1 Tunicatimonas sp.
TATTTTTCACCATGATCTCCTCATCAGTAGCTTCAAAATATATAGCCGAAGTATCACCTGTAAATCTTGTATTCGGACTAAAGCTACTAATTATTATTCTGTCTTTTTCTAACTGCCAAATACCCTCAGAATAAAGAGATCCATTTCGGTCAGTTAAATAAAAAAGAGAATCTGTCTTAAATTCTATTGTAGATATACCCATCATGTGATCAGACTTTGTCTTGAAAGACTTTTCAACAAATGCTGCTCTATTTATTGTGGTACAGCAAGACAATATTATAGGTAGAGTAATTAAATTTACCTTCTTCATCTCCGTCTCAAATTAGAGAAACCACTATTTTACATCTCTCGCCAGAGTACTTAGGCTTTCCGCCGGTTTGATTCAATCCGTGGATCTGCAATAACTAAGTTTACTCTGCCTTGGTTAGTTCAATATACACCGGCAGGTGGTCACTGTAGCCGCCTAGGTACTTGTTGCCCGCGTAGGTGCGGTCGGGGTAGCCCGCGTATTTGCCCTCGGCCTGTAGCAACCAATCGGGCATGAATACCGCCGCCGACTCCGGCAGGTAGTAGTAATCGTCAACTCTTCGTTCGTCCTCTACCAAACCGGCCGACAGGATAATCTGATCCAGCATGTTCCAGTCGCCCCGAAACTGATACGTCCCCCGGCCCGCTTCATCGAGGGCGGCCACCACGTTGACCAGCTGCGACGGATCGGTTTTTTGGGTAGTTCCGGTGGCATGAAGCCCCTCAGTGATGCTGCGGTTGGTGGGTTCATCGTTAAAGTCGCCCATCAGGATTACGTTGGCCGTAGCGTCGGTTTGCAGCAGTTCGTCTACCGTCTGCCGGGCCAGCGTGGCTGCCGCCAGCCGACGGGGTTCGCTCTTCGCCACGCCGCCCCGGCGCGAGGGCCAGTGGTTCACCAGCACGTGCAGCGTGTTGTACTTAGCGTCGCGGCCCAGCGTACCCGATACCAGCAGCAGGTCGCGACTTCGGTAGTTGTCTTCCTCAAAAGTTACCGGAATGGCCTGCGACGATACCGGAGTAAAGAAAGCGGTGCGATAGAGCAGGGCAACGTCGATGCCGCGCGCGTCGGGCGAGTCGTAGTGCACCAGGTCGTAGTCCGCTTCGGCCAGTTCGGGGTGCCCAATCAGGTCGCGCAGCACCGCTTCGTTTTCTACCTCGGCCAGGCCCAGCAGCACCGGATGGTTTAGCGCGGCCACCACCTTCGCTAGTTTGGTAAGCTTCTCTTGGTACCGTTCGGAAGTCCACCGCTTTGGGCCATCGGGCAGGAAATCATCGTCCTGCCGCGCCGGATTATCTTCGGTGTCGAAGAGGTTTTCTACGTTGTAAAACGCCACCCTTATTTCGTCCCGGTCTGACGCATTGGTTTCGGTTTGCCACTGGTTGAGGCAGCCGGTGAGGCACAGTGACCAGCCCACTAGCAATAATTTCACGCGTTTCATAGGGGAGGAACGTTGGTTCTTTTCTACTTTCGCAGCAAAGCAGCCCGAAACTAATGAAAAAGTCCGAAATAAATTTTACGATTAGCCTCGACGAGCAGAACATCCCCGAGCGCATTCAGTGGAACGCCACCGACCAGCCCGGCGAGTTGTCCGAGAGCCGTGCCATCAGCCTGTCGGTATGGGACCAGGAGCAGCGCAATACCCTGCGCATCGACCTGTGGACCAAAGAGATGCCCGTCGACGAGATGAAGCGCTTCGCCATCGACACCCTCGGCGGACTGGCCCAGTCTATCCTAACCGCCACCGGCGATACGTTCATGTCGGACGAAGTGAACCAACTGTGCGACCGCCTGGTGCAACACGTGGAAGAAGAAAAGAATAGCGAAAAGAGTTAAAGGTTCGGGGTTGAAAGGTTCTGAGTTTTAGGTTAAAACAACAGAACTTAGAACTCCGAACTTAGAACTCCGAACCTAGACCAGCTGTGAAACAAAGTCCTGATCAAGTTCTAAAAAACCTAAAGAACAAGGAGTACTCGCCGGTGTATTTTTTGCAGGGTGAAGAGCCTTACTACATCGACCAGATTGCGCGCTACGTCGAAGAGAATGCGCTAGCTGAGAGCGAGAGGGGATTTAACCAGATGGTGTTGTACGGCAAAGATGCCGACGTGGCCACGGTGCTCAGCCAGGCCAAGCGCTACCCCATGATGGCCGAACGGCAGGTGGTGATCGTAAAGGAGGCCCAGGATATCACCGACTTCAATACCACCACCGGGCAGCAACTGCTAGCGGCCTACGTGAAGCAACCGATGCCCTCTACCGTGCTAGTGCTGTGCTACAAGTACAAGAAGATCGACAGCCGCAAGGCGCTGGGCAAGGCCCTGGATAAGTTTGCCGTGTGGGTGGAGTCGAAGAAGCTCTACGACAACCAACTGCCGGGCTGGATTGCCGCCTATGTGCGGCAGCGCGGCTTTCGGGCCGACGACAAAGCGGTGCAGATGCTGGCCGACTCTATTGGCAACAATCTGGAGCGGCTCACCAACGAGATTGAAAAAGTACTGATTAACTTTTCGGCGGGCCAAAAAGAGGTGGTGATTGATGCTGAGATGGTGCAGAAGTACGTCGGCATCAGCAAGGAGTTTAACGCCTTCGAGCTGCAAAAAGCGGTAGCCACCAAAGACGCGCTCAAGACGATGCAGATCGTTCAGTACTTTGAGGCCAACCCCAAGGCCAGTCCTCTCATACCCACCGTTGCGCTGCTCTTCTCCTTTTACACCAAACTCCTGCTGGTGCACCAAGCCACCGATAAAACCGAGCGCGGACTGGCCAGTCTGCTCAAGATCAACCCTTTTTTCGCAAAGGAGTACCGGGTGGCTGCGGTGAACTACCCGCTGGCGCAGGTGATCCGCAACATTCACTTTTTACGGGTAGCCGACCAGCACGCCAAAGGAGTAGACAACAGCGGTGGCAGCGACGGGCAGATCCTAAAGGAGCTGATGTACAAGCTGATGCACTAACCGCATTGCTGGGGTAACCTAATGATTTGCGCGAGAAAGTGGCGGCACACCGGTAAAATACCTATCTTCCGTCCCTTTCACCGTCACCACAACCTACCCATGCTGCGTTGCTTTCTCTTTCTGCTTTCGATTGGCCTTTGCGCTCCCGCTCTCTTCGCCCAGCCGCTGGCCGAGTTTACCGTAGCGGCCGGAGCCTACGACCGCCTGAATACTCCAGTTTCGGTTTCGTGGAACGCACTGTCTTTGCTTAAGCTTTCGCCCGATAGCTTGCAACTGGTAGAATACCGAGATGGCGATACGATTTTGGTGGCCGTACAGTGGGAGGGGGGGGCTATCGGCGCCTTCTCGTGGGTGCTCAACGGAGAAACCCCAGCCCGTACCACCCGCCGCTACGCACTACGGCGCGCCGAACCCGCCCCCCGTGCTACTCCGGCAGTAGTTACGCACGATCAGCAGGCAAGCGTAGCCTTCGCAATAGAGGAGCAGGAAGTGCTTACCTACCAGCACGGCCGGGCTTCGGTGCCCGATGGGGTAGACGAGATTTACCGCCGCGGAGGCTTCATCCACCCGCTACGCTCTCCGGCCGGAGCGGTGCTTACCCGCATTCAGCCACCCGACCACTACCACCACTACGGAGTGTGGAATCCGTGGACCCACACCGAGTTCGAAGGGCGCGAAATTGACTTCTGGAACCTGGTAAAGGGACAGGGCACCGTAAAGGCCCGGGGCGTTACTACGACTACGGGCGGGGCAGTGTTCGGGGGGCTTACCGCCTGGCACGAGCACATCGCCTACGCCGACAGCGCCGACACCACCACGGGGCGTAAGCTGCTCAACGAAAATTGGGACTTGCGCGTATGGAACAGCGACCCGCAGCAGAAATCATATTTGGTAGATTTTGCCACCACCCAGCGCAACGTTACCGAGCAGCCCTTTGTCGTGAAGGAGTACCGCTACCAGGGCTTTGGCTTTCGGGCCAACGCCGCCTGGAACGACCGCACGGCGCACCTACTCACCTCAGCGGGCAAGAACAAGGCCGACGGCAATGGCACCCGCGCCCGCTGGATCGACGTGCGCGGGCCGACCGACCAAGGCGAAGCGGGCCTCTTATTCATGACCCACCCAACCAACTTTAACTTCCCTGAACTACTGCGCATCTGGCCCGAGGGAGCGAATGAGGGGGTGGAAAATGTGTTCGTGAATTTTAACCCGACCCAAGACCGCGACTGGGTGCTGCAACCGGGTCGCAACCACACCTTGCGCTACCGGATGCTGGTGTACGACGGAAAAATCGATTCGGTGACGGCCCAGCGCTACTGGCAGGACTTCGCCTACCCGCCCCAGGTGCGGGTGCGCCGGGTGGCCAACCTCAGCGGGAAACGCCTGCTGCTCTACACCAAAAACGGGGAGGGCTATGTGCACGATAACATTCCGGCCAGTATCGCAGCGATTGAGAAGTTAGCCAGCGAGAACGGTTTCACGGTGGTGCCCTCGGAGAATCCCGGTATGTTCACGGCCGATACCCTGAAGCTGTTTGATGCTATTATTTTCTCTAACACCAACAACGATATCTTTGATACTCCGGCGCAGCACGATGCCTTCCAGAACTACATACGGGCGGGCGGGCGCATGGTAGGTATTCACTCAGCTTGCGGCTCAGAGCGCGACTGGCCCTGGTTCGCGCGCGTACTGGGCGGCCGCTTCGTGCGCCATCCCAAGTTGCAAGATTTTGAGGTGAAGGTGCTCGACGCCGAGCATCCGTCTACTAACTTTCTGCCCCCCACCTGGCACATTAAACAGGACGAGTGCTACTACATGGACCGGCTAAACCCCGACATCCACGTGCTGCTGGCCGCTGATCTAAGCACCGTGGAAGATGAGAAAAAGAAAGAGTATCCGGGGGATACCTTTGGCGATCGCTTCCCCACCAGTTGGTGCCACGCCACCGACGGCGGGCGGCAGTGGTATACCTCGCTGGGCCATCGCTCCGAGCACTACTCTGACCCGATGCTCATGCGGCATATTTTGGGAGGGATTGTGTGGGTGTTGGGGGATGATTGATTCAAGGGGGGCAATCATAAGAATTATTAACTACTTGGTAGTAATCGCTATGAGTGGGCTGGTTTTTTTCTTATCTGCTTTCTTCTTTTTAGGTAGTTTAGAAGATTTCAAGGCTCTGGAAAAAAGTCTTCTTCATAGCTTCGTAATTAGATTCGGCTTTTTCTACATGATTGTTATCCTTTTTGTCATTATAATTTATTTCGGTAATATCTTGATGTTGAGTCTCCAGCCAACAGCAATAAATAGTGTTTCGCCTAAGATAACGGCGCTAAGAGTTCTGTTCGTGCTATCATTGTCAGACTTGATCGGAACCAATATATTTTTCTTTCTTTGACAGACAATTCGTAATTTCAGAGCTATGCTGACTTCAAAAAATTAAAAGAGATTAAACCCTATTTATCTGATAAATACAACGTGAGTAGAATTGGTTACTTTGGTTCGTTTGCCGAAGACCGACAAACCGAAGAGAGCGACATAGATATCTTGGTCGACTTTGCGATTACTCCTGGCTGGGAGTTTTTTACTTTGGAAAAATATTTAGAAAATGTATTTAACCGGAAAGTAGATTTGGAAACAAGGTGAGCACTGAAAAAACGACTTAGCGAACAAATTCTAAAACAAGTAAAGTACGTTGGCTAAGAAAAAATAGAAGCAACTTCTCCTCATGTCATTCTGGAAGAAACTTTTTACAATAAAAATCGAGAGCTCTAAGCCAAATGAATCGAAGTAAGAGGTGCTTTTTCTTTCAACCGAGGCATCTCTCCTAAGCCGTAACAGGTTCCCTTTTGGATGACAGTAGAGATTCTATCAATCACTGAGATGCTGAAACAAATAAAGTACATTAGCTAAGCCGATTCTATTCAACCCCTCACTCCATCAATCATTCATTTATGAACCGACGATCCTACCTCAAAAAGTCACTCGCCAGTACTGCCGGTGCCATTTTCGCCCCTACTATCGTGCCCGCATCCGTTTTTGGTAAAGACGCACCCAGCAACAAAATCCACGTGGGGCAGATCGGGTGCGGACGCATTGCCCGCGATCATGACCTACCCGAAACCATGAAGCACGACCTGTCGCGCGTGGTGGCGGTGTGCGACGTGGATAGCAAGCGCAAAGAAGACGGCAAGCGCTTCGTGGAGCAGTGGTACTCCGAAAACAAGAAGAAAGACAAGTTCATCGATGTGCAGATGTACGACGACTACCGCGAACTGCTGGCCAACCCCGATATTGACGCGGTAATTGTTAGTACGCCCGACCACTGGCACGCCCAGCCGGCCATTGAGGCAGCGCTGGCGGGTAAGGCCATTTATTTACAAAAGCCCACCTCGCTCACTATTGAGGAGGGGCGGGCCATGAGTGATATCGTCCACCGCACCGGCGCGGTGTTTCAACTGGGCAGCCAGCAGCGCTCCATGAACCCCTGGCCGCAGTTCAAGCGGGCCTGCGAACTGGTGCGCAACGGCCGCATCGGCGACCTCAAGACCGTCAAAATCGGATTACCCAGTGACCCGGCCGGGGGCACGCCTACTCCGATGGAAATCCCGCCTAACCTTAACTATGATATGTGGCTGGGCTCTACGCCCTATGTGCCCTACACCGAAGAGCGGGTGCATCCGCAAAACGACTATTCACGGCCCGGCTGGCTGCGCTGCGAGCAATTTGGCGCGGGCATGATCACCGGCTGGGGCGTGCACCACATCGACATCGCCCACTGGGGCATGGACACCGAATACACTGGCCCGGTAGAAATAGAGGCTACCGCTCAGTTCCCCGAAGACGGCCTGTGGACGGTGCACGGCCCCTACCACGTTACTAGCAAATACGCCAACGGCGTGGAGATGATTGTGGACAGCGAGTTCCCGAACGGAGTTCGCTTCGAGGGCACCGACGGTTGGATTTTTGTTTCGCGCGGCAACGTAGGGGTAACTGCTAACGATCCTAGCTTTGCGGGTTCGGATGCTTTTTCGGCCAGCAACCCTAAGCTATTACAATCGGAGATTGGTGAAGACGAAGTGCAGCTGTACGCCAGCCCCGAGCAGCACGGCAACTGGCTGGACTGTATCAAGTCGCGCGAACTGACGATCTCTCCGGCCGAGGTGGCGCACCGCTCGTGCAGCGCCTGCCTGGTGTCGCACATTGCTATGAAGTTATCTACCGGGGGCATGCCCCGCAAGCTGTACTGGGACCCGGTGAACGAGCGCTTTAAGAACGACGATGAGGCCAACCGCATGCTATCGCGCGCGCAGCGCTACCCGTGGGGTTACGAGAACATTCCGGAGCTAGCGCTAGGGCAGTAGCCGAATTCTTGGTACCTGCCGTTGGCAAACCAAGTAGGGCGCATCTTCGTAAAACCGAGTAACACCAACCGCTACCCTATGAAACCCGTTCGTCTGGCTCTGTTTATAGTCTTATTTATATTCCACATCATTGTGGTTGTGCTATCGCTGCGGTTCACCCCGTCGTTGGCCGATGGCATCGCCCGCGACCCGTCTGCCTTCCGCTTCCTGGCACTCTTCGGCCTGGCGGTCTTCTTGGTTACCTTCGCGGTGGTGTGGATCGACCGGTTTACGACCAAAAAGAAGATCGAGCGACTAGAAGCTGAAAAAGACCGGATCAAGGCTGAAGTATTTGATCGGGAGCAAAGGGCGCGAGCGCGGGAGCAGGAGATTGAGCAGGAGATCAAGTCCTTTCAACAATCGCTTCCTGAAGAACAGACTACGGCGGCTCTAGGCTCATCCGTCACGCGTGACGCCGAGACGCCTTCGAGAGATGAAGTAGATAATCTGATCCCGCCGACTCGTCCGCGTTCGCCTGATGAAGAGGTTGAGTACGCTCCGCTAAAACCTAAACAGCCCGGCGACGGAACAGATAATAGTGCGAACGCTGATTCTTCCCGCCTGTGAAGCAACATATCATCCAAGAACTGCAAGAAGCCGCCCAGGTGCTACAGCGCTTTCTAGAAGATGACGAGCAGCAGCAAGCCATCGAGGCGGCCGCCCGCGAGATGGTGCGCACCATCCGGGCGGGGGGTAAGATTATATCTTGCGGCAACGGTGGGTCGCACTGCGACGCGATGCACTTCGCCGAAGAACTCAGCGGCCGCTACCGGGCCGACCGCCGGGCACTGCCTGCCATTGCCATTTCTGACGTGAGTCACGTTTCGTGCGTGGGCAATGACTACGGCTTCGACTCCGTCTTCTCCCGTTTTGTTGAGGGCTTGGGGCAGCCCAATGACCTGCTGTTAGCCATTAGCACCAGTGGCAACTCGGCCAACGTGCTGGCTGCCGCCCGGGCCGCTCACGATCGACAGATGCGGGTGGTGGCTCTTACCGGCCGCGACGGGGGGCAGCTGGCCGCCCTCGCCGACGTGGAGGTGCGGGTAGCGCACTTCGGCTTCGCCGACCGCATCCAGGAGATACACATCAAGGTAATCCATATCCTGATTATGCTCATCGAGCAGGAAGTAGCCACACTCTAGAGGTCCTGGCCACCGCTCTTGGCGACCAATATCCTGTGCATAGGTGATGCCCACGAAGCGGAACTTTGTCCGTTTGCCGACACGCTACACCAGTCTAAGAAAAATTTTATCCTCTCCGCCCAACCACTCAGTCCGTTTTATTAGTATATTTATTGGTCAAAATAGAATACTACACCCCTTTTATTATGAAAACACTCGGTACGATGGCTACGCTGGCGCTGCTATTTTTGGCTAGTTGCTTGGGCTATAAAGAATATCCGGTCGAATCGGACTACAGCTTTGAGGGCGAGTTTCGCCGCTATAAAACCTTTAACTTTCTGGACACCCGAAGCTCCGGTGCCGACTCTAGTCTTCAAAACGACGTCATCGAGAACGCTATTCGGGCCCGCATGGAGCTTCAGGGCTATGAGTACTCTACCAGTAACCCTCGTTTGCTGGTCTCGTACAAAATCTTTTACGATAGCCTGTACTTCACGGGCTATGAGCAGCCTGATATTGAGCTATTTGTGGAGTACGAAGATAATATCGACCAAGAGATGGACCCGGTGAAGTATAATCTACGACAAGGTACTCTGCTGGTGCTGATGTACGATCGAGAGCGCAAAAAGTCAATTTGGCAAGGTTACGCCTCCGGGGTGTTTGGCAACCAATACTTCAGCGACAAGCGCTACCTACAGGGCGCCGTACGCTCTATCTTTGATCAGTACAAGGTGTTTGCCGAAGGTTTCGCCGTAGACCGCAAGCGGTAGCTTATTCGTTGAGTATCTCTAGCACCCGGTCAGGGTAATCAGAAATAATACCGTCTACTCCAAGCCCGAGCATCTTTTGGATGTGCGCTCGCTTGTTCACCGTCCAGGGGATCAACTGCATTCCCTGCTGCCGGGTATCATTACGCAGCTTTTTGTTCACCAGCCGGAAGTTCGGACTATAAACATCGGGCACGTAGCCCAGTTCTTCGATATTCTTCTGTAGCCCCCGCCGGTTCTCCACCAGCAGCGCCTGGCGCAGCGTAGGGTTGATGCGTCGGGCTTCCTGCAGCGTGCGTACATCGAACGACTGAACAATGGTGCGATCAGCGATACCTTTGTCATCGATCACCGTCAGCAGTAACGAGGCAAATTCCGGGGGGGCCGGATGGAACACCCCGTCGCCCGCAGGCGTCGATTTGGTTTCGATATTGTACTGCACCAGGGGGCGGTTGTGGCTGCGCAGGTATTGCTCCACCGAGTCGATCACGTCTACCAAACGTGGCTTAGCCGCAACCATTGCTTGCTGCTCCGGGAAGCGCGGGTGCCCCTGACTGCCACAGTCGCAGCGGCGGATCTGTTCGTAAGGCATCTGGTACAAGTTGTACTGCTTCTCTTGGGCGGCCGTAATGGTTTCGCCGTTGGGACCGGTGCAGATCGTGGGCGATAAAAAGGGCTCGTGCGACACCAGTAGTTGCTGGTCGTGGGTCACCACCACGTCGAGCTCAAGGGTGGTAACTCCCAGCGCCAGCGCGTGGAGAAAGGCAGGAACGGTATTTTCGGGCCGTAGCCCCCGGCAGCCCCGGTGGCCCTGCACGTCGATGGTCGGCTGGGCGTTGGTCATGGCCGATACGCAGAGTAGTCCTCCGACCAGCAAGCAGATGCGCATAACAAGAAATTATCGTACCTCAAAGTTAGTTTCGCCGATCTGGTAATCGTCCGCGTAAATCTCTACGGTGTGCCGCCCCTCGTTGTACTCCGACCCCTTCTCGTACATAAAAGACAGCTGCTGCCCGGTGTTGTCGAATAGAATGTTCTGCTTAGAAGTAAAGTAGAGCTCTTTGCCGTCGTACATAAACGTGCCGGACCCCCGGGCCACGTCGAACACTACGTTGCCGTCGGGCTCCAGCACCCGGATGATAATGTCTTTGCCCTCGATGGGGGCTACCTCATTCTTGGCAATGTTGAACCTCACCTGCAACTGGGCCAACTGGCTGTTGCGGTAGCGATCGCGCTCTTTGCCTTTGCCTCGGCTATTGAGGCCGATCACCTGAATGTTTTCAGCTTCCAATTGCGAAGCCTGCTTTACCTTTTGCGCCAAGTTTTCCTTGTCCGATTCTACCGCCAGGAGCGTCTTGTTAAGCACTCGCTGTTCTTCCTTGAGTTCGGTGTTTTCTGAGTAAAGGACCTCGTTTTGACGCTGTAGATTGGCAATTTCCTTATCTTTCTTCACCAACAGTTCGCGATACCCCTCTACCCGGTTGCGAATTTGCGCGTACTGCTTCTTCGCCAGGTTGCCTTGGTCCTGCAGTTGCTCTTTCTCCATCTCCAGGGTCTCGCGAATCAGCCGTAACTCCTCCACGTCGCCCCCGAGCTTCTGAATCTCCTCGATCTTTAGGTCTAATTCATTGCTGATCGACTCGAGCTTGTTGTAGGTCTCCTTTAGCTCCTGCTGATTGCCCTGCAACTCTCGATTCTTAGCCTGGTAGTTTTGATAAAATAAGAATAAAACAATCAAATTGGTGAGTACCAGTAGACCAATGACAATGAATAGAACCTTTCGTTTGTTTGCGCCAGTGTCTTCCTGACCGGCAACCTGAGATGTTGACATAGTACTAATGTGGTTTGTTGGTCAAAATTGGAAAAAATAAAACTATAAATAAAATTTAATTTTTGGATTTTACAGTTAAATAGTACAAAGCGACTTCTTGCGTAGGTAGCGTAGTTGGCCCTTTGTTAATTTGGACCAACGTGAGTCTTGTGGAGTTTCAGAAGTACGCTAGAGTGCGTTAAGCGCTTTGATCGTTTGATACTCAAAGGCAAAGTCTATCTCAAAGCAGTCTACGAACTGTTTTTTCATGGCTTGCTTGAGCGCCAGCGGGTCTTCGCAGCAAAAGATAAAGGCTCCGCCCCCGCCCGCTCCGCAAATCTTACCGCCGTAGGCGCCGTGTTCCTTGGCAAAAGCGTACATTGCGTCCAGGTTATCGTTGGTGCTGGCCCGGGCCAGTTGCTTCTGCGCTTCCCAGTTACGCTCCATAATGCGGGCGCACGCGCGGAAGTCGCGGGCGGCCAGCGCATCGATAAACTCCCGGCCGCAGTCGCCGATAGTGCGCAGAGCGGCCTGCCCCTCATCGCTTTGGTAGTTTTCGTACACCTGCTCCACGGCCGACTGGGCGTTGCGCGACACCCCGGTGTGCAGTAGCAGCAGTTGCTTGCGAAAATCTTCCAGCGTTTCTTTCGGAACGTTCACGTCCAATGGTTCGGCTCCGTGGTCGGTGCAGGCAAAGCAGTGAAACCCTCCGAACACGATAGCGTACTGATCTTGCCGACCGATGGCCCAGTTGAGCTCCTTGTTCTCTAGGTTAAACAGGTCTTCACCGATCATGGTAAGCGACTTGGGTTCGGCGTTGTAGTTTTTGGCACTGATCAGCTCGAGCAGCTTCACGGCGGTAGAAGTGCTGAGCCCGCTACCGCGTGGGTAACCCGAAAAATTAAGGCTATTGCCCTTCAACTCGACGAGCGGCTTGATGGCGACGTTCGATACGTAACCGGTTCTTCCATCCATGATGTAGGGCACGTCGGTCCACCCTCCCGCAAAGTCGATGCGCAGCGGGGCGCGGTAGGCGTAGTTAATCTTGCTAATAATCTTTGTGGTGGAGGTAGGCGACAGTTCGGAAGGCACTTCGCGGTCTACGAACTCGATGCGGGTGCCGGTTGTGTCGCACAGCGATTGCTTTTGGGCAATGGCCGAGTCGTCGCGGTTGAGCACAAACACATCGGGCTGCAGTTGGGTGATTACCTCCCGAAAATCAATTTTCCCCTCGCCGATTTCGTAGTCGTTTAGCACGGCGTAGTCCACGTCCTGCAGGGCGGCCACCAGGTACAAGCGGTTATTTTCGGGGTTCACCGGGCGGCCCGGCCCCTTTAGGGTTTCCAGCGTTTTATCGCGCCCCACTCCCACCACCAACAGGTCGCCGAACTGCCGACACTGGTTGAAAAACACCGCGTGCCCCGATTGTAGAATATCGTAACAACCCGAGCAGAAAACGATGGTCTGGTCGGGGTGCTCCTTCCGCAGGGCAGCCAATTGCTTAGTATCTACTACCTTATTTTTGATATCTTCGAACATACGTACTGGTTGTTAGAGCTAGTTAGTTGCTTTATCCACCGATAGTCGACATCGATTCGGTGATATGGTTTGCGGGGCCCCGCTGCCGTTCCGCTACATTTCCATTCCTGGCCCGCTGCGCAAATGCTTTGCAGAATGCCTGGGTCAGTTGTTCATCGGTTGCCCCCTGGCGCATCATCTGCTTCACATCGAGAACACCCTGGTCGTACAGGCAGGTTTTGAGTGTGCCCGTGGCGGTAAGGCGGATGCGGTTGCAGGTGCCGCAGAAGGTACGGCTGTAGGCGGCAATCACGCCGATCGTACCTTGGCTATTCGGGAGGCGGAAGTGGTAGGCGGTGCTGTGCGGAGCGTCAGGCACCCGCAGCAAGTCAGGATAGTGATTACGCAACGTGGCGGTGATCTTCTGGTGTGTCCAGTGCAGAGGGACGCGACGCCCCTGACCGTTAAAGGGCATCTCTTCAATAAAGCGAACGGATACCGGGTACCGGCGGGTAAGCTCGGCCAGCGGAATAATGTCTTCGGTGTTTTGCCCCTCCATCACCACGGTGTTAATTTTGGTGGGTACGTCTACTTCGAGCAGGCGGTGGAAGCACTGCATCACCCGCGCGTAATCGTCGCGGCGGGTAATCATCAGAAATCGTTCGCGGTCTAGGGTGTCCAGGCTTAGGTTCACCGAGGCAATGCCTAAATTCTTTAGCTGTGAGACGTGGGGGGTGGTGAGCACACCGTTGGTGGTTAGGTGCAGTTCGTGGATACCGGGTACTGCGCTGATACGTTGCAGAAACGGCAGCAGATCACGGCGCACAAAGGGTTCGCCTCCCGTAATACGTACTTTGGTGACGCCCAAGTTAGCCAGGATGCGCACCAGACGCTCCATCTCTTCGTACGAAAGCAGCGCGTGCTTCGGCGCGTAGCGTACCCCGTGGGCAGGCAGGCAGTACGTGCAACGCAGGTTGCAGCGGTCGGTTACGGCCAGACGCAAGTAGTTAATGGGCCGACCGTGATTATCGTACAGGGGCATATGCAGATAAGCTAACGAAGAGATATCAAAATTACGGATGTTTTCGTATTTTCCCTATTGTTGTACCTTTGCTAGCGATGAGACTCAAGCTGCTTCTGTTTGGAATTACCCGTGACATTATGGGGGGGGCAACGCTGGCCTACGAAGTGCCTCCGGGCACTACGGTTGCCCAGTTGCTGACGTCCCTTCATCAGCACTACCCAGCGCTAAACGACCTGCGCTCTACGTTGCTGGCGGTGAACAACGAGTACGGCTTGTCCGGACAAGTCCTTCGGGAGGAGGATGAGATAGCGCTGATCCCCCCCGTAAGCGGAGGATAATTTAGTAAATATTAATTTGCCTGCGGGCGGGCTCTTTCCCAGAAAATCTTAATTTGCCATTCATTACCAAACAGCAGCCACTACCTGCCAGTTTACCGAACGCTTTTTTTGACTACTTTATACAACATCCTGTAAATCCTCGATACGCTGTGCTTTTTGGTACGTCACCGAATAGCATTATCTCCTACCGCTGTTTTATCAGTGCATAGGGCTCCGGCGATTGATATAGCGATGAATTATGAAGGAACCACAACCTACTCTAGGTGGCCAGTCGAGTACTTATCAGAACTTGCGTCATCACCTTTCTTCCTCCGAGATAACCTACCTGATTTGTCTAGACACGCGGGGGAATTATACGTACGTGAACCGAGCATTCGAGCAGGCTTACGGACCCAAGGAACAATTCATCGGCGAACACTACCTGTCTAGCGTGCACCCCGATGACGCAACGGTTTGCGAGCAAGCGGCTCATGAGCTAGTGAGGCATCCTGAGCAAAAGCCGCTCTTTGAGATTCGTAAGCCGAAACGCGATGGCACCTACTGCCTCACGCGCTGGGAGTTTTCAGCGCTGATGGATGCGCAGGGAAACATAGTAGGTACTCAGGGAATAGGCTACGACACTTACGAGCGACGGGCTGCTGAAGAACAGAACACGGTCCTACTACAAAAGTCTTATCGGTTAAATCAGGAGCTGCAAGCCACTCAAGAAAGCTTGACCAAAAGCGAAAATAAGTTTCGTAGCCTCATTGAGCACAGTTTTGATGCTATCATCGTCTATGACCAAGAGGGAATAGTAACCTACGCTTCCCCATCGGTAGAAGGGGTGATTGGCTACACTCCTAAAGAGTTAATCGGCACCTCGGGCTGCACCTACATATCTCCCGCCGATTCTACCGATGCGTTCCAGTTGCTTGAAGAATCGCTGGCGCGCCCCGAGGTGCGCGTATCGGGTGAAATGCGCTTGGCGCGCAAAGACGGGCGAGTGATCTGGGTAGAATCAGTGCTGACCAACTTAATACACGACGAAAACGTTCGTGGTGTCATCTCTAACTTTCGGGATATTACCGGACAGCGCCAGGGCAAGCAGGCCATCGCCGAATACTCAAAACGCCTGGAACTGGCTACCCAGTCGGCCAACATTGGAATCTGGGACTGGTATATTCCCGAAAACCGCCTGATGTGGGATACCCGAGCCTCTAGGATACTAGGGCTCGACCTAACCTACTCAGCCTTCTACCGCCAGTCGATCGCCGAAGCGATTGATACCTGGTTAGAAATTATTCACCCTGAAGATAAGGAGCGCGTGCGTAATGGGCTGGAAGAAGCGCTGCGCAGTGCCGAGAGCTTTTCGATTGAGTATCGGGTGGTTCGGCCCGACAGCCACGAAGTTCGCTACGTAAAGATATACGCGAAGATTCTTCGCCAAAACGAATCTGCTGCAAACGGGACGGGTCTGGCCAAACCTATTCGTATGACCGGGGCGATACGTGATACGACCAACATTAATGCCACTGAACAGCAGCTACGCAACAACATTGACGCCCTGCAGAAAACCAACGCTGAGCTAGACCAGTTTGTGTACAGCACTTCTCATAACCTGCGCTCGCCGCTCGCCTCGGTATTAGGCTTGGTTGCCGTGCTGCGCGGCGAGTCTGACCCTGCCGAACAAGCCCATTACCTGGAACTCGTAGAGACAAGCATCCATCGGCTGGACCGAACCATTCATAGCATCCTGGACTACTCGCGCAACGCCCGCGTCGCGCTTACTGTGGAGCCGATTGACTTCAAGATGCTAATCGCCGAGATCACCGATGATCTGCACTTCTTTTCCGGAACGGTTGCCCTCCGGGTGAACGTGCGCCTGGCCGACCCGTCCACTTTTGCTAGCGATGGTGGCCGCCTTCGAATGATTATCGGTAACCTGTTGTCGAACGCCATTAAGTACTACAACCCCCAGGTGGCTCAACCCCAAGCGACGATTACGGTTGAGGAGGCGGAGCAGGGAGTCGTTATCCGAGTAGAAGACAACGGTATTGGCATTCCGGATGAGAAGCAGGATGAAGTATTCAAGATGTTTTATCGAGCAACGCAGCAGGCATCCGGTTCGGGGCTGGGGCTCTACATCGTTAAAGAGGCAGCAACCCGCTTAGGCGGAACCGTGTCTTTGACCTCTCGGGCGGGCGAAGGAACAGCGTTTAGTGTGCACCTACCGTCCTTAGCTGACCAACTTGAGGGTTCTTGATTCAACTCACCCACCATCCCATTGAAGTAGGTAGCGTTATCGGGTCGGTGCAGGCGGATGAGGCGGGGGCGGTGAACGCTTTTGTGGGCACGGTGCGGCAGCATACCAACCAGCGGCGCGTGCTGCGGCTAGAGTTTGAGGCCTACGAAACAATGGCCCTGCGGGAGATGAAAAAGCTGGTTGAAGAAGTGAAACAACGGTGGCCGGTGGCGCAAATGGCTATTCAGCACCGTTTGGGAACACTAAGCGTTGGGGAAGTAGCCGTAGTGATCGCCGTAGCCACCGCCCACCGGCAGGCGGCCTTCGAGGCTTGTCGGTACGCCATCGACACCCTGAAGCAAACCGTCCCCATCTGGAAGCGCGAGGTGTTTGCCGACGGAGCGGTATGGGTATCCGCCTACCCCTAGGGCGTGTTGACATATAGATTAACGAGAGATTTTGAGGACGATTTTCGTCTGATTAAGGCGCTTGAGAAGCGCGATGCTGAGGCATCGGGCGCCGAAAGCAACGCAGAACAGGTGGAAAGCGTA
>JBASAY010000074.1:0-14061 GCA_049650865.1 Tunicatimonas sp.
CCTAAAGGTCGTTGAAGCCTGTGCCCCCGCCGGAATCCACGTAATGGTAGAAAAGCCTCTAGCGGTAAGCCTGGAACACGCTAAGCAAATGCAGAAGCTTGCTGATAGATATGGAATCCATCTGCTAACCAATTACGAGACGACCTGGTATCCTACTAATCACAAGGCATTCGAACTAATCAAGCAAGATACGATCATTGGCGCTCTAAGGAAAGTAGTCGTTAGAGACGGGCACAAAGGCCCAAAGAAGATCGGGGTAGATAGTGAGTTTTTGGAATGGCTAACCGACCCGGTCCTTAACGGAGGCGGGGCTATCACCGATTTCGGTTGTTACGGTGCTAACTTGCTGACGTGGATTATGGAAGGAGAGAAGCCCAACAGGGTGACCGCCGTAACGGCCCAGCAACAACCCGAGAATAATCCTAACGTAGACGATGAGGCAATCATACTTTTGACCTACGATAGCTTAGTTGCCATTATACAAGCCTCCTGGAACTGGCCGATCGGGCGAAAAGATATGGAAATCTACGGAGTGAAAGGTGCGATCTACGCGGACAACCGCTCTGACTTAAGAGTACGTGTTACAACGGGCTATGATAGTTTTGAGGAGCAGAAAATGAAGCTACAAGAAAGAGAAGCGCCCCATCATAACCCGTTTGTTTATTTTTCAGCGCTTATAAACAACGAGATCATAGCCGATCCGTACGATTTATCTTCAATAGAAAATAATATGATCGTAACAGAAATCTTAGATGCGGCGATTGAAAGCTCTAAACTAAACGAATCTATTGAGCTGGAGAAATAGCGGTTGCTAACGAAGCAAACGGGGCTTCGGACACGTGCACCACATATGCCGTTGCTATCTTTCATTCTTCTGGTATATTAGAATGATAACCGAACTGTTCTACTTACCGTGCCCATAATTAAACCAGCAGTCCTTTGTGCTAATCTATAACGAGGTGAGCACAGCTATTTGGCTTGTATAGCAATCGCATTTGGGCTTTAGAAGTACGATTACAGTATCCTGTATGATGCAGTGAAGTGGGCTACTCAAAAGCTTCTTTAAGGATAGCAATTATGAGTTGCCGTAAATTGGCTGTTGTACACAATAAGATAAGTCGTAGTCGAGCTAAATTAAACTACGAAGCTAGTTAAATCCATAGAGCATGAACCTAATTGGTGCGCAGTCGATTTTAGCAACGTCTATAATCCTGTTATCGACATCGTGTAACAAGGAGCCTACAGTAGCGCCTTCTAATGATAATAATTACTTGGAAGAAGCGATCAGTATTGATGAGGAGGAGAAAATACTCCTGTATAATGGCGACGGCGCAAATTTGCCTCAGGAGAAACTGTACCTGGGCGGCGACGAAGTGGTCTTATTAGTTGACTCGACCAACCAAATTACGTTGGGTGAACCCTACGACTCAGAATGGAGAGGTAACTCTTACACTTTTTACCGAACAGAATTGCCAATAATCAAGGTAAATACCAGAAGTAATAGAGACGTTCATGAAGTATACGAAAGTTCGCAGTTTGCTCTAATTGAAAACGGACAAGTTACGCTAACCGGAGATTTGGGGATTAAGCTTCGGGGGAATACCTCATTGTCCTTTCCGAAGAAATCGTACCGCATAGAATTATGGGAAAACAGTCAAGGATTACGCAACCGAGACGCATCTATTTTTAATATGAGAAGCGACGACGATTGGTTGCTGGATGGGATGTGGAATGAACCCTTATCAGTTAGAGACAAAAGCGCTATGGAACTGTGGCTCGACTTCGGCAGGGTGCATTATGCCGACGAGGAGGAAGATGTTGTTTTAGGTGCGGCCAGAGAATACTGCGAACTACTTATAAATGGATCGTATCAGGGGTTGTACTACATTGGTGAACGGTTAGACCGCAAACAACTAAAACTGGAGACTTATACCGATTCGTCTAACGGTGGAGAACTGTATAAAGCAAAGGGATGGGATAAGGCGGTGATAGCGTTTTCGTTACCAGAATTTGATAATAACAACCCAAACTGGGGAGGGTACGAAATTAAATATCCCGAAGAAGTTGGCACGTACGACTGGGGGAAACTAAAAGAATTTATTGAGTTTTTTAAAGGTAGTATCCCTAACGATTTTGATGAGACTTATTCTGAAAAGATAGACGTTGACAACATCGTTGACTACTTTATATTTATCAATGTGCTTAACGCCTACGATAATAATGGCAACAATATTTACGTAGCGAGAAGGAATCAAGCCAGTCCTTATTACTTTGTTTCGTGGGATTATGACGCGACGCTAGGATTGAATATCTTCGGTAAAGAGCTTACCAGAATAGATGACTTCTTACATCACGTAGTCACCAGGAAACTCATAGGCAGTGCTACTTTTCGAACCAAGCTAAAGGAAAGATGGGAACAACTAAGGAGCGGTATACTAGAAAGTGATAACATCAAATCTTACTACCGAAGTAACTACGCAAAGTTACTCAGAAATGGAGTATACGAAAGAGAAGGGATGATTTCCAGGTTAGAAAAAGCATCTCCAGATTCTACAGCAATAAGTTATCTGGAAAGATCACTTGACGAAAGACTTCAGTACCTAGATAAAGCATTTAGGGAATTATAGTACGAAAACCAAACCTGCTCTCGTACTATAAATACTCTAACTTCTCTAACCGCTGATAGATTTCCAGACACACCCAGGCGTCGGTGGCGGCGTAGCGCTGCTGCTTTTCGGTAAGGCGGGGATTTTCCCAGTTGGAGGTTTGCTGCCCCTTCGACACCCGAAAGCCCAGGAAGATGCCAGTGAGCTTTTTCACTCCCATGTGCGGCACATCGAGTTGCTTGGCCGTATCGTTCAGGTCGAGCGTGTTGGCGGATCTAAAGCGAACGTAGTGCTTTTCGGCCAATTGGTCCAGATGGCGCAGGTCGTCCTTGATACTGATGCCCACCTTCTTGATGCCTTCGTCCGCGAAAAAGGCGCTGAGCGCATCCGTAAAACCAATGTGATTGAGCCGAATCAGGAACGCTCGGCCCGGAATTGCCAACTGGATTAGCGACACGTCGTGGTGGACGCCCCGCTTGAAGACGGGCTTGGTTTCGGTATCGAAGCCCACCACCGCGTGCGCGGCTAGTTCTTCCAGCACCGTTCTCTGCCGCTCTTCGTCGGTCACCACCTCAATGGGGCCTTCGTACTTGCGCAACGGCAGCTCGTTGATCTCTTCTTTGGTGATGTCTTTTTTAAACATTAGGCGTTTTCCAGTTGGTGTTCCGCTACCTCTTCGTCCGAATAGCGCGCAATTTTGATGTTCAAATAGCCAAACAAGACCGTCATGATCGGACTGATAAAGCAGAAGAACGCGTAGGGGCCGTACACCAGCGTGTCTACTCCTAGCACCACCGACTGGGTGGCCCCGCAGGTGTTCCACGGAATCAGCACCGAGGTTACCGTACCCGAGTCTTCCAGCGTGCGGCTAAGGTTTTCCGGCTTGAGCCCCCGCTCGCGATACACATCGGCATACATGCGCCCCGGCACCACGATGGCTAAGTACTGATCGGAGGCCGTGAGGTTAAAAAAGATCGACGTTGATGCTGTGGAAGCAATCAGCGAACCCGTGGAGTGCGCAAACTGCACGATCGACTGCGTGATGCGGGCTAGCATCCCGGCCGACTCCATTACTCCGCCAAACACCATGGCACAGATGATGAGCCATATTGTGTTGAGCATGCCCGCCATGCCTCCCGTAGACAGCAACTTATTTACCATTTGGTCGTCGGTGACGATGCTGATATCCGTAAACATCGCTTGCATCACCGCGGTGTAGCCCCCGGCCAGTCCGGGCATGCCTCCGGAAATCTCGCGCAGTACCTGCGGCTGAAAGATCAGCGCGCACAAGGCGCCCAACAACGTGCCTGCCAGCAGGGCCGGAATCGCCGGCACCTTGCGGATGATCATACCGACAACCAGCACTGGCACCAGAAACAACCAGCCATTAATAGTAAACGCATTATCGAGCGCGGCCAACACCCCTTCTATACCTTCGGACGAGGTCACCTCATCCGCGGTGAAACCCATCACTAGGAAAATAATCATGGTAATAGTGATAGAAGGAACCGTGGTGAGCGTCATGTAGCGAATGTGGGTAAACAAGTCGGTGCCCGCCATGGCCGGAGCCAAGTTAGTGGTGTCAGACAGCGGCGACATCTTATCGCCGAAGTAGGAGCCGGAAATAATCGCGCCGCCGATGATCCCCTCCGACAGGCCCAATGCTTTGCCGATGCCCAGCAGGGCAATGCCCACCGTGGCCACCGTCGACCAGCTGCTGCCCGTGGCCACCGCCACCACCGCGCAGATAATCACCGCTGCCACCAGAAAAATGGTTGGATTTAACACTTGCAAGCCGTAGTAGATCATGGCGGGCACAATGCCGCTGAGCATCCAGGTGCCCGCCAGCGAACCGATGAGCAACAAAATCAGAATCGCCGACATGGCCGAGCTGATGCTCTTCACCATGCCGTCTTGCATGGTCTCCCAGCCAGTACCCGTGCGCAGGGCAACCAGGGCCGCCACGGCCGCGGCCAGGATCAGGGCAATTTGATTAGACCCCTGGGTAGCATCGCCCTCAAAGATCAGCACGTTGGCGAACAGCAGAGGCACCAGAAACAGAATCGGAATCATAGACTCCAGCAGCGTGGGCTGGCGGGCGGTGTCGGACATAGGAAGCAGTAGCGTAGCGGGCCTTGGTAGGCGAAGATTTTCAGAACCGGTAAGTTACAAAATACATTTCAATCGTTGGCATTAATTGGTAACTTGCCCGGTATGGAACAAGACACCTTCGTGGTTTCGGCGCGTAAGTACCGCCCGATGGGCTTCGAGCAGGTGGTGGGGCAGGAGCACATTACCACCACCCTCCAGAACGCCATCGATGGCCAGCAACTGGCCCAGGCGCTGCTGTTCTGCGGTCCGCGCGGCGTGGGCAAAACTACCTGCGCCCGCATTCTGGCCCGGCAGATCAACGGCTTCGACGAGCAGCAGACCAACTCCATGAACATCTACGAGCTGGATGCGGCCTCTAACAACTCAGTAGATGACATCCGCAACCTGATCGACCAGGTGCGCTACCCGCCGCAGCAGGGTAGCCACAAGGTGTACATTATTGATGAGGTGCACATGCTCTCGAACGCGGCCTTCAACGCCTTCCTGAAAACGCTGGAGGAGCCGCCGCCCTACGCTGTGTTCATTTTGGCCACCACCGAGAAGCACAAGGTGATTCCCACCATCCTGTCGCGCTGCCAGATATTTGATTTTAACCGCATTCAGATTAGCGACATGGTGCGGCACCTGCAAAGGATCGCTGAGCAGGAAGGCATTGCCGCCGAAGAGGAAGCCCTGAACCTGATCGCCCAGAAGGCCGACGGTGCCCTGCGCGACGCCCTGTCGATCTTCGACCTGATCGTGACTTTCTCTACCGAGCGTAAGATTACCTACCAAACCACCATCGAGAACCTGCACATTCTCGACTACGATTACTACTTCCGCGTTACCGACGCCCTGCTTACCCAGAACCTGCCGCAGGTGATGCTTACCTTCGACGACATCCTGCGCCAGGGCTTCGACGGGCACAACTTCATTGTTGGTTTAAGTGAGCACTTCCGCAACCTGCTGGTCTGCAAGGATGCGGCGACCATTCGCCTATTGCCCGTATCCGAAACCGTGCAGCAGCGCTACCGGCAGCAGGCCGAAGATACGCCGCTGTCGTTCCTGCTTACCGCGCTGAGTTTGTCGGGTGACTGCGATTTGCAGTACAAGAACAGCAAGAACCAACGGTTGCACGTGGAGCTGGCGCTGATGAAGATGGCCTACATCCAGGCGGCGGTCAACCTGGCCCGGGTAGCGCAAAACCCTACTCCACCCCCCGCCGAAGCGGAGAAAAAAAAAGCTGATGCCCCGGTAGCTCCGTCGGCCGCAACGAACGGTGCTGCCCCCGCCGCTGCTTCTGAGGGGACGCCCCCGCCCCGTCCGGCGCTGAGCGGACTGAAGGGCAAGACCACCGTCAAGATTCCCAAACTTACGGACCAGGTAACTGGCTCAACCGAAGCGCCTCAGCCCGAGGCACCCGCAGTGGCTCCTGCCAACTCGTTGCCACCGCCCCCCGTTGCCACCGCCGCGCCGGTTTCGGTCGCCAAACTGCGCGAAGCGTGGAAAGCCTTTGCCGACGAGCGCCGCGCCGCGGGTAAGGACAGCGAGTACCACGTACTCAATCAGCCCATCACCCTGGCCGACGACGGGGTGACCATTCCGCTGACATTGACCAATCTGCTGGAAGAGGATTCGCTGAATGGCATTAAGGGGGAACTGCTGCAGCGGCTTCGCGCGCAACTGGGCAATCCGGGCATCACCCTGTCGGCTACGGTTACCCGAGAAGAGCACCAGCGCCGTCCGTACACTCCGGCCGAAAAGCTGAACTACCTGGCCGATAAGTACCCCGCGGTGCGCGAGCTGACCAAGCGCCTGGAGTTAGATCCTGATTTCTAGGGCGTGTTGACATATGGATTAACGAGAGATTTTGAGCGAGATTTTTGGCTAGTCAAGACGCTTGAGGCGGGCGATGCGAGGGCATCGGCCAACGAAAGCAACGCAGAATAGCCGGAAAGCGCGCCAAAATTACCGTTCAAATTTATATGTCAATACGCCCTAGGTAATTTAGCGTATCTTCTGCGCATGACCCGGCTTCTTTAGAGGTAGCGCCAGTGGCTGACAAGGAGGATTTTAAATAGGACTAAAGACTTCAGTTGACCCGCTCAAAGCTGTCGGCCGGACACAGGTCGTAGAAGGATACATTATGTTGCACCAGATCGGTGCGTAGCTGGGAGTAACGAGGCAGTTGATTCAGACGCAAAATGTTAGCAAGTAACCGCTGCTCGGATTCGGCGCGACGGGCTTGCACAACTGTTAGACAGGCTAGGGTAAAGATATCTGATTGATCCATAACGAACGCTATTAATCCGGAACCAGGAAAGTAATACTATTATACAGACGAACGATGCTTCAGAAAATTGTCCTTTTCACCATTTTTACTCTTTCGTACTTACCACTGCGGGCGCAGTCAGTTCCGGATACGCTGCAGAATCATGAGTGGTCGGCCCGCTGGCTCGCCCATCCTACTGCCTCTCTCACCGACTACGGCGTATACCACTTTCGCCATACCTTTGATCTAACAACCCTCCCCGACTCATTGGTGGTGCACGTGTCGGCCGACAACCGCTACCAGCTGTTGGTAAACGGCACGCTGGTCGGCTACGGGCCCGCCCGGGGTGATCTGCTGCACTGGCGCTACGAAACCTACGATATTGCAGCGTTACTTACTCCCGGTAAGAATACCCTGGCCGCGGTGGTGTGGAACTTCGGCGAGCACCGCCCCGTGGCCCAGCACTCGTACTACACCGGTTTTATCCTGCAGGGCAACCCCGGCCAGCAACCAGTGGTCGACACGCAGCCCGACACTTGGCGGGTGCTGCACAACGAGGCCTACCAGCCGCTCACGCAACAAGACTTTACGGTAAAGGGATACTACGCCACCGGCGCTACCGACCACGTGCAAGGCGACAAATACCCCTGGGGATGGGAAACGAATTCGCTCGAGGAAGACGACGCTTGGCAAGCACCGCGCAATCTGGGAGCAGGACGGCCCTACGGATTGGTGTACAGCCACGGCGACGGCAGTTACAACCTGCTGCCCCGCAACATTCCGATGATGGAGGAGCATCTCGAGCGGTTCCAGCGGGTGGTTCGCGCGGAGGGAGTAGCAGCCGACGCAAACTTTTTGTCCGGCCAGCCGGTGACGGTGCCCGCCAGCACCACCGCCACCCTGCTGCTGGATCAAACGTACCTCGTCGCGGGCTACCCTGAACTGCGGGTGAGTGGCGGACAGGGAAGTACGATCAAGGTCACCTACGCCGAAGCCCTGTACGATGAACAAGGCAACAAGGGCAACCGCAACCAGACCGACGGAAAACACATTTTAGGGTACTTCGATATTTTCGAACCCGACGGAGGAGACGAGCGCACGTTTCGCCCCCTGTGGAACCGCACCTACCGTTACGTAGAACTGGCTATTGAAACGGGGAGTGAACCGCTCATTCTGCACGACTTTTTCGGTACCTACAGCAACTACCCCTTCGAGGAGGTTGCCTTCTTCGAGAGTAACGATACCCTAACCGCCACCGTCTGGGACGTAGGTTGGCGGACCGCGCGACTGTGCGCCACCGAAACCTACATGGACTGTCCCTACTACGAGCAACTGCAGTACATTGGTGACACCCGCATTCAGGCGTTGATCTCGCTCTACGTAGCGGGCGACGACCGGCTGGTGCGCAACGCACTGCTGCAGTTCGACCACTCGCGCGCGCCGGAGGGCATTACCATGAGTCGCTATCCGTCGTCGCAGCCGCAGTACATTCCGCCCTACTCGCTGTTCTGGGTGGCGATGGTGCACGACTATCACCAGCACCGCACCGATACTACCTTCGTAAAGCAGTTTCTGCCGGGGATTCAGGCGGTGCTGCAGTGGTTCGAAGAGAAGCAGGGCGATAACGGAATTTTAACCGACCTGCAGTGGTGGAACTACGTAGACGTGGCCAAGGGCTTTCCGCGGGGTGTGCCACCCGGGGCCGAGGGGGGGCACTCTACCCTCATCACCCTACAGTGGGTTTACGCGCTGGACTACGCTGCTGAACTGTTCGATTACTACGGGCACCCGGATCAGGCTCAGCGCTACCGAACCCTATCGGTCACCACCAAGCAGGCCATCGTGCGCAGCAGCTACGATGCGGAGCGGCAGTTGGTGGCCGACAACCCGGAGAAGACTTCGTTCAGTCAGCACGCCAACATTATGGCGATCCTGACCGACGCAGTGCCAGAAACCGAGCAGGCCGCTTTGCTAGAAAAAATCCTACGTGACTCGTCGCTGGTGCAGTGCAATATTTACTACCGGTTCTACCTAACCCGGGCGGTGCAAAAGCTGGGGCAGGCCGACTACTTCGTCAATAACCTCGGTACCTGGAAGGATATGCTCGCCCAAGGACTCACCACCTTTGCGGAGCACGAAGAAGATACCCGCTCCGACTGCCACGCCTGGAGTGCCAGTCCAAACTACGAGTTCTTAGCCACGGTATGTGGTATTCAACCAGCCGCGCCGCACTTTGCGGCGGTGCGTATCGCTCCGGCGCTCGGCTATCTGGAAACCGTTTCGGGAAGCATGCCGCATCCGCAGGGCGAAATTGCGGTTAAATTTACCCGTCAGGGAGAAAGCGGACTCACGGGCGAAGTAACGCTGCCGCCGGGACTGACCGGAGAACTGCGCTGGCAAGGAGACGCGATGCCGTTGGAGGAGGGGAAACAGACGGTTCGGTTTTAGCGACCTTCGGCCGAAGCTTGGCCGCCGGGCGATTGGTTTTTTGCTCGGAACCTGCTAGTATTGAAACAATAACAACGCACTAACCAACCTACTATGGAAAAGATCAAAGTAGCCGTAGCCGGTTTAGGCTTTATCGGCCCCGCCCACATTGAAGCGCTACGCCGCCTCCCCAATACCGACGTGGTGGCCATCGCTGACGTGAGCGAAGACTACGCCCGCCAGAAGGCCGAACAACTGGGCATCGGTGCCTCCTACGGCGATTTCAACCAGTTGTTGCAGCACGACGGAGTGCAGTGCGTACACATTTGCACGCCCAACTTCCTGCACTTCGATATGGCCAAAGCGGCATTGGAAGCGGGCAAGCACGTGGTGGTAGAAAAACCGCTGGCCACTACCTCGCAGCAGGGCGAAGAACTGGTTGCCTTGGCTAAAAAAACCGGTTTGGTCAACGCTATTCACTTTAATTTGCGTTACTACCCGCTGGTGCGGCAGATGCGCGCCATGCGCGAGAAGGACGAACTGGGCCAGGTGTACTCCGTCATCGGCACGTACCTGCAGGATTGGCTCTACTACGACACCGACTACAACTGGCGGCTCGAGCCCGAGCAGTCGGGTGACTCGCGGGCCATTGCCGATATCGGCTCGCACCTGCTCGATTTGGTGGAATACATTTCGGGACTAAAAATTACCGAGGTGCTGGCTGATTTTTCGACCGTGCATAAGCAGCGTAAGAAGCCGCTTAAGCCAATAGAAACTTACAGTGGCATGACGCTGAAGCCCGAAGACTACCAGGACGTGCCCATCACCACCGAAGATCACGCCAACGTGCTACTGCGCTTTGAGAACGGCAACAAGGGAGTGGCCACGGTGAGCCAGGTGTCGGCCGGCCGCAAGAATCAGCTAAAACTGGAAATTGCGGGTTCTAAAGAAACCGTGGCCTGGAACTCAGAGGCTCCTAATGAGGTATGGATTGGAAAGCGCGACAAGGCCAACGAGGTGCTAATGCGGGATCCCGGGTTGGTGCACGCGGCAGCGCAGAGCGCTATTTCCTTCCCCGGTGGGCACAACGAAGGCTTCCCCGATACGTCGAAGCAGTTATTCAAAGAAGTGTACGCCGCCGTAGCTGCTGGCAAGCAAAGTAACGGTGCCTATCCTACCTTCGCCGACGGACTGCGCGAATTAGTGCTGTGCGAAAAAATCATAGAAAGCGATAAAAAACAAGGGTGGGTGAAGGTGTAAGACGGGAAAGGGAAACTGGAGGAGGGAGACCGGAGAGCGTATTTCCTGCCTCCGTCTTCCATTCTCCGTTCTCCGTTCTCCGTTGTTACGCCTCCTCCCACACCGGAGCCCAGTGCGGGTTGATCAGGCGCTCGCCGCGGCTCAGGGTATGGATCTGCTCGATCTCCTCATCGGTCAATGAAAAGTCAAAGACGTCGAAGTTGGCGGCGCGGTGGGCGTGGCTGCTGGCCCGGGGAATCGCCGCTACGTTGTCTTGCTCCATGAGCCACCGCAGGGCCACTTGGGTAGGAGTTTTTCCGTAGCGCTCCCCGATAGCGCGAAGCGTCGTGTCTTCTTGCACCGCGCCCTGCGCGATGGGCGAGTAGGCCGTCAGCAGAGCATCGTGCTCGCGTACCATATTGATCAGCGCGCTTTGCCCCAGGTACGGATGGTACTCCACCTGGTTGCATACCACCGGAGCCAGCGAAAAGGCTTCTTTCAGCATGGCGGGAGGAAAGTTGCTCACCCCAATCAGCCGCGCCTTGCCCTGTTGCTGCACCTTCGTCAGCGCCTCCAGCGTTTCTTTCAGCGGCACCTGTTCCGAAGGCCAGTGCACCAGTAGCAGATTCACGTAATCGAGTTGCAGTTGGCGTAGGCTGTCGTCAGTGGCGCTCAGCACCTGGTCGTGCTTCAGGTCGGTGTACCAAATCTTGGTGGTTACGAACAGTTCATCCCGGTCAATTCCCGACTGCTGGATGCCTAGGCCTACGTCGTGCTCGTTGTCGTACATGCGGGCCGTATCAATGTGGCGGTAGCCAATATCGATGGCATCGGCTACGGCTTCCTGGCAAACTTTTCCCTTGAGCGAGTAGGTGCCGAGCCCCAGGGCGGGCACCGGTTCGTGGTTGATATCGATGTGTTTCATGCAATAAGAAGTAGAATGATAGCGCCACAAGCGATCGCAACGCTTACTTCTTATTTTAATCAAAAAACGGGTGAAAGGTTTTTAGATGGACGCCTTCGTTACAGGTTGTCTATCGCTTCCTCAATGGCGGTCATTTTCTTGCCCGAGTAAGCCCCGGAGGTGGCGTAGACAATTTCACCGTCCTCGTCGAGCAAAAACAGGTAGGGAACGTCTTTTTTGTCAAACTCCAGCGCCTCTTTGTAGGGCTTTAACTTGCCCTTGTAGAACAGCACGTAGGGCACCAGTCGAGCGTCGAGGTGCTTGGCTGCTTTGCGCTTGGCCGTGCCCTGGGCGGCCGCTTTAATTCCGGTGAACATCGGCACCACGTACACGTCGATATCATGGGCGAAACTGGCGAACAGCCCGCCGTCGCTCACCTTCTGCTTGATAAACGTATTGAATAGCGGACTGAGCCACGAGTTTAGATCCTTCTCAGCCCTTTTAGAATAGGCCATCGCCACTAAGGTTACGCGGCCTTGCGCATCCTGAGGCAGGGTCACCGTTTTATCCTCTACCGTTTCGGTTTCCATAGCGGGGAAGGTGGTGCCCACCAACTGGGCGGAGGCGACAGTGAAGCATCCTGCCAGAAGAGCAAGCACGAACAAGCAATTTTTCATAGGGCTTTCTATTTTCAGAAGAACGATACAATTAGCATACCTATCCTGAAAATCCTCCCGAACTCTTCCTACCTTCGCCCTCTCAAACAGATTCTTCCACTTATTCTTATTCCTATTCCCTAGTACAGACGCTATTCATGGCGTCTCAATGCGTCTCAACGACATAAAAATATGACCAACATCCAATCCACCCTCGAACAACTGGGCATTCAGGAGCAAAATCCTGCTTACAGCACCGGCCAGCACTTTGGTCCCGCCGAAGGTAAAACCACGCGCCCCATCCACTCACCCACCGACGGGGCACTGATTGCCACCGTCACCATGGCCACTGAGGCTGACTACAAGCGTGTGATCGACCAGGCACAAGAGGCTTTTACCACCTGGCGGATGATGCCCGCCCCGCAGCGGGGCGAGATTGTGCGGCAGATTGGCAATCAACTGCGTGAGTTCAAAGAGCCGCTGGGTCGGCTGGTGACCTACGAGATGGGCAAGATTTACCAGGAGGGGCTCGGCGAGGTGCAGGAGATGATCGATATCTGTGACTTTGCGGTGGGGCAATCGCGGCAATTGTACGGCTTCACGATGCACTCCGAGCGGCCGCAGCACCGCATGTACGACCAGTACCATCCGCTAGGCGTGGTGGGTATTATCTCGGCCTTCAACTTCCCGGTGGCAGTGTGGGCCTGGAACGCTATGCTAGCGGCTGCGTCGGGCAACGTCTGCGTGTGGAAGCCCTCGGAGAAGACTCCGCTCACCGCGCTGGCCTGCCAGCGCATTGTGGCGCAGGTGCTTAAGGAAAACGATTTACCGGAGGGCATCTTTAACCTCATCATCGGTGACGCTAAAATTGGCGCGTTGATGGCCAACGACCGGCGGGTGCCGCTGGTGTCGGCTACCGGCTCTACCCGCATGGGCCGCCGGGTGGGCGAAGCGGTAGGGGCGCGTCTGGGCCGCTCGCTGCTGGAACTGGGCGGCAACAACGCTATCATCATCACCGAGCACGCCGATCTGGAAATGGCCATTCGCGCTACCGTGTTTGGAGCGGTGGGTACGGCCGGACAGCGTTGCACCAGCACCCGCCGCCTGATCGTGCACACGTCGCGCTACGAAGAGATAAAAGAACGCTTGCTCAAAATTTACCCTTCGCTATCCATCGGCAATCCGCTGGACGAGAAGAACCTGGTGGGGCCGCTCATCGATCAAGAGGCAGTGCAAAACTTCACGAAGGCGCTGGAAACGGCGCAGGAAGCAGGGGGCAAACTGCTCACCGGCGGCAAGGTGCTAAAGGAAGGTGCGCACGCCGGGGGCAACTACGTAACGCCCGCCCTGGTGGAAGCCGAAAACCACTACGATATCGTGCAGGAAGAAACTTTCGCGCCCATTCTGTACCTCATCAAATACGAAGGCGACGTGCACGCGGCCATCAATCTGCACAACGCTGTGCGCCAAGGATTGTCGTCGGCCATCTTCACCACCAACCTGCTGGAAGCCGAAGCCTTTTTGTCGCAGCGGGGCTCGGACTGCGGCATTGCCAACGTGAACATCGGCACGTCGGGAGCGGAAATTGGCGGAGCCTTCGGGGGCGAGAAAGACACTGGCGGCGGCCGCGAGTCGGGCTCCGACGCCTGGAAGGTGTACATGCGTCGGCAGACGAACACGATTAATTACAGCACCGAGTTGCCACTGGCGCAGGGTATTCGGTTTGATATTTAATGGAACTATAGCTAGGCTGTGCAAAATTCAAGTTAAGAGAATAAAAAAATTCCCCGCATATTTGAGTTGCGAAACCATCTATGCGAGGAATGAGAAATGAAGCAGTAAAGGTAGCTCGGTGGAAAGAAAAAG
>JBASAY010000075.1:0-9728 GCA_049650865.1 Tunicatimonas sp.
AAGAGCATTTCGTCGGTCGTGTAATTTTTCCAAGAAGATGGAAAATCATGTTATCGCTTTTGAGCTCGCTTTCTTTTATATCAATTTTGGATTCGTTTGAACTATCATACTTTCTGAATCACCACCACTTTTTAGTTTAAGATATTCTCGGCCTATCGGTCCACCATAGGGTACTTAGTTTGATAACCGAGTAGCTTTTCACAAAACTTGTTGAAGAGAAAGCTGTAGCTTTTGGTTGACTCTATCGGACCGCTGGTGCGACGCAAGCAGCAATAAGCTCTCTGCAATCCGGTGATTCAACGTTTGTAGTCGTTTGTAAACGTTTAGCTAATTGCCAACGTATAGTCTGCTTTCTCAGATAATTTGTTTGAAAAGTGCTACTAAAAATATGAATGAAACAAAAATATGGGTAATTTAGGACTTATTGTCGGGGTGCCACACGAATGCTATATTGCAAATAAACGCAATTGCGGATGTACGGATGTTGTAGCCCATTTAAATTAAAATGCATTGGAACGAAAAGATAGATCTGCTAAAGAAAGAATTCTCTGATGAGGACTTTTCGGTTCCACACGTCGACCGGAAAAGGATTCTTCGGAAAATTGAAAGTCAATTTATCAGTAGACCAGAGTACTATTATGATTTAAATAATTCCAATCCAGGATTCTCTCACTGGTGGGATCATATAAAATATCCTGTTGAAATGACTATTAATTTGAATTGGCAGTCATTCTTAACGTCAGCCATCGATTTAGAAGATCAGTCTTGGATAGCTTGTGAATTCCCAGATAGGATTATGATTTACAAAGCCAGATTGAATGCAATTCTTTATTTAATTTCAACAGGACAAACTTGGACCCAGAACTTTCATGTGATTCAACTGAAGTATCAATTTCTGCTCAGCGTTAGGATTGACAAAGTTGAATTCAAAATTAAAGCATCAGGCGATGAAGAATTCGAGGAAAGATTAAAACGGGCTACAACATCAGCTAGCCCCAACCGGGCGGATAGATGAACTTGAGAGTCCGTTGCTCCGAGCACGAAAATTGTAACTTGAAAGGAAAACACCCGCAAGGCCCGGTATGATGGCTAGCCTTGGCGTTAGCAACTATTGAATGGAAAGAATAATCATCTTCCTGCTTCTTATGAGCTTATCAGCTTGTATAGATCGGAAAGAAGCATCTATTACAGGAAATTGGATCACTATTGATGTAGGAGAATATACGGATAACACATCCTATGGAGTGCTATTGACAATCGATAGCAACCAATTTATTTTTAAAAGTATTGGAAAACTAGCGGATACTATTGATATCCAAATTTTCTCAGATTCAATACAGGCTGATACCTCAATCTTCACCTATCAATTAAATGGTAAGCATTTGACCAATTCTTATGATTCGCTCAATCTGGTAACTTATACCAAGATGAATCCTGATAAATCATTTGATGAGAGTCATATATTGAGAGTACTTCAGACTGGACAATGGAGATTTACTTTGGATGATTTAGAATATCAAATTACCTTTCTAGATAGCATGGAAGAAAGATCTTTAATACGTTCCGA
The DNA here is from genome assembly GCA_049650865.1 of Tunicatimonas sp. Taxonomy (GTDB): domain Bacteria; phylum Bacteroidota; class Bacteroidia; order Cytophagales; family Cyclobacteriaceae; genus Tunicatimonas. The sequence continues at coordinate 1,568 of JBASAY010000075.1, forward strand.
GTACATGGATCAAGTAAATACTTGTAGAGTAAGAATCAAGTATTGTTCAGAAGAGTACCATGATTTAGAACTAACCTATTATACTATTGAGAATTATCACGGACAGACCTTTCTAAGAATAGAAAACGTATTTGATCATCAATTTACTTGGCTGATGATGATTCAAGAAATTACTGAAAGTCGTGTTAAAGCAAAATTATGGCAGGGGGGACAACAATATAAAGTCAATTTAAAAAGGATGTGAAACAGTTGCTAACAAAGTGCATACGTGAGCCTGATGAAGAACGAACGCAAACATTTGTTTCGCTAACCCCAAAAATTTAAAGTAGTAATTTGAAAACCAAACGAGTCGGCCCACATATGCACCGGTCGTTTGCTTCTGCTTTTTTTATGAAAAAGCCGTGCATAAGGTAACTATCGTTGATTATCAGAAGATGAGCTTAGGGGCCTCCGAAAGACGTTCGTTAAATCTTCACAATCACATTCCTCCGGTACATCATCCAGATTGGAATAAAACACAGCAACAGGTAGCCCAGCGCCCACAGCAACGAAGCGAAATTAGCGGTAAGTCCCAGCTGAACCAAGCCCTGGTAGCTTACTGTCTTTAGCACTTCACCCGAGGCATTAACGGGCACCATAAAGGCGTCAATAAATACTCCGTGGATCACAAAAGCCGTAATCGCATTCATGCCGAAGGCCACGAAGAAGGGCGTCCAGCTCCGGTAATTTTTCACATCCACGAACCAGTAGAGGGTGCCCAGCAGCAACAGCGCCATGCCCGACGACACAAGCACGTACGAGCTGCTCCACAGGTTCTTATTTACCGGAAAGAACTGGTGCCACAGGTAACCCACCAAGCAAGCCAGTACTCCGGCCACCATCATTCCGATAATCTTGTCCTGCGTGCTGCGCGACGTACGCAGCCAGTAGCCGGTAAGCACCCCGGTAAAACCGCTTACGATGGCTGGAAAGGTACTTAAGAAACCTTCCGGGTCCCAGGTACCACGATACATCCGGCCCGGCACTAGCAACTCATCAAGCCAGGCGGCCAGGTTGGTGCCCGGCTCGAGGTTGGCAAAACCTACTCCCGGCACCGGAATCAGCACCATCGCCAGCCAGTAGCCCACCAGCGTAAGGGCACTCAACCAGGCAATCGACCGCCAGGATAGCTGCAAGAACAACAGGCTGCACACTAAGTAGACAATAGCAATGCGCGGCAGCACGCCTACGTAGCGCAGATTGGCAAAGTCGAACTTAGGAAACAGCGTAAGAAAGATACCCAGCGCGTAGATGATCAGTGCTCGCTTCACGATTTTAGTGACGAGTCCGGTTTGAGGAACACCCGCTTCCTTCCGGCGACCCAGCGCCAGGGTGATGGATATGCCGATCATAAACAGGAAGAAGGGAAAAACCAGATCGGTAGGAGTAAGGCCGTGCCAATCGGCGTGCAGCAGGGGCGCGTACACATTGCCCCACGAACCGGGAGTGTTCACCACGATCATGCCTACGATGGTGATCCCGCGGAGGATATCCAGCGACAGCAGACGTTTAGACGGTGTTTTAGAAGATTTGAGATGGGTATCAGCGGGAGAGGGCGCAACGGCTTCAGACATAAGCGACGGTGGTTTACCCAGCCAATATACGATTTATGGGATGATTCGAGCCATCAAAAAGTAGCAGTTTAGCACGAGGAGGACACCTTGGGTAAACTGCTACTTCGCGGCGGTAGCCTCACCTGCCTTCGGGGTGCTAAACGTACGCAGAATAGCCTCTAGCTCTCGGATAGAGGGACGCTTTTTTTCGCCCGGACTGTATACGTATCCCTCGATGTAGTAGAGTCGATCTTGCGCCTCATCCACAAAGGTATAGCCCAAGAAGCCACCCCCCATCGAGTTGTTGCTTAGGCGCCACAGTCCGCGGGTTTCCACGGCAAACTTCCCCTGAAAGGTAACCGTGTCGTATTCTACTAACGTAATTGTATCAAATACTACTCCCTCTTCTTTTCGCTCCACACGCTGCACCGTCATGTAGGCATCAGAATTGTCGGCAATGTGGCGACCCAGCTGCTGTTCTCTAAACGCCAGGATATTTTCCGGATCAAAAGCATCTTCAGAGGTGTAGTCTTTAAAAGTAGCGACAATGCTCTTATCAATGTCTCCTAGTTGTCGGAGCCACACAAAATTGTCCACACTGTCGGTCAGGGGCACCAGGTCGTAGCCAAAGGGCACGCGCAGCGAAAAGCCGTAGTTCTCTAGCAAGTACTTACTCACCGAACGCTGCTCATTCCCCTTGTAGAGTCCCTCAGTAATCCGGTCGCGCAGTACATCCTCGAGGCGCTGCCTGATCTTAAGGCGGTTCTCCTGAATGTTACTAACTAGTTCGGCTTCGGTATTGCCAAACAGGTGGTAAATCTCTTGCCCCCGCGCAAACTCGTCTTGCTTCTCGAACATGTACAGGTTAGGCTCCTCACGAATGCGCTGAATCGACTCTTCGGTAAAGTAGCTTTGCATCCTCCGTCCGGCGGGGCTCTCATTGTCGAGCGTAGTAACGAATAAAATATTCTTGGCGCTGCGCAGCACGCTGTTAAGCTTAAAGGGGTCAACATAGCGAATGTCAAAGTAAGGTTCAGGCTGGGGCAAGCCCGGCATGGCCTCCCGAAAGGTAAGCCGCAACTCGTCGCCCAGTTCCCCCGCCCAGGCGGTAGAATCCATCACCAGTAGCACCTCATCATTGGTGCCCCGGGCCAGGGGCAAGGTGCTCTGTGAGGTGTTTTCACAGGCAGTAAAGAAGGGAAGCAGTAAGAGCAAAAAGGCAGGGAAGCGATTGAGATAGGGCATGCACGGTAATTCTAAGTGAGCAAAGAACAATTAGTAAACGGTTTTCGCGCGGCGATGTTCTCTATCGCATGGCGCACGGTTTTACAGAAGAGCAACGATCCGAGCGTAGTCTTCATCCTTCAGTTCTGTAGGGTTGGGAGTCTCCTGCATCACCCGTTGCATCACTGCTTCCTGCTGTTTTCCGCGGCGTAAGGCCTCCGAATAGCGGTCGTCGCTAAAGGTGACCCGCGTGTAGAGGGGAATCCACCGGTCGGGGTAGCGGCGGTGTAGTTCGGCCTCGATTTGCTTCTGCGCCACAAATTGCGGGTCGGCCACCCGGTCGCGCATCTCGACAAAGTTTTGCAGGGCCAGCTCGGCGATGGCGTCCGCATCGGGTTTGCGCGCTTGCTGAAAGTTATCCAGCACCGTTGCTAAGTCGGTAGGCTGGTCGGCGAAGTGCGCGGCCAGGAGGCGGCAGTCCTCGAAGGCGGCGTTCATGCCCTGCCCGTAGAAGGGCACGATGGCGTGGGCCGCATCGCCGATGAGCAGGTTCTTGCCGTAGCGCGACCAGGGGTAGCAGCGAATCGTCACCAGGTCGGCGGTGGGGTTGCCAAAGAAATCTTCCTCCAGATTGGGCATCAGCGAAACCGCGTCGGGAAACTGCTCAGCGAAGAAATCCTTTAGCTCCGCTTCACCACTCAGTTGGGCGAACGAGTTCTTTCCTTCGTAGGGCAGAAACAGCGTGGCGGTGAAGCTTTTATCGGCGTTGGGTAGGGCAATCAGCATGTAGCCGCCCCGGGGCCAGATGTGCAGTGCGTGGGGTTCCATCGCAAAATCGCCCTGCGTCGGCGGAATGTGTAGCTCCTTGTAGCCGTGCTCGATGTAGTGCTGGCTGTAGTTGAAACGCGGAGTAAGCTGCATGGCGCTGCGTAGGGTAGAATAAGCGCCGTCGGCTCCGATCAGTAGATCGGCTTCGGGGGTTAGCTCCTTACCCTGTTGCAGGTTGTAGACGAGCGGCTGGCCCTGCGCTAAATCTACCGAGCGGCAGGCGTGCCCGAAGAACAACTGCACGCCCCGTTGTTCGGCTTCGTTGAGCAGCAGTTGGTTTAGCGCCCCGCGCGATACGGAGTAGATCGCCTGCCCATCGGTACCGTAGGCTTGCAGGGCGGGGCTACCTTCGGTATTGTGGACCATACGCCCCCGCATGGCAATCGCCTGCTGTCGCACTTGCTCGTCGATACCCGCCGCCGCTAGCGCCTTCCACCCCCGCCGACTCAGCGCCAGGTTGATCGAGCGGCCCCCGGCGGCCTCCTTTGTTCGGGGATCAGGCCGCTTTTCGTAGACCCGCACCGCGTAGCCCTGTTGGGCCAGCAGGATGCTGAGCAGCGAACCCGCCAGTCCGCTGCCGAGAATAATAACGTTCTTCATAAGAATTTGTCAGGCATGAATGCAACATAAAATGTTACTTCATCATTCATCATTCCTTGTTCAGTGTTCAACATTGCTACCCGCTAACGCTTGCCCCAGCAACTCACTAAACTGATAAACCTCTCCGAAGGTGTTGTACAGGGGTACCGGCGCTACGCGGATCACATCGGGTTCTCGCCAATCGGCTACCACTCCGGCCTGGGTGAGCGCATCAAATACGCGCTTGCCACCGGCGACCGTAAGCGACAGATGGCACCCCCGGGCACTGGGTTCGCGGGGGGTAACCAAACGCACCGGTCCGCCCAGCAAGCCACGCTGGCGCAGGCATTCTTCTAAGAAACCGGTAAGCAGCACGCTCTTGCGGCGCAGGTCTTTCATTCCGGCCCGCGTGGTAATGGCCAGCGCCGCCCGCTGTGCCGCGAGCGACAAAACGTTAACGTTGCTCAATTGCCAACCGTCGGCACCGGGCATAGGCTGGAAGCCAGGGCGCATCCGAAAGCGCTCGCCCTCATCGTGTCCCCACCAACCGGCGAAACGGGGCAGCGAAGTATTGTGGGCGTAGCGCTCGTGGACGAAGAGTCCGCCCGTGTTGCCCGGCCCGGCGTTGAGGTACTTATAGCTGCACCACACCGCAAAGTCAGCGTTCCAGTCGTGCAGGTGCAGGGGCACGTTGCCCACCGCGTGCGCCAGGTCGAGTCCGATCTTTGCCCCGCCCCGCTGCGCTGCCGCCACGATGGCCGGAACATCGAACCACTGCCCGGTGTAGTATTGTACTCCGGGCCACAGCACCAGGGCCACCGCCGGGTCTTGCGCTGCCCGCACAATGTCTTCGGTGCGCAAGGTAGTTTCACCCGCGCGCGGGCGCAGCGCCACGGTGGCCTCCTGCGGGTCGTAGCCGTGGTAGCGCAACTGGCTTTCTACTACGTAGTGGTCGGAAGGGAACGCCTCGGCCTCCAGCAAGATTTTGTAGCGTTGCGGGGTAGGCTGGTAGAACGACACCAGCATCAGGTGCAGGTTGGTGGTCAAGTTGTTCATCGCTACCACTTCTTGCTCCTGGGCTCCCACAATGTGGGCCAACGCCGGTTTCAGTAGTTTGTGATAGGCCACCCAGGGCCGGGGTTCTTCAAAGTGACCTTCCACTCCCTGGGTTTGCCACTTGGTAAGCTCCTGCTCCACGTACGCGCGGGCGGTGCGGGGGGGCAAGCCCAGCGAGTGACCGCAAAAGTAGATCAACGGATCGCCGGAATCGTTGATAGGTAAGTGAAACTCCTGCCGGAAGTGGCGCAGCGGGTCTTCCTGGTCGTAGGTCCGCGCCCGTTGGTACAAATCGTTCATAATTTTTACCTTGGCGCTAAAGATACAAATAGTTGACACATGATGAATACGGATTTAAGCGGTCGCCGGGCCATCGTCTGCGGCAGCACCCAGGGCATTGGTCGAGCCTGCGCGCAAGAGCTGGCCGCCCTCGGCGCGAGCATTACGCTGGTGGCCCGCAATGAAGATAAGCTAAAGGCGGTGCAGGCCGAACTGCCTACGCCTCAGCAGCAGGAGCATCACTACCTGGCCGCCGACTTCCAGCAGCCCGATTTTCTGAAAGCCAAGATCAGCGAGTACGTGAGCAACCAGGCGGCGGTAGGCATTCTGGTGAACAACACCGGCGGGCCGGCGGCGGGTCCGGCCTACGAAGCCGAGGTAGACGCCTTTCGGCGGGCCTTCGAGATGCATGTGTTTTGCAACCAGATTCTGGTGCAGGCAGTGGCTCCGCTTATGCGGCAGGGTGGGTACGGGCGCATTATTAACATCATTTCCACCTCGGTGAAGGAGCCGATTGCGGGTTTGGGCGTGTCGAACACCACGCGGGGAGCCGTGGCCAACTGGGCCAAGACGCTGTCGGGCGAACTGGGGCCGCACGGCATCACGGTGAACAACGTGCTGCCCGGCTCCACTGACACCGACCGCATCTGGGACCTGGTACGCAAGCGGGCGGCGGCTCAGGAAAAGAGCGAAGCGGAGGTAGAAAAGGCCATGAAGGAGGCCATTCCGCTACGGCGCTTTGCCCGGCCCGAGGAGATCGCCTACGCGGTGGCGTTCCTGGCTTCACCCGCCGCTGCTTATATTAATGGCGTAAACCTGACGGTGGATGGAGGGAAAATGGGGTGTGCTTAGAAGGGTGGTTTTACAGATGCTCTTTTTCCTGTATATTAGCCTTATGGAAAAGATTATAAACAAAGAAAGAAACCCTTTTATAGAAGATGCTGGCGAAAAGCCAAGCGCTGACTATCTCGCTTGGGTAGATCAGCAAATTCAAAAAGGTCTAGATCAGGCAGATAATCACCCTAACAAGATGATATCTCATCACGAGATACGTAAAGAATTTGGTCTTGAATATTGAATATACGCCTTTTTCCAGGCGGGATTTGAGGGGCATCCATAGTTACATCGCTAAGGATAGTCTACCGGCCGCTAATAGCGTAATTGATCGTATCACCCAATCAATCGCTATGCTTGAATCCTTCCCGCTTCTCGGTCGGGACGGTCGCAGACCGAACACTCGCGAACTTGTCATCTCCCGTCTTCCTTACTTTGCTGTCTATCGCATTCCTGACGAATACCGCGTTCAAGTTATCCGTATACTCCATACAAGTCGGCGGTATTCCTAATACTGTCTCACCTCAACCCTTCACCAACGTCTTGCCCGCATCGGGTTTGGTCTTTTTTAGAGGGGCAATGTTAAATACGCGCTGGGTTTTGTACTTGGTGTAGCTGCACTCGTAGTGCTTCACCAGCGTGCCCTGCCGCTCGGTGGTGGGCGACTCAATGATCTCCTCGCGTACCACCCGCAGGGTGTAGTAGCCGCAGGTGGGCGACTTCTCGGCGTGCAGGTGGCCGCGGTACTTTTCTACCTTCACGTAGTCCGACTCCTCATCAACCCACACGTCATAGTCTACCGAAAAGATGTTTTCCTCGGCCTGCTGCCCTTCATCCAGGTGCACGTCTTCTTCGTTCTCGCTGAGCAACTTCATCGGTTTGCCCGACTTGGGCGATTTGCGCGGCTTGTAGCGCAGCCGTTGCAGCCGCTTTTCTTGCAGAGTGGGGTAATAATACTCCAGGAAGTTGTAAATGATTACCCCGATCAGGGTGCCAAACATAAAGGCAACCAGCACCCCTACCAGCAGGAACATCCACTCGGTAGCCAGCGTCGAGATGCCGTAGAGCCCGCCGGCCACGATCAGGGCAATGCTACCGTAAAGCAGCAGCTTTTTCTCCTGCTGGTTAATAAAATCGTAGCGTGCTTTGTAGTCGCGCAGGGTGAGTAGGCGGAAGAAGAGGTACAAAAACATCAGCACCCCTAAGGCGGCTGCGGCGATGGCGGCGTAGAAGAGGATCGGCGGAAGGAATGACAAAGAACTTTCCATAAGTGGGGCAGGGTGATGGTGAACGCAGTGGTTAAGGCGACCGCCCTAAAGCATTGGGCCGAAGTAAGTTACTTTCGGAAGAACTAAAAAGAGATTCTCGGTACGAAAGAAACTTTTTTATTACATCAACGCTGCTGAATCTAGGAAATTTCATCCACCAAAGTAAGACAGAACAGATGCTGGACAGGGCAATCGCGTTTAACTTTTTATGCCGTCATTTCGGAATTTTTCAGAGTGTAGCGATGGAAAATATCCGAAATCTCCTGATACGAAGGAGGAGATTCCGGAAATTTGTGCAGCGTAGCGAAACGAATTTCCGGAATGACGTCGTCAGACTTTAAACGCGATTGCCCTGAGATGCTGGATGACTTTCTAGGTGGCAAGATTCTGGAAGACTTTCTACATAGTCAGATATTGGATGTTGGCTACTAAACGATAGCGGTGCCGGTCTCCGGTCTCCGGTCTCCGGTCTCCGGTCTCCGGTCTCCGGTCTCCGGTCTC
>JBASAY010000076.1:0-15965 GCA_049650865.1 Tunicatimonas sp.
CCAATTGCTCGATTTTATCGTATTTAGTGGAAGCTATGGCTAAAAACTCTTCTTTGGTCATCACTGTGGCTTTTTAGTTACTTTTACCCAAGTTAATCGCTTATCGCGACAATCTGAAATACACCCACACCCGCGCAAACGCGAACTATAACCTAAAGAAAAACAACTTTACGATTAGCTTGATGGCACTGTGATGGGGGAAACGATCAGTAGCGAGCCCGTCCGCCTAGTTTACCGGAACGCTGGGGTTACAGTTTTTAGCGTTACCCAATCTTCTCGCGGATGGGCAGGTTGATATATACGTTGGTGCCACGGCCCTCTTCGCTTTCGAGCCACACACTGCCCTGATGCTTCTCGATGATGTTGCGGGTAAGGTACAGACCAAGGCCGGTAGACTCTTCGCCCTGGGTGCCGTGGCGGGTGGCCTTACTAAACTTCTTAAACAGGTAGGGCCGCAGCTTTTTAGGAATACCGATGCCCTGGTCGGAGATGGACAGGTTGGCCACATTGGCGTAGCGCACCAATTTGATGACCACCTGCGTATCAGCCTGTGAAAACTTAACGGCGTTGGATAAAATGTGCGATAAGGCTTCAGAGATCGCCTCTGGGTCGATGTGGATGTGAATGCTCTCGTCGATGTCTTCGTAGGACACCTGAATGCGCTTACGCTGCGTAGGTTCTGAGGTGTAATCGGCTACGTAGCCACTCAGAAAGCGGTTTAGGTGCACCGTATCCACCTGGATAGGATGACGATGCTCGTCGTACTGATTGTCTAACGAAATCAGATTATGGATAATGCTATTCAGATCAAGGCAGTCTTTCTCGATCGACTCGAAGCGTTGCTGATGCTCATCATCCATTGCTCCCGCAAAGGCGCGTTGCAGCTGACTGCTGTGCGAGCGGACGCGGGCAATCTTCTGCTTAAGCTCGCCGCTGATCCGCAGGAGGATCTCTTCGTTGGAAACCGTACTATCAATCATGATTATTTTTATTTCGTATATAACAATAATAAAAACTAATGCAGAAATAACTTTTGTAATTAACGGATTCACCAAACAATGTAGGAAGTTAGGCGCAATTTGTATTGTGCGATAAATATCGTAGCAATGTTTACCTTTTGGTGTAGCACGTATAAAGAGGGGTAAATAGCCTACCATTTCTACTACCTATCAGTACATTAATATAAACTTAACGACCGTCCGTTTTGATGCGGATGAACAGGAGCTACTTTGCGTTTATTCAAAAACTAACCTACAATGAAACATCTGCTAACCAACACCGGGCTTTTTGTTGCCCTACTGCTAAGTTTTTCGGCCTGCGACTACTTTTGCGACTGCGAAGATCCAACCGCACCTTGTCTATTTACCTACGGCCAGGTGCTCTACACGACCAGCGGGGGAGCGGGAGATCAGTTGGCAACTCCTGTATTCGAGGGTGACCAACCCACCGGTACGTTTTCGGCCCAACCCGAGGGCCTAACGATTGATTCGCTTACCGGGGCAATTGACGTGAACGCTAGCACGGCCGGTGAGTATACGGTGGTGTATACGCTAGATGATGGGGTAACTACTTGTGTAACGAAGGTGGCAATTACGGAGGGAGACAGGAAGGTGGAAGAGTGTGTTTTTTCGTATGAAGGTAACGTAGGACAGTTGAACTATTACGTTCCCTTTCCAGGAACCACTCAATTAGCTGCGCCTACCTTTACGGGCGATACGAAGCCGGATGGAGTTTTTACAGTAGAACCTCAGGGACTAGATCTGAATCCTAGAACCGGAGCGTTTGATGTGAACGGCAGCGAGTCAGGAGTAGTCTATACAGTGACGTATACATCAGAGGATAGATTGACTATTTGTCAAGCACAAGTTACGATTGCGGGGTTCGACTACCAGGATACCATTGTTGACGTATCAGCTGATCGAGCAGTCATCGCACCTACGGCTACGCAACGGGAGGGAATCAGTTCAGATGGCGAAAGGTTTGCAGAGATGCAAGAAGGACAGCCTTTGCTTGTATTCAGTGACCTCGAAGGAGAGCCACAGGTACCTGGTGATACATCATCTACCGGATTCATTGACGTGAAGGTAACCCTTCAGCTGATCGATAGCCTTATCTTCCAGGGCGACGGCGAAGAACCGGCTATCAATCCTGGCTACTCCCGTCGGTTCACCGTGAGCTATAGTTACGAAGAGGAGGGCGGTGAAGTACGAGTTGAGAGCGATTTGGAGTTTATTCTCTACTGGTATCCCACCTTTGGTGAAATTCCGGAAGATCTGGTAGAGCTAGTCAGGTATAAGGAGCAGTTTGCTAATGGGAGGACTGAGAAGCGACCAAATATAATTGTTGGTCATGGCAGATACTAGGTATACTATATTCAAACAACCGTTGAAGTCAGCTATTTGCTTCATTACTTCGTCTTTACTCTATGTTTCTAAAGTAGCTAGCTATTGGATAAAGTATGTTATCCAGATTAGTAGAAAGGAATTAGGAGTAGTAGTGATTATTGTGCTCTCAACAGAGGTAAATGGTCAAGACGCAGATAGCATATACGCATTAGCAGAACAGCTTTATAATCAGTCCTCCCCCACGTATCAGTCCGACGAACAAGCTATTAAATACTATAATATCTCTATAAAATTAAGAAATGAACGGAGTAACGTAGGAGATAGAGATCTAAATAACGCGGACTGCTACCATAAGATAGGTGCTATTTATCATGATAGAGAAGATTTTTATCGAGCACTGAACTCATATCATAAGTCGATAGAAATAAAAAAGAGTAGCAACGTTCGAGATAGTCTTCTACTAGAAGATTATACTTTGATAGGGAGCATTTACTATTATTTGGACAACTACGACTCGGCGGAATTTTATTACCAAAAAGCAGAAGGCATTTGGGCTATGTATAAAATAAAAGGTACGAATGCCGATCTAGTGCGGCTTTTCAACGCTTTAGGTATACTCTACAAAACAATAGGAAACTACAGCCAAGCAAAAAATTATTTCAGCAAGGCATTGACAGCACTGGATTCGACAGAACGCGATTACGAGTTGAACCGTGCGGGGGTAGGTAATAATATAGCAATGGTATATTCTAAATTAGGTGACAGACAGAAGGCTATAGAAAGTTACAAAGGGGTAGTGCGTAGCGGATTCCCATTTCCGGCCACCTATTTGAACTTAGGAGTAGAATTTATGAATCTAGAACTATATGACAGTGCAGAGTATTATTTAAAGAGATCAATAGCCAGCAATAAGAAGAGTGTCACCGTAGGAGGCTACAACAATTTAGCTACTCTCTATGCGCACGAAAACCAGCTAGATTCTGCAGAATTTTTTCTTAAAAATTCTATTCAAATGAACAGGAGCAGAACCATCTCGAGAAGTGTAGATTTACCTTACTCTTATTTTATTTACGCCAACATTTCACAGACCTACCAACGGTACGATTCCGCCCTCCACTACTACCAACTCGCCCTCATCAACGCCACCTTCGACTTTAACGACTCAACCGTTACTGCTAACCCACAAGACATCACCGAGGCAATCTCTCTGCTACAGTTGTTTGAAGTACTAAATGGCAAAGCTGCCGCCTGGCACCAATATTACCAACAAGATCAGGACACCGCCAAACTCAATCACTCCCTCACCACTTACCAACTCGCCATCCGCGTGGCGCAGCATATCCAGAAGACCTACGACAACGACGAGGCCAAGCTGTTTCTGGTCAACAAGGTAGCGCCCGTTTACGAAGAAGCCATCGCTACGGCGGTGCAACTCCATCAACTAACCGGCAATTCGCAGTACGCTACCCAGGCATTCCAGTTTTCAGAAGCCAGCAAAGCGTCGGTACTTACCGAAAGCCTGCGTGACGTGAAGATCAAGACTTCGGGGGGAGTTAACGACAGCTTGGTGCAGGACGAGCGTCGCCTGAAGCAACAGATTACCGCCCTGCGCCTGAAACTGGCAGAGAGTCAGGACTCGGCGCAGAACGAAGCGTACCGCCAGCAGTTAATCGACCAGGAAATCGCCCTGGCCCGTACCATTAAATACTTGCACAAGGACGAACATTACTACCGCCGCAAGTACCAGCCCGATACGCTGGATATGGCGGCCCTGCAACGCACATTGCTCGGTGAGGGTGAAGTTCTGCTGGAGTACTTCTTAGGAAAAGATACGCTGTACCTGTTCTCAATGACTGCCCAATCATTGGCGGTTGCTTCCTTGCCCCGCTTGCCGGAACTAGACTCGGCGCTGCAACGTACGCAACGGCAACTCTACGACTATCAGCCCGGACAAGGCAGCGACGAAGCCAGTTTGGCTATCCTTTACCGCTACCTGATTGCCCCGGTGGCCGATGCCGTTGCCGGAGCTTCCAAACTCATCATCGTGCCCGACGGCCCGTTGCACTACCTACCCTTCGATCTACTCTCTCCCGACGGGCGGGTAGACAATTCCCTGCTGCATTCGCACCCGCTACACTACGGCTACTCGGCATCACTACTGCAACAGGCCATCAACGAGCGGCGGGGGTATCCTACGGAAGCAGTGCTGGCCATGGCTCCCTTCACCGGTGGAGGGGGGGGGAATGTGCGCAGCCGGGGGTTCAGTCCGCTGCGCGACTCCCAGGCTGAGGTAGAAAGCGTGGGCGGCAGCATCTACACGGAAGGTGATGCCACTAAGCGCCGCTTTCTTCGAGTAGCGGGTTCGTATAACGTACTGCACCTGGCTACGCACGCCGCCGTGGATGCGGAAAACCCATCGCAATCGTTTATCGCGTTTTATCCCCAGCAGCGCGACTCGCTGGCCGACTACCGACTCTATACGCACGAACTGTACAATATGCGCCTTGACAGCGTGAAACTGGTAATTTTAAGCGCCTGCGAAGCGGGCAACGGTCAACTGGTACGGGGCGAGGGGGTGATGAGTTTGGCCCGGGCGTTCGCCTACGCCGGCTGCCCCAATATTATGACGACCCTGTGGAAAGCTGATGATCGCTCCTCGGCGTGGCTAACCAAGCGGTTACACCAGTACCTGAAGCAGGGGTGGGAGAAGGACGAGGCACTGCAGCAGGCGAAGCTTGATTACCTGAGCGATCCTGAGGTGCACCCGGCCCGGAAGGCACCTTACTACTGGGCTAACTTTGTTTTTATCGGAGACCCGGCCCCCCTTTATGACGACCGGCGGCAGTGGTGGTTGATTGCCGTAGGACTGCTTCTGCTGGTTGGTGGTGGTGCCTTGTGGTGGCGACTACGGAGAAGAAAGCTGTTGCGACAAGCCGCTTAGTGCCGGGGGCACTAGCTGCCTGCCGCCAATGGAGTGACGAAGTGCTGCGCTACTGGAAGCGACTGAAGAATTTCACCTTCCACAGATAGTAATCACTAACCAGGGCGCGGTAGCTGTGCTGAGGTGTGTCGTTGATCTCCTCTAGTAACGGTATTGCCTTCTGCGGAAGGTCGGCTTTCAGATAACTCATGGCAAGGTAATACTGCGCGTCTTCTTCAAACCGGTTAACGCCCTGGCTACCGTTGATCCGAACAATCTCGCGGAAGGCGGCAATCGCCTGATCCGTTTTATCTTGCTGCAGGTAGGCGTTCCCCGCTAAGAACATGACCGTTAGCGACGGATCGGGCATTTGTTCGTAGGCCGCGGTGGCTTCGGCGTAGCGCTGCGCGCGGTAGTGCTGCTCTAAAAGATCTTCGGGCGTGTCGTCGGTGGTTTCAGAAGAGCGACTCGCGGCCATCTGGTACACAGTAGCGCGCTCGGCGTACAAACTATCGCCCGACAGAGTGGCGTACTGGAAGCCCAAGAAGCCAACGAGCAGTAGGGCTAGCCCGGCGGCGATGCGACCGAGGTAGGCAGGAAACATGGGCCGTACCTTGGTATCGGCAGCGGAAGAATCAGACGACCGTTCAGCGGTGTCCGTCGGAGCGCCGACCGTCGGGGTGCTAACCACCGGAGCGCTAACTGTAGGCTCAGCGACTGCTTCGGCAGAACTTTCGTTTTGCATACTGGCACGAATTGAGCGAATTTCATCCCGCAGGGCAAATTCTTGGGTAATGGTCCGCGACAGTTTGGCATCTTCGTAGGCCTGTTGCCACGCTGAATCTTGCTGCATGGCTGCTTCTACCTGTTGGGTTTCTTCGGTGCTGAGGCGGCCCGCCAGGTAGCGGTCTATCTGCTGCGCCCGTTCAAAGTCTGAAAAATTGTTCATCAGTAATTATTAAGTAGTTCTTTAAAAGCCTCCTTCATGGTCGGGCTATCGTCGAGCATACTCGTCAGCTTTTTGGTACATTTGTACTTGGTATTGCGCGCCACCTGCTCGTTGTCGTAGTTCATGGCGGATGAAATTTCCTTCATCGACTTATCCTGGTAGTAAAACATGACCAGTACTTTTTTACAGTTCTTGCCTAGTCGGTCAAAAAGAGCCATCACCTGACGGATGGTTTCACTCTCGTAAACCGTGTCCTGCCCGTCATCAACTTCCTTCTCACTTTGTTCATAATACGCAGTATCACGAACCACGGCTTTGTTACGCCGCTTAATCTCATTCAGCCACAGGTTCCGCATAATCGAGTGAAGAAACGTTTTGATACTGCTATCACCCCGAAACTTATCGCGACGCACAATACTGATAAATACGGCGAGCGTCTCCTGAAAGAAATCTTCAGCGTCCTCCTGACGTCCACTGTTCGTACGAATGAAGTTAGCTAAGCTATCAAAATGCGCTCGGTACAAGTAGCGAACCGTCTCGTTCAAGTTTTTATCCTCCTTAATGGCAGCGACGACTTCTTCATCCGAAGGATTCTCGTGTCTCATTATTTGTTGGTTAGTCAGCGATGGAAATAGCTTTGTAACCAAAATTGGCAAAAATTTCGGATAAATGGGGTTTACCTCACCTTTATTTGCGCTTTGGAGACTTTGCTGGCCGGTTATCTGTGCTGATCAAGGCTACATCTGAGTCGGGGGTAACGTTTTTAGGGCGTCAGCCAATCCAACCAGAGAGGAAGTTACGTTTATCAGGATATCGAGCGCCAGAAGTTACGTTTTGGCAGCCGAGAGACACCAACCTGTGACAAATTTCTCAAGTCAACCACCTGATGAAAGATTTAATTCTGCGTACAATTTTGTTCTTGACCGTCGGGCTTGGATTGAGTAACTGCAACTACCAGCCGCAAGCCACCGCGGTGCCCTTGGCGGTAGCGCAGTATTTTGCCACCCTGTCGGCGATGGATCAACCGGTGAAGGTGGTGGTTGATGCGACTACCCGCCAAATCTACTGGCTAAGCTTCACGGGTGAAATCTATCAGGCATGTCCTGACGGAAGTGGCTCAGAACGTATTATGGGAGGAGTGGGTGTGCAGGATAGCGTATTATTTATCCAGGATTTTTGCGTAGACGCTGCCAATCACCGGATCATCTTCACCGATTTAAGGGACCCACGCACGGGGAATGGTGCCATCAAACAGGCCAGCTTAACGGGAGACCAAGTGAGCACGTTGATTACCTTACCCAATGAAACTCCGTACCAAGTCGGGACGGATGCGCGTACCGGTCAGCTTTACTACCTCACGGAGTCGGAGAAACCTCATTCGGTGTATCGTCTCCGAACGCTGGATCAGGAAGGAGCTTTGCTGGTTTCCGCCACCAAGATTCATACGTTGCGGACTGGGCTAGATACCGAAGAAACTTTAGCAACGACGGCAACCCCGTTGATCACAAAAGCCCTGGCAAAGCGTTAGCCAACATCGAGTCTATTCGGCGGGGTCAAGCACCCGCTCGGCCAGAACGGTTACATTATTGTTGAGCACCTCTACTACGCCGCCCTCCACCACTACGGTGTCGCTGCTACCCCGGCCGCGGTAGCGAATCTCTCCTTTGCCCAGCGCGCTTACCAGCGGAGCGTGGTTGTTCAGAACCTGAAACGATCCGTCTTCGCCGGGAAAGGTGGCTGAATCCACTTCACCGTCAAAAATCTGCTGGTCGGGAGTAATAATGGTTAGATGCATAGGGTTAGGAATTTCTGGGTTTTAGGGATTGGGGATTAGGGGTTGGGAAAAGAATGTAACCCAACCCCTAATCCCCAAAACCCAATACCCGTTTTATTTCGCTTCGGCCATAATTTTTTCTCCCTTAGCAATGGCATCGTCGATGCTTCCTACCAGGTTGAAGGCCGTCTCGGGCAGGTGATCCAGTTCACCGTCCATAATCATATTAAAGCCCTTGATGGTGTCCTTGATGTCGACCAGCACGCCGGGGATACCGGTAAACTGCTGAGCCACGAAGAAGGGCTGCGACAGGAAGCGCTGCACGCGGCGGGCGCGGTGTACGGCCTGCTTGTCTTCGTCCGACAGTTCGTCCATACCCAGGATCGCGATAATGTCCTGGAGCTCTTTGTAGCGCTGCAGTATCTCCTTCACGCGCTGCGCGGTATTGTAGTGCTCGGCTCCCACAATGGCTTCCGACAGAATGCGCGAGGTAGAGTCCAGCGGGTCTACGGCCGGGTAGATGCCGATTTCGGTCAGCTTCCGGTTTAGTACGGTGGTCGCATCCAGGTGAGCAAAGGTGGTAGCCGGGGCCGGGTCGGTCAAGTCATCGGCGGGTACGTAGACCGCCTGCACCGAGGTGATAGAGCCGTTGCGGGTGGAGGTGATGCGCTCCTGCATGGCGCCCATTTCGGTGGCCAGGGTAGGCTGGTAGCCCACCGCCGAGGGCATTCGCCCCAGCAGGGCCGATACTTCAGAGCCCGCTTGGGTAAAGCGGAAGATATTGTCGATAAAGAACAGGATATCGCTGCCCTTACCCTCACCCGAGCCGTCGCGGAAGTACTCCGCCACGCTGAGTCCCGACAGGGCCACGCGGGCGCGCGCTCCGGGAGGTTCGTTCATCTGCCCGAAGATCAGGGTGGCCTGCGACTCGCGCATGGCTTCCATGTCTACCTTGCTTAGGTCCCAGCCGCCGTGCTCCATCGACTCTTTAAAGTCTTCGCCGTACTTGATAATGTCGGCCTCGATAAATTCGCGCAGCAGGTCGTTGCCCTCGCGGGTGCGTTCGCCCACTCCGGCAAACACCGAGAAGCCCGAGTAAGCCTTGGCGATGTTATTGATGAGCTCCTGAATCAGCACGGTTTTTCCTACGCCGGCTCCTCCAAACAGGCCTACCTTGCCGCCCTTGGCGTAGGGCTCGAGTAGGTCGATGACCTTGATACCGGTGTAGAGAATTTCCTCGGAGGTGGACAGGTCTTCAAACTTGGGAGGCGCGTTGTGGATCGAGCGTCCTTTGCCCCGGGCGGGCTGGGGAAGACCATCGATGGCCTCGCCTACCACGTTGAACAGGCGTCCGCGGATTTCGGGACTCGTGGGCATAGTGATGGGTTGGCCGGTATCGGTCACTTCCATGCCGCGTACCAGGCCTTCGGTAGCCTCCATGGCGATGGTGCGCACGCGGTCTTCGCCCAGATGCTGCTGCACCTCCAGCACAAGTTTAGCGCCATCGGGACGGTTAATCTCCAGCGCGTCGAGAATATTGGGAAGTTTGGCGCCTTCGGTGTCAAAACTAACGTCGACCACGGGGCCGATCACCTGCACTACTTTTCCGGTATTTGCCATGTAAAAGAATGGGTTAGGAGCTTTTTGTTGATTTCAGAGGGCGAAATTACGTCATCTGAGATTGGATTGCAACGGGAGGGGGGGATTTGTCGGACGCATAATCAAATACAGCAATCGGTGACCACCAAGAGTTGCTGATAAAGCGCTACTTGGTTAGTAGCGTTTCTATGGTGTCGATAAGGCTTTGAGCGGGCTCTATCAGAGCTTCAACATCCTCTTGATTATGATCAAGAAAATCTTCGTAATCACCAGTCTGACGCTTGTTAAATAAGCTCGAGTAAAACTTACCCAATTCTTGATCGATTATTTCCGTTTTGATAAAGTGCAGACCGAACATACGTCTTGCTCCCGTGTGCGTCTGAACCTAAATATTCCGATCAATCAACAAAGCACTTACCGCGTAGTAACAAGCATAATACATCCGATTGACCGCGGTGTTCCAGAATTTGTGTTCGGAAAGCGTAGCAATCTCGTCAAATGTCTCCCTTGCCTTATTGATTCTGTAGTGCACTAAAGCTTGACGTTCTTCCTCTTTCATAGCACGACACCTTCTCTTTGCACGTTTTGATAGAAGGGGGTGATGCGATGTCGCTTTTCCCAGTCTTTTCTACCTATAACCAAAGGGCTTATAATGCAACCAGTCTCGAATTCTAAGGCATAAAGCGGATAGCTCACGCGCTTCTCGTCATCGGGAGTGATGTGATCTTTTCCAAGAAGGATTAGAACGTCAATGTCAGAGTCAACCCGGTGATCTCCTCGCGCATAAGATCCGTAAAGAATTACCGTAGCATCCGGTTCGGAATTTTTTACCAGGCGACTAATTTCTGATACTATTTCTTTATAGTTCATCGTACGATAAAGGTAACAAATATGTCTGGATAATTGGCGAATCTATTCCTTTAGAAAGTGCAAGCCCCATCGCTAATAGAAGACATTACCACACCTTTACTACACTGTATACTCCCACCCCCACAATCACTAGGGCGCTCATCCAGAAAGCAAAGTCGTAGCCCGCTGTGGGACGCAGACTGGATGGAAGCCGTCGGTAGCGAAAGTGCCAGGCTACGTACACCACGATCAGTAGCAGAATAGACGTCACAAATCCGCCGATCAAAATCATGAGCACCGGCAGTTGGATAAACAGGAACAGCAGCGTCCACACCAGCGGAAACACCCAGGCCAGCACCGCAATGCTGCGGCGGCGCACGGTGGGATTATAAAAGTTGATCCACCCGATCTGCCCGAAGCAGTCCGAAAAGATACGCGTCCAGCTGGCCAGGGCCGCAAATACGGTGGAGAACAGCACCACCACCGCGCCCAGCAGAAACACCGACTTGGCCCCCGGCCCCAGGGTTTCGGTGTAGATGCGTGACAGCGACTCGATCATGGCGTAGCCCTCGGGCACCTCGCCCCGCTGGTGCAGCACCGCCGCCCCCAGCAGGTAAAACGCGGCGGTCATGATGGTGTAGACCACCATCGATAAAATTGCATCCCAGTACATCACCGTGATCCATCCCCGAGCCCGCCGCGTCCAGGCCGCCTCGTGATCCGGCTTTTGCGCTTCTTTGGCTACGGTGCGCGGACCGGTGTAACGCGCGTAACCCTTCTCCAGGCACCAGTAGTTGTAGTACATGATTTCGTCGCCGCCCACCCCGGTGATACCAAAGGCGGCAATGGCGATGCCAATCATGCTCGCCGGCAGGTTAAAGCGCAGTCCGGTCAATATATTGTCCCAACTTAGGGCGTAGGGAGTGTACTGCAGGAAGAATAGCGAAGCGAAGGTGAGCAGCGTAAACAGCCCGATGAGTACCAGCGATACGCGCTCGATAAACCGGTAGTAGCCGCGGTAGATCAGCAGCGAAGCGGCAATGGCCGTTACGAAAGCCCATACCGCCATCGGCACCACTGGCATCGCCATATTGAGGGTAATAGCCACGCCTCCGATGATGCCCCCTACCTGTAAGAGCTTAAACAGTTGAATAAACAACCACGTCCAGATCGTCCAGTGCGTGCCGCGCCAGCGTAGTCCGGGCAATTTATTGAAAGCCGCCATCACGGTTTCGCCCGAGTAGATGGCGTGCTTGCCAAATTCCAGTTGCAAGGTTACTTTGGCCAAACAACTCACAATAACTACCCAGAAGGTGATAAACCCCGCCCGCGCCCCCAGGGTAGTAGTAGCCACCAGTTCGCCCGATCCCACAATGGCGGCCGACAGGATGAAGCCCGGCCCGAGCTTCCGCAGCTTTCTCCCGATGGTTGTCGGCGGCTCCTGCACCGCATCAGCCCACAGTAGGTAGGGATTGGAAGGTTGGAGGATCTTCTCGATAGACTGGATGCTAGATTCTGGCAACTAAATGATAGAGCGACCAGTGATTGTTCCACAACGACTAGTGACCAGCGACTTGTCTACCCTTTTTGGTGCTGCGTGCGGAGCAAATCGTTGACCGTTTTCACGGGATTAAAGGTGCCGATGGGCACTTCTACGAACACAGTGTTCCAGTCGGCCATGGCGCCGTTCCACAGGCCGGGCAGTTCCAGCGCCTTCAGCTCCTTGCCGTCTTTCGACTTCTGGGCGATAAAACCGGCTTGCTCGTTCACGTAGTGGGTAAGGTCGAACTTACTGCCTTCGTGGTCCCGGAGCGAACACACAATGTCTACCGGATTGAAGTGAGTAGCGTTTTCCCAGGCCGACTGCTGCTCGGGGTCACTCATATCAACCTGGGCGCTTTCTACAATTTGCAGCGAAGTACTGCCGTCGGGACTCATCACCCAGAACGGGCCGCCTCCGGGTTCGCCTTCGTTCTTTACCATGCCACACACCCGGATGGGTCGGTCAAGCTTCTCGATCAGAAAGGCGGCCTTTTCGGCTCCGTCCATCGAGGCGAACACCTGCGCGGGCACGGCTCCCAACTGCTCCTCTACGAAGGCGCGCACCTCCTCCAGTGACTCGGCATGGGCTTCCTCTAGGTTGTCGAGCTGACGTCGGTAGGAAAAGATTTTCTCTTGCAGCGCCAGTAAAATGCCTCCTAGCAACTTTTTGTACTGGTACGTCTCTTCCTTGAGTCGGTCGGGTACCACGTTGTCGATGTTTTTGATAAATACCAAGTCAGCGTCCAGATCGTTGAGATTTTCGATGAGCGCACCGTGTCCGCCGGGCCGAAACAGCAAGGTGCCGTCTGCGTTGCGGAAAGGCTCGTTGTTCGGGTCAACCGCGATGGTGTCGGTAGCGGGTTTTTGCTCGGAGAACGATACGTGATAGGTTACGCCAAACTGCTGCTCGTAGCGCTCTTTTGCCTCATGCACGTGCTGCTCGAACAAGGCCCGGTGCTCGGGCGACACGGTGAAGTGCAGGTACACGTTGTCCTTCGCGTCGCGGCAGTAGTGTGCTCCCTCTACCAGATGCTCCTCTACCGGGGTCCGGGACATGTTCTCGTAGCGGTGAAACTTCAGTAGGCCCTTGGGCAGGTTGCCGTAGTTGAGTCCGTCTTCTTCCAGCAAGGTGTTAAGCACATCGGGGTAGCGGCGCTGTAGCACCGACTCGTTGAGCCCTACCTCCCGCTGCGACTGCGTATGACTAAGGTCGTTGTAGAAGGCAAAGTCTTGGATGCGCTTAAAGAAATCAAAGATTGGGCGCTGCTCGGGGTCTTGCGTAAGGTGCTGGTAAGCGCTCTCGCTGCTGTCGTACGACTTAGCGAACGCAAACAGCGACTTAAACATGCGGCTGGCGGCTCCCGAAGCGGGCACGAACTTTACCACCCGGCGGACGGGCGACTCGGCATCGTATTTCTTGACAAATTCATCGGCCAGGGCGTCGTCGATGCGCAGAATACCGTCATCGACGGTGGCGGCCTTCACGAGTTGGAGGGGCGGAAAGCCCTCGCGGAAGTACTGTAGTTGCTGTTCGGCGGTGTCGGGATTGGTACCGCGCTGCCGCAAGAAGGTCAAGTCAGGATCAGAAAACATAGAAAAATGATGGTTGGTTGGGCCACACTGGTCGTGGACGGTCAAGGTAGCAAATTATGAGAAAAACTCAAGAGCGCTAAAAGGGGTAATGCCAGTAGACCATCCTTCGCTAGACGAACCAAGAAAGAGTCAAAGTGCTACGAAGGGTTTTGCTAGCACAAGGGTAAACCGCAGCTAGAACCGCCTACGGGAAGCGGTAGCTGGCGAACAGCTGGAATACGCGGTTGTAGAAGTCGGCCTGGGCTCCCTCAACATCAAGGATATCGGTAGCACCAATAACGTAACGCATTCCTACCCCAAAATCCTCGTTAATGTTAAACTCCGCACCCAATGGTACTCCTAAATCAATAGTTGTTATAATCTCTTCATCATCATCTTCAGCGGCAACCAGCAAACCGAGCTGTAAGCCCCCATGAATGCTGAATTGTTCTACAATGTAATACTTAAGAACTACCGGAAGATTGACGTACGTCAAAGGGTGTAGGACAAAACTCCATTAGGCGCACTGTTTGATGCTATCAATGATTTGTTGCCACTGGTTACTTTTATAGGCAACCCTGAGGTTGGCTAGCTGTTGTGCCCCTTGGAGGGTCCAGCGCTGCCCGGAACGCTTCATACGTTTTTGTATGACTTCCCGATGCGCACTCTCTATCGGCCCTGAGCCAATGAGCCATCCTTTACTCAGATAATCTCCATAGCACATGCGGCTTTGGTTGTTGCTATAGTAAGTGAGTAGCTTTCTTTGTTCTTCTCTGGCTTTACTGTTCTTTAGGTTCAATTGGGCAATGTTGTCCATGACCTGTTGGAGGTGGTTCTCCAGCAGCAGGTTTTTCTGTTCTTCGGCCCACCGCTTTTTATCCTCCGGGGCTGCAAAGCGCTCATCGCAACAGGCTAAGAACGTCCAGAGGTGCTCTACGGCATGATAGTAATCTAGTATCTGCACCGCATCAGGGTAGTAATTCTCTACGCGTTGCCATATCCAAGAGGCACCATCAGCGACAAAGATCAGCTTCTTCAAGGGGTCTAACAAGGGCATCAAGCGATCAAAGAAAGCATCACAGTCGCCCAGATGGGCTACGTACTGGCTTTCTTTGATCCAGTGACGGCTTTGCGCTGACTGCCCGGTGGACAAGTGACTATCGGCCCTAAAGACCCGACCCAGTTTGATCTCAGCCCACTTAGATACCCCTTCTTGATCTTTTTCCCTGGTCAGTAACATTGCCCCATCAGCCATGGCATAATGCAGGGATTCATCCTGGGCAACCAGCCCTTCAAAAGGGGCCACCGCTTCTTGCTGCTGGCCATAGTAGTGGCAGAGCCGCTCTATTTGTTTGTCGCTTAGCAAGATGCCCGTGAGTTTCTCTAAAGTAGCACTGGCTTGATCGAAGACATCGAGCTGACCCATATAGCAGCCTAGCTCTTGTAAGTAAACACTGATCTTAAAACCACCTTTGGTACTCAGTAGATGGGTATGGGGCACGGTAAGCTTGCCTAGACTGGTCACTACTTTTTTTTTGCGTTCTTGTTGACCGGTAACTCCCCAACCGCCGATTGCAAGGTGTGTTGAGCAGTACTGCGGCTGAAGGACACAAAGCTTTTCTCGTATTCATAGGCATCGGTTTGCCCGCTTTGGCTCTGCACCCACTGCCGTAGGGCTTGCTCATAGTGAGCAGTGGCTTCTTTGATTTGTGATTCACTCATCTTTATCGCTATTTTGGCCTTAAACCTCAAGGTAACTCCTTGACTGGATTTTTGTCCTACACCCTACTCAAATACACTCTGAAGCATCAAAAATATTTTTGTGTCACGGATGTGACTTTCAGCAAAATCCGAGTAGTATATATGAAGCTAGACAAAAAAGCAGTTATAAGGACTGCTTTGATGAGCTCTTCTTGTAAATACCTATACAGAAATGTTTTCTGTAGCGACTTTACGTGTCTTTCCTTTACGTTTATTTCTAACTCACCCTAAATACCTATTCAATGAAAACAAACATATTACCTCTAGGGAAATTATCTCTTGTGGCTTTGTTCGCTCTTGTGTTTTCCTGCCAAGACGATTTAATTGAGGATAACGTAACTCCTAACTCTACTCTGGATGTATTACAAGATACTGATACGGTCACTCTAGGGAAGCAGCTACAAAATCCCTATGCTACCGAGGTAATGCGACAAGCAGCGGTTAACATTGATGCACGAGTGAATATCGAGACTACCCATTTATACGTCAGATTCTCTCCTAAAACTGAAGAGGAACTTGGTCAACTTATGCGAATCAAGGGTAAAGAGTTAAGGCAAAGCAGGCAGCAGCAATCTTACCAAAGACATGCACGAGCAGTCCTTGATGAGAACGTACCTTGGAAGCGTTCTGTATTTGCGTTTTTTCGTTGATCCA
>JBASAY010000077.1:0-24553 GCA_049650865.1 Tunicatimonas sp.
ACCCACTGCCGTAGGGCTTGCTCATAGTGAGCAGTGGCTTCTTTGATTTGTGATTCACTCATCTTTATCGCTATTTTGGCCTTAAACCTCAAGGTAACTCCTTGACTGGATTTTTGTCCTACACCCGTTGTGAAGTTGAGCGTAGCACTTTGGGTTTAAGAAAGGATTTTCGATGCGCCTTGTGCTGCCAATCTTCTGGATATCCATCTATAATTTGTACCTTACATCAACCAACCTAACCCTTTAGTACATGATGCTTCCTGCCGACCCGCACCGCCGCCACTTTCTGAAAAGCTCCGCCACCCTAGCCGGCACCGCCCTGTTGTCTACCCCTTCCTTCTTGGTCCAGGCCGCTACCGGCCGGAGCGAGAAAGTACTGGGCCACAATGGCTTTACCTACCGGGTAGACGAAGGATGGGGAAACCTAAACCCCGCCCAGACGCCGGTAAACAACTGCCACGAGATGGTGCTGGACTCGAAGGGAAGGCTTATTATGATTACTGACGAGCCCAAGAATAACATCATCATCTACGATAAATCGGGCAAACTGCTGAGCACCTGGGGCGATCAGTATCCGGGCGGACACGGACTAACCATCTTCGATGAAGGCGGGCAAGACATGCTCCTTATCTGTGACCCTGGTCTGGGGCGGGTCGACAAAACTACGGTGGATGGCAAGGTACTAATGACGCTGAAGACGCCGCACGAGTTGGGCCTCTACGAAAGCGAGCAGCCCTATATGCCTACCGAGACGGCCGTGGCCCCCAACGGCGATATTTACGTAGCCGATGGGTACGGCTCGCAGTACGTAATTCAGTTTGATGCGAAGGGGAACTATCAGCGGCACTTCGGAGGCAAGGGCGACCAAGACGATCAGTTTAGCACCGTGCACGGGGTGCGGGTAGATCTGCGCGATGCAGCTAACCCCACGCTGTTGTGCACCTCGCGGGCGCACAACGCTTTTAAGCGCTTCACACTCGACGGCAAATACCTCTCTACGATCTTTTTGCCCGGGGCTTTCGTGTGCCGCCCGGTCATTGATGATGATATGCTTTACGCGGGCGTATGCTGGTCGCGACTGCGCTACCTGAACCAAACCGACAACTCGGGCTTCGTGACGATCCTGGATAAAAATGATAAGGTAGTATCGAACCCCGGCGGCACTGAGCCGCACTACGAAGACGACAAGCTACAGTTGATGGTGCAGACCGACCCGGTGTTTCAGCACTGCCACGACGTGTGCGTAGACGAGGACAAAAACATCTACGTGTGCCAGTGGAATGCCAACCAGACCTACCCGATTCGGTTGATGCGGGTGTGATATTCAAACGTTTCGTATATTCGTCGAAAGGCAGCGCAAATCATCTGACAATACAAGCGTATTATGACCACAATTGATACTTATAACTTGACTCCCGATCAAATGCGCGACGCTATGCAGCGTG
Organism: Tunicatimonas sp.; assembly: GCA_049650865.1. GTDB lineage: Bacteria > Bacteroidota > Bacteroidia > Cytophagales > Cyclobacteriaceae > Tunicatimonas. Next base: position 1,446 of record JBASAY010000077.1, read on the forward strand.
TCGTGGCTGGTGAAGAAGTGCTGGTGTCTGAGGATGGCAAACCGCTCTTCAAAATTACTGAAGTGAAGAAACTGACTGATGATAGTCTGGCTAAGAAACGTCAGTTTGGCTTTCGTAAAGGGGCCCTTAAGTACATGGCACCTGATTTCAATGAGCCTCTTGACGAATTTAAAGACTATATGCCTGGTCAGCATCCTGGGGAATGAAGTATCTGCTAGACACCAGCACTTTTATTTGGTTTGCGGACGGTGACAATCAACTCTCAAACATAGGTCGTGAACGTATAGAGGATTCAGAAAATACCATATTTGTAAGTATTATAAGTCTTTGGGAAATTGTGATTAAGCAAAGGCTGAACAAGCTGGATTTCAGCGCGGATGTTAGCCAAATGATGTTGGATGTTCAGATGATGGACGCTCAACTATTAGGGTTAAAACCTCGTCATTTGCAAGCCCTGGAGATTCTGGAATCGCCGCCTGACCACAAGGACCCCTTTGACCGGCTGCTTATTAGCCAAGCCTTAGCTGACAATTTATCTATCATATCTAGTGACGGAAAATTTCCTCTGTATCCGGTCAACTTGGTGTGGTGATAGATTACGAACTCCAGAAAATATGGTTAATCTATTTTTTCAGGGACATACTTTTCGTTAGATACTTGCCAAACTTCATCGTAGATAGACGAATACGTAATCTCAGCGATTGCTCTATTATCTCCGAAAAACAATTCATTAATTACCGACGCCGAGTATTCGCTGTTAGGTTCTATTAGTAGCAACTGCTCACCTGCGGAAACCACGTAGCCGAGTGAGATGGATGCGTTATTGATACTGTAGTCGACACTATCCGGAGGTTTGACATTACTAAAATAAAAACGAGGCGGGTCTTGCTCGTAGAGCGTATCCTGGTAGCGTATCCTTACACTTTGAATGAAAGCCGGACCAACTCCCTTGTTCAGCAGTTGCAAACCCTGAACAGGGTAAGCGCCGCCCCCATCCCTGTTTCCTGCTATCATCAAATAAGGCATTGTATTGCGTACTGCTGCTTCTGAATCAGGTAGGTCTGATACGCGAAGGTGGAAAACGTACCGATGCTGATCAGAAAGGCAAGCAAACTCAAGAACTTGTCGGAACTCCAGAATTTCTGCCGGACAGGAGTGCCCAATTGCTCAAACCAACCGGTGCGTAGCTTATCGGATTCCGGTTCCTAATCGTTTACTTCATCGCCCATACGCGTTTAGTTAAACGGTACAAACTGCCGCAAGAAGCGCACGTCATTCTCCGTGAATAAACGCAAATCTTTAATCTGGTACTTGATCATCGCGAAGCGCTCGATGCCCATCCCGAAGGCGAAGCCGGTGTACTTCTCCGGATCAATGCCGCAGTTCTCCAGCACATTGGGGTCCACCATGCCGCAGCCGCCGATCTCCAGCCAGCCGGTGCCCTTGGTCACCCGACGGTCGGCTTCGGTGTCGGTGCCCCACCACACGTCGAGCTCGGCACTGGGCTCGGTGAAGGGAAAGTACGACGGTCGCAACCGAATCTTGCCCTCTTCCCCAAACAGCTCCCGCACGAAGTGCAGCAGGGTTTGCTTCATGTCGGCGAAGCTCACGTTCTCGTCGATGTAAAGCCCCTCTACCTGGTGAAACACGCAGTGGGCTCGCGCCGAGATGGCCTCGTTGCGGTACACGCGCCCCGGCATGATGGCCCGAATGGGCGGCGCTTGACTCTGCATCAGGCGCACTTGCACCGACGAGGTGTGGGTACGTAGCACCATGTCCTCTCCGTCGGGGTTACGCTCCACAAAAAAGGTGTCCTGCATCTCGCGGGCGGGGTGGTTGGGCGGGAAGTTAAGCGCCGTGAAGTTGTGCCAGTCGTCCTCAATCTCCGGTCCCTCGGCTACCACAAAGCCCATGCGGGCGAAAATTTCGACCACCCGCTGCTGCACCTGGGTGAGGGGATGGACTGCCCCCACCGCATCGGGGGGCGGGGGGAGCGTAAGGTCGGGCACGCGCTGCCGCGTTGAACTCGCCTTATTTTGCGCCAACGAGGCAATAAGCGCTTTGAATTTATCCTGCGCGGCGTTCTTCAGTTGGTTGAGTTGGGCTCCTACTGCCTTCCGGTCTTCGGGAGCCACCTGCTTGAGTTGCCCAAACAGTTCGCCCACCACGCTTTTGCGGCTGATGAAGCGCAGGCGGTAGGCTTCCAATTCGTCTTCGTTGGCTACGGTGCTGGCGTTGATTTCTTCGAGTAGGGCTTCTATCCGGTCGTTCATAGTCTTCTTCTAGGCAGATTGCTCGTTTAAGAGCACTTCTACTTCGTAATTAGATAAAATTTGCTTTCACTCCAATAGGAAGCGGCTCTTCATATCACGGTACTGATTGGCCATGAGAATGTCTTTCAATTCATTCTCGTGCATAGCAATCATCTGATTGAGTTTTTTAACTTGCTTTAGAATGTAGAGTACGCGTGCTTGCTCTTGGTCAATGAGAACTTCGTTCATTGTCTTCGGTCAAACTTTGCGAAGATAAGTCTGTTAGCACAAAGCTATAATCTTTGGTGAGAATGAAAGAGCGAACGAACAAAAACCTACATTCGCGGGTAGAAGCTAATGATATTCACCAGCAGAGCAACTCCTGAAGAACTTCACCAAATTAGTTATGATCGGAGCGGGCAACGTGGCCTGGCACCTGGCCCCCGCCCTGGAAGACGCCGGACTGGTGGTAGAACGCGTCTACAGCCGCCGCCGACGCAACGCGCAGCAGTTGGCCGACCGCCTCTACGGCACTGACGCTCAGAACCACCTCAACTTCTCGGACAGTGAGGCGCAATTATTTATTGTAGCCGTTACCGACGATGCTATCAAGGAAGTGGTGCAGAAGCTACAACTACCCGCCGGTGCCACCCTGGTGCATACCTCGGGCAGCCAGCCGCTGCGGGCCCTACGCCCGGCGGTTACTAACCGTACCGGGGTGCTCTATCCAGTGCAAACCTTCAGCCGGGCCCGGCGGATAGACCTCCGCCACGTGCCCCTTTGCTTAGAGTCGGAAGACCCCGAGGTGCTACTGCGCCTTACCAAACTGGCCCGGAAGATCAGCCAGCACGTTGCGCTGGTAAACTCCGAAGAACGGCAGGCGCTGCACGTGGCGGCGGTGTTTGCCAACAACTTCACCAATCACCTGCTGCGCATGGCCCAAACGCTCGCCGAGGCGCATCATATTGATGCCTCACTGCTACATCCTCTGATTGAAGAAACCGTACGGAAAGCACTGGAAGGCGACCCGGCCGCCGCTCAGACCGGCCCCGCCGCACGGGGCGACGAGACCACCATTAGACGGCACTTAAGGCAGCTAAAGAGCTTTGATCCGGCCTACGCCAAGGTATACCGCCTGCTCACGCAACACATCCAGGAAAGCAGTTAGAATCTCGTTAATAGATCAACGGCATTAGCCGTACTTCTACACTTGGTGTGCTACCCTTCCCAGGTGCTGGGAGACTCTCGCCAGTCGCGCAGTGAAGACAGTTCCGTTATTGATATCAGTTCCTGTTCCATCGCTTCATGGATCAATACATCGTAGTTGCTGAGCGAAATAAACGGTATAGAGGCTTTGGCGAAGGCCTGGCGGGATTCTTCAAAACCGTAGGTAAATACCGACACCAACCCGATAACCTTCAGCCCCATCAGCTCCAGGGCGGCAATGGCTTTGAGTGAGCTTCCTCCGGTAGAAACCAGGTCCTCCACTACCACTACCTGCTGCTCTTTCACTACTTCCCCCTCCACCAGGTTGCTCATGCCGTGGGTCTTGGGCGAAGACCGTACGTACATAAAGGGTAGATCGAGCTGATCGGCAACTAGCACTCCCTGGGGAATCCCCGCGGTGGCTACCCCCGCAATGGCATCAGCCTCTCCGAATCGCTGTCCAATTGCGGTGGCGAGTGCCTCTTTGATGTAAGACCTCACCGGTGGGTAGGACAAGGAAATCCTACCATCGCAGTAAATAGGCGACTTCCAGCCGGAAGCCCAGGTGTAAGGCTCCTGGGCGTTTAGTTTAACAACCCCGATCTCTAGAAACATGCGGGCCACTTGCTCGGCTATCGAGCGGTCTTTTCCATCAGAAATACTCATGAGACAAAGATAAATGTTTTACCGATATTTGTGTTAAGTTCGCCGAAAAGCCTCTTTGTAAGTATTTTAAACAGAATTTTAATCTGCAATTACTAAACTCTGTTTCTAACATATTACAGTACTATTTATTTCAATAATCACATTTTGTATCTTAATTTTTATGCAAAAATGTTAACTAATTATAAATAAACTACAATTTTTAGTATCTTTGTTCATATACATAGCGGAAAAGTACATGGATAAGGAAAACATAAGTTCGCTACTAGATGAGGCTAGCGAGGTGATATTAGTAGTAGATAAGCAGGGGGGATTGGTGTTCTCGAATGAGGCGGCACGGCGCTTTTTTTCGGAGAATACCTCGTCAGTGTACTCCCTTTTTGATGCTCAAGTTTCCCCTTCTCTAGAAAAATATCTTTCCGGCCAAGACACCAATGCCCCACGCCCCTTGGCCAAAAACGCATTGGCCGTTCATCAAGACGGCACGCAACGTCCGGTAAGCGTACTGCTAAGCCACGTAAGTAAGCAGGAGCCACAGCTATTTATGATAGTTTTAGAGGAGCTGCTACCTACCGACGATCTTGAAGACTTTCAGCAGGTTGCTAACCGTTCCGACGACGCCCTGTCCATCTATGGACATCAGCTGCGGTGCGTATTTGCCAACCCGGCGGTCACCAAACTGGGAGCTAGCTCTGCTGACGAGTACCAAAGGTCCGGTGGATTTCTGGGTAGTATCATCAAAGAGGATCAGGCGACTACCCGAAGGCTTTTGGATACTGCTATCGCCAAGCGACAGTCACACGTTGCGCTTACCTACCATACGCGACCTAGCGATGGCCTCCGGATGCTAATTAGCAACCAGGTGCAGCTTACCTATCACCCGGGTGGTTCGCTTGCCTACTTGATTGCCCGGGAAGCCCCCCGCACCGCCTCCACTACCGATGAACTGTTTATTCTTGCTAATCCTGACCTTACGATAGACTACATCAGTAGTAATTGTTTTGTCTACCTAGGCTACACTCCCCAGGAGGTAACCCAACAGTGCACCCTACGCGACCTACTCTCTTCTAAAGACTGGACCAAACTGCTCACGCTTGTCGAAGACAACACCACCATCAGCACCACAGTGTCTTTGCCGCTCAAGCACCGCAACGGTAAATCGTTGGTTGCTACCGCCCATCTCAAACCGTTCTTCAGCAACCAAAACCAACTGACCTACACGGTCATCCGCCTCACCGATATCACCAAGCAGGGAGCTGATATCTTACCCACCGCTGACGCCTCAGTAGCAGCTTTGGTAAAAGCCAAGGAGGCAGCTGAACAGGCGATGAAATCGCGAGAGGCGTTTATCTCAACCATGAGTCACGAGATACGCACTCCGCTTAATGCCATCGTAGGGATCACCGATCTTTTGCTGGCAAATGCCCCGCCCCCCGAGCAACGAAAGCTTTTAGAAACCCTAAAATTCTCGAGCGATAACCTATCGGCCCTCGTCAACGACGTGCTCAGCCATTCTAAACTCGAGGCGGGTACCATATCGTTCGACGCCAAACCGTTTAATCTAAGCTCGTTTGTTCAGGGTATCAAGCTTACCTACCAGAATCTGGCTAGTAGCAAGGGAGTGAAATTTCGTTTGTTGCTCGAGGACAACTTCCCCAAAACGGTGGTAGGCGACGTAAACCGCCTGGGCCAAATTCTTAACAACCTCCTCAACAATGCCCTTAAGTTTACTACCAAAGGGCAGATTGTGCTTGGTGGCTACGTTGAAGACTTGTCCGACACCCAGTGTACCCTACTGTTCGAGATAGCCGACTCCGGCGTAGGCATCGCTGCCGACCAGCTCGAACGGGTTTTTGAGCCCTACCAGCAGGCAAGTGCCGACACCGCCCACCGCTACGGTGGTACCGGTTTAGGTTTGTCTATCGTTAAAACCTTGGTAGAACGACAGCAGGGGCGGGTTACCGTAGACAGTCAGGAGGGAGTAGGCACCACCTTTCGGATATGGCTGCCCTTTACGCTGCCGACGTCCGACGAGGTCGGCGCACCGACTAGCTTATCAGATTATGCCTCGTTGGGTGGGTTGCGGGTACTCTACGTAGAAGATACCATTCCGAACCAACTATTGATGGAAGGCTTCGCGGACCGTTGGGACGTGTCCCTGGATACCGCCCTGGACGGCTTGGTGGCCCTGGAGAAAATCAAACAAAAGCACTACGACGTGATCCTCATGGATATCCAGATGCCTCACATGGACGGCTTCGAAGCCACCCAGCAAATTCGGGACTTGTCGGACCCCCACTACCGTGACATTCCTATTATCGCGCTATCGGCTTCGGTATCAGAAGAAACCCAGCACCGAATTCAGCAGGTGGGTATGGACGACTACCTGCCCAAGCCGCTCAATCCGCAGGAGTTGTATACCAAACTTCAGGCGCTGGTTCCTGCGCTCGCGTTACCCACTGAAGCTGGTGATGAGCCCTCCGTACGCACCTTCCAGGTTGATACGCCCGACTATTCTTCGTTACACGAACTGTACGGCAACGACAAGGAAGGATATCGCCTCCTTCTGGAGCAGATCCTACTACTCTCGAGTGAGAGTAAGCCGGTTATCCTCAAGGCGGTTCAGGATCAACACTTAGAATCTTTCCGCTTTGCGGCTCACAAGCTTATGTCCTACGTGCGGATGCTCAAGCTTCACCGGTTCGACGTGCTGCTGGGCGACGCCAAGCGCTACATCCAGGAGGGCATGGATGATGACCCGCGCGAAAAGTTAATTGAGCCAATAAAATTTCATTTCGACAACATTATGGCTACTATTACCCGGGAAATAGAACTACACACCTCATGAACCGAAGAAATTTCCTCCAGCAGTCGGCCCTGGTGGCGGCGGGCAGCAGTGCAATTCCCTCTACCCCACTTGGCGCACAGCAGGCCGTCCGTGAGTACTACGAGTTGCGGGTCTACGAGCTTCGCAACGGAGGCAAACGGTCGGTCATGGACGCTTACTGGAAAGATGCTATGATTCCGGCCCTCAATGCGCTGGGGGTTCGTAACGTAGGAGTGTTTACCGAGATGGGTCAGCCTGAGCCTCCCAAGTTGTACGTACTGCTTCCTTATACCTCGCTAGACCAGTGGGCGAAAGCCCAGCAGCAGGTGGAGCAGCAACCTACCTACCAGCGCAATAGCGCCGCCTACTTCGAGCAGGCCACTCCCGACAGCCCCAACTACCTACGCTACACCAGTTCGCTGATGCTATCCTTCGAGGGAATGCCTCAGATGAAAGTTCCCGGACAAAACGAAGCTCTTTTCGAGTTGCGCACCTACGAAGGCTACGACGAAGATGCCGTCCGGCGCAAGATCGCTATGTTCAATCAGGAAGAGTTACCCATTTTCGAGGCTACCGGGTTAAAGAGCGTTTTCTTCGGAGAAACCATCATTGGCGATCAGTTACCCCAACTTACTTACCTGCTGGCGTTTGCTGACATGAACGAGCGCGACCAGAACTGGCAAGCGTTTATCAACCATCCGGACTGGAAGCGCGTGTCTAAGCTCCCTGAATACGCGGACACTGTCTCGCGCATCGATCGCACCTTTTTGGTTCCTACCGACTACTCTCAGGTGTAGCCTAGCCCTCCCGCCACGGTACAGAAATCGTATTCACCGCTATTGTTCAGAACCCTTACGGATGAAAGGTATCGTAGGGATACCCTACCTATTGCTACTAAAATTGGTATACATTGTATTATACCAATTTATAGCATATGGAATATAATGTGTACGCGGTTAATAGTATTATCTTGGTTTGCCTTATTGGTGCGCTAGCTCAGCATTTCTCTTCTGCCTTTGGTGCTCGCTTCGGCTTGTCGGTTGATGGGGTGCTTCGGGAAAATCAGTACTACCGATTGTGGAGCACCCTGTGGGTACATGATCGGCGAACCGATCTGCTACTCAACATCTTAGCCTTGCTGTGTCTGGGGTACGCCACCCAAAATCCGCTTGGCACCACTGCGTTTTTATTCGTCTTTTTGACGAGTGCGGTTGGTGGAAACATACTGGCGCTATACGTTTCGCGAGACGACCAGAGCGGTCGGCACCACGCAACCGGTACGGCGGGCGGAGTGGGGGGAGTGCTTATGGCCAGCCTAACCATTGTGCCCTCACTGACGGTCAGCATCCCCTGGGCAGCGGTTTCTCTTCCCCTGTGGCCACTAGCAGTAGTCTTTATTGCAGTATCCGTATTTGCCCTTGAGCCCGACCGCGGCACCACCAACCACGATGCGCACCTGGGGGGCACAATCATCGGGCTGCTGTTTAGCCCGCTAATGGCACCCGAATCGCTTCAAACCACCCTGTGGCTGGCCATGGTGCTATTGTTACCCACCGTCTTGCTCTTCTATGGCATCGTGAAGACACCAGAAGTGATCGCCGTTAGCTCACCGCTGTTGGGCAGTGACTCGCCGACAGCTAGCCTACCTCAAGAGGTTGAGGTGAGCGCCCTGGCGGATACGCACCACTTCGTCAGCATAGAAGAAGAAATGAACGCACTGCTGGATAGGATTACGCAACTTGGTTTCCATAGCCTCAGTGATAGCGAAGTAGATAGATTACAAGCTATTTCCGCAAGAAAGAAGGCGTAGTAGCCTAACTACTTGTCAGTACCATTTAGATTTAGCAAGTGCCCCATGAGTTCTTGCTTGGTGTGTAGGTACGCGTAGTTCTCCCGATGGGGCTTCACCTCTAGCGGAAGCCGACCTTCCACCACAATGCCCGATTCAGACAGGCTCTTTATCTTTTCCGGGTTATTTGTCATGAGTAAAATGGTGCTGATGCCCAGGTCTTTGAGGATATCGACGGCCAGTCCGTAGTCGCGTTCGTCGACCTCGTACCCAAGGTGCAGGTTTGCCTCCGCTGTGTTCATCCCCTCGTCCTGCAAGTTGTAAGCCCTCATTTTGTTGAGCAGGCCAATCCCCCGGCCCTCTTGCCGCAAATAGACCACCACGCCACCGTGCTGCGCTACCAAGCGTAGCGACTCCTCCAGTTGCTCGCCACAGTCGCAGCGAAGCGAACTAAACACATCGCCGGTCATGCATTCGGAGTGCACCCGAACCGGAACCGGTTTGCTAAAATCCGCCCGATCGCCTACCAACGCTAAGTGAGGCATAGGCTGATCGGGTTGCGTAGCGTAGCCAACCATCGTAAAGGTACCAAACCGGGTAGGAAGGGTAGTTTCGGCTTGGCGTTTTAGGTGCTGCATAGTTCAACAAGTAAAAAGCGGATCGATTTAGTTCGATCAGCGGGTCAGAGCCCACCGTACGTTATACGGTGTTCCGCCTGGGTAGTTTGCCGAAGGTTTGGTAATAGCGGCCGTCAGGTGAGTGTCCTCGCCTAATTAAGCCAGAAGCTCTGTTAATAATTATGCAATGAATGAAACTGTCTATGGATATATTCGTTAGACTAGCTTATTCAATTTTACGGCTTTGGGGCTTAGTAGCCGCAAAGTTTTTATTTTTCACTCGACCACATTATGAACATTCTAGGAAGAAAAAAGAAAAAGAGCAGCTCATTACCGTCTTTAAAAACCCTTAGCGCGGTTACGGGAGTAATTCTGGCGCTGAATAAAGCTATCAAAGATAAGGTGCCGGAACAGCGTTACTACATAGCGGATAAGAAGAAGAAAACCCGCAACGAATCAGGAACTATCGCTGCTGGATTTATTGGTGGTGTAGTTGCCGGAGCGATCACCGCACTGCTGCTGGCCCCCGAATCAGGAGAGGACCTACGCCGCCGCGTGGGGGGAATGGTTGGCTCGGGTAACGGTTACGATGAAGATGCCATTATCGAAGAAGCCCGCCAGAAAGCGCAGGCACTAGCTGCTCAGGCTAAAACCGAGGCTGAACAAGCAGAAAAAGGCTTACAAGATAACTAGCTGGTCTGCACCGTTGACTCGGTGATTTTAGGCAGCCGGGGGTGCACTATCCGGAAGAAGAGCGGCGGAATAAGTGCTACGTAGAACATACCGAAGTAACCAGCGGGCATGGTAGGACTCTCCTCATGCGAGTCTAGCGTGTAGTATGGTTTGCTAGCCCGCATATGGTGGTCGGCGTGCCGCGAGAGTTCAAACAAGGTGAACCGGCTGGTCAGTGTGTCCGATTGCCAGGCGTGCTGCTTGCCCACCCGCTCGCTAGAGTGGCGCTCTAAACCGTAGTGCTCAATGTAGTTCACGTACTCCAGTAGGAAGAAGGCCGAAATGCTCTGTGCTGCGAATGCAGCTAGGGCTAAACCCCCAAGAGTAAAGAAGACAACCGCCATTAAAAGCAGTTGAACCAGCGTAGCGCGTACGGTGAAATTGCCCAGTCCGTAGGCAGCACGGCCACGGCTACGCTGTCGGCGGGCGTCGGTTTGCAGCGCACTTAGCCACTGCGACGGTACCGAACGAACCAGAAAGGCGTAGAAGCTCTCGCCGTAGCGGGCGGTGGCGTGATCTTCGGCGGTGCCTACCTTGGCGTGGTGCACCAATCGGTGTTCGGTGTAAAAATGCGAATAATTGACCAGCAGCAGATTCCAGATGCCCAAATTTTGCATCCAGCGGTTCTTCTCCCGATGAATTAACTCGTGGGCGGTGGTAATCCCCAACTGCCCTCCCGCAAAGCCGGTGGACACGGCGGCTAACCAGACAAATTTTCCGCTGAGGATGTCACTGTGCACCCCGTAGAGTAGGCTCGCCACTCCCAACGTATGCAGCAGGGCCGAACTACAGAGCACCGCGTTGGGTAAGGTTCCATCGGTATCGGCGAGTTTCTGCTTGTCTTCCGGTACTATCCAATCGACGATTACCAAGAAACCCAGCGTGAAGGCAATGTTGCCCGCCGCCCAGTATCCTCCGGTAAGATTGCCAAAGTAAACAATGGCGTAGGGCAAAAAAGCAAATAAGTAACGTACGTAAAACATAGTAGAGGCTATTGGTGCTTTCTGTTGTTTATAATTTGTAAGCTGAATTCTTTTGACGAATCAAACGGTTACTGCCCCCTATAATACGCAAAAACGTAAAGAAAGCATAGCATCTGCATGAAGGAAATTAAGCGTTAGTAGTCAACCTCGGTTGCTGGCTGGCTTGCCCTGCTACGTACTTAACGACGCCCTCAACCGTTATCTAACAAAAACAATTATGCCCAACCTTTTGTCCTACTTTATTATCCTGCTCGCTACTATTCTCCCATTTAGTACGCTTGCCCAAACCGACCAACCCATGACGAAGAAAATCGAGGTGTACGGCCAGGCTGAGGAAGAGATTACCCCAGACGAAATTTACTTCAGCATTACGCTTAAGGAGTACCAGGATAGCGGTAAAGAAAAAGTAAAAATCGATCAGCTGGAGCGTACCCTCTACAAAACGGTGAAGGAGCTCGGTATCGAGGAAGATGATTTTCGGGTAGAAAACGTGTACGGCTATAACTACGACTGGTATCGCAAGAAAAAGCCCCAGCGTGAGGAGTTTCTGGCCAGTAAAAAATACGCTATCAAACTAGGCGACCTTAATCAGGTAAACGAACTGCTTGCCAGTTTGGATGCCAAAGGCATACAAAGTACCAACGTAGACCGCTACTCCCATTCTCGGATTGAGCAGTATCGCAAAGAGCTAAAAATTAAGGCCCTGCAGAACGCTAAAGAAAAGGCAAACTACCTATTGGAGGGCCTTGATGAGCAACTGGGGGGCGTTCTGGAAGTACAGGAGGTTGATACCGGCGGCGACGCGCCCCCGGTGCAGTACCGACAGGCCCGCGGCATGGCGATGGCCTCAGCCGAGATGGCGGACGCATCTCCCGAAATAGACTTCCAGAAAATCAAACTTAGCTTTCGGATGCGCGCGGTGTTCGAAATTCAGTAACGTTCGGGGCTTAAGCGTATCACCGGGCACTGGTTCGGTCATTTTTGTTGCTGATCTGGTCCGAAACTACTATCTTCTGCCCAAAACAATAGTATGCACCGTATCATCCTTACCCTAGCCGTAGCTGCTTGCAGTCTTACTGCCGCCGCCCAGCCAGATATCCCTAGTGCCAAGCAACAAATTACTGCCGCCGTGCTTGCCGCTCCCGCCGACCAGCGTGCTGAGGCTACCGTACTCGGCTACGACCCTGCCGGCAAATTGGTAACGCTGCGTGAGGGAAGCAACTCCCTGATTTGCCTGGCCGACGACCCTACCAAAGAAGGATTTAGTGCGTCGTGTTACCACCGCGACCTGGAGCCGTTTATGCAACGGGGTCGCGACCTTAAGGGGGAGGGAAAGTCATCCAAAGAAATCTTTGAGATTCGCGAAGCCGAAGTAAAATCAGGTCGGCTCAAGATGCCCGAGCAGCCGTCTACCCTGTTCGTCTACTCGGCGCCCGCCGAAAGCTACAGTGCCAAAACGGGCGAGGTGACCGACGGCAGCTTTCGCTACGTGGTGTACATTGCCTACGCCACCGCCGAAAGCACCGGACTACCGCTAAGTCCGGAAGCACCGGGCATGCCCTGGATCATGGACCCCGGCACGCACCGCGCCCACATCATGATCAATCCGTAATAGTCGCGTTCGTCTACCTCCGATAAAGGGCCGTACCTAATGGGTTAGGTGTTCCAAATCTCCCAGCTCTTCTCAGCCTGAAGGTGTAACATCTCCAGCCCGTTCTTAACGGATGCGCCCTGCGCTGCCGCCCGCTTCATAAACAGGGTTTCTTCCGGATTATACACCAGGTCGTAACATAGCTGCGCCGCCTTCAGCTGATCGTAGTCTAGATCGGGGGCAGCATCCACGTGCGGCGACATGCCCAGGGGCGTAGTGTTGATGATGAGCGAAAAGTCAGTTAACGAGTAGTCATCCCTAAGCGCTTGGTAAGAAATTGCCTGGGGCGATTGGTTACGCGATACGTACTGGTAATCAATACCTAAATCCTGTAGGGCGCAAACAACTGCTTTAGAAGCTCCTCCGGTGCCCAGCACTAGGGCCGACTTCATCGCGCGCTGGCTAAGCCAGGGGGTTAGCGACTGCTTGAACCCGTAGTAATCTGAGTTGTAGCCAACCCGCTCGCCCGAGTCAGGGTTGATCTTAATCGTGTTTACCGCTCCGATGCGCTCCGCTACCGGATCGAGCCGGTCTAGCAGCGGAATGACCCGTTGCTTGTGGGGAATTGTTACGTTCAGACCTACCAAGTGGGGATGCTGCCGAAGCAGGGCCGGAAGCCGCTCGATGGCCTCCAGCGGAAAGAGTTCGTAGGTAACATCCGTGATGTTCTCTCGCGCAAACTTGGTGGCGAAGTACTGCTTGGAGAACGAATGACTTAGTGGATACCCAATCAGGCCGTATCGGATCATATTAGTTGGCGCAGAACTGTTCTAACTCCTTCAAACTAATTAGGCCTTCGTAGTAGGCCCGCCCGAAGGCAACTCCGTATACTCCAATCTCTTGTAGGCGCTCAATATCTTCGGCCCGGTGCACGCCCCCGCTGGCAATCAGCTTGATACCCGGAAATTTATCGATCAGGTCGCGATACAAGACAAACGAGGGGCCTTCTCCGGCACCTTCTTTAGAAATATCGCTGGTCTTAAGGTACTTTAAGCTGCGCGAGTAAAAATACTCTACGTGGTCAAAAAGATCGATCCGAGAGTCTTTTTGCCAGCCCTGAATTGCTACGTTGCGGCCCCCGGGGGCATCACTGAGCGCGTCGGCACCCAGCGCAATTTTGTCTCGTCCATACGAAACAATCCACGAAGCAAACTCCTGGGGATTGCGCGCCGCTACCGTTGCGGCCGTCACCTTCTGCGCTCCGCAGTCGAGGGCCTGTTGCACGTCGCCGTCGGTGTTAATACCGCCCGCAAAGTCTATTTCCAGGTCGGTGTGTCCGGCAATGGCTTCCAGAATGTCGTAGCTAACTGGTTTGCCCCGCTGCGTTCCGTCCAGGTCGACCAGCTGAAGTTTAGTCACTCCGTGGTCGGCAAACTTTTTGGCCAAATCAACCGGACTCTCATCGTATACCTGCTCCTGCGCAAAGTCGCCCTGCTTCAGCCGGGTAATCTTCTTATCAAGGATAGAGATAGAGGGAATAATGTGAATCTTTCTCGTTTGCATAGGAGTGGTCGGTAACGATCAGCGACTCACTACAAATACAAAAGTTAGAGTCTTAAGGTTTGTCTAAAGAAGAGACTCTGATTAACAAAACGACGCTTTTGTTACCACGGCTCAAAAGTACTAGTAATTCTATTGAAAAAATAGCACAGATTGAAAGAAAAACTGATAGACGCCATTGGGACACTTGTACCCGGAAGAACCAGAAGCAGTGGTGCTAAAAGGCAAGTTTTGCCAGGTCTACGTTGCCCCCGGTTAGGATAATGCCCACGCGCTGACCGGCGAAGGCTTCTTTGTCTTTGAGCAAAGCAGCCAGGGGCACCGCGCACGAGGGCTCAATAATGATTTTCATCCGCTCCCACACCAGGCGCAGGGCGTGCATAATCTCATCGTCCGACACTGTGATGATGCGTTCTACGTGCTGCTGAATGATCGGGAAGGTAAGGCTACCCAGCGAAGTGAGTAGTCCGTCGGCCAGGGTATTCGGTGCCTCAGAGGGAATGATGCGTCCGGCCTGCAGTGAGCGGAAAGCATCATCGGCTCCAGCTGGTTCGCCCGCCACTACTGCCGCTTCCGGCAGCAAGCCACGCGTGGCCAGGGCGGTGCCGCTGAGCAGTCCGCCGCCGCCCACCGGGGTCATCACCGTGTCTAGTTCACCCGCCTGCTCAATTAGCTCCAGCGCGGCGGTGCCCTGCCCGGCGATCACGGACTCGTTGTTGTAGGGGTGCACGAAATGCGCGCCCGTTCGCTGCACCACTTCCTCTAGGGAAGATTCTCGGGCAGCCAGCGTGGGTTCGCAGCGAATGATTTCGGCGCCGTAGCCTTCCACCGCGCGCTGCTTCACCTCGGGAGCGGTGCGGGGCATCACCACGTAGGCGGGGCACCCTACCTGCTGGGCGGCCCGCGCCAGCGCCTGCCCGTGGTTGCCCGACGAGTGCGTAGCGACGCCCCGTTGGCGTTCGGCGTCGGAGAGCAGTAGCACCGCGTTGGCCGCGCCCCGCATCTTAAAGGCACCGGCCTTCTGGAAGTTTTCGCACTTGAAAAATAGCTGGCAACCGGCCAGGCGGTCGATGGTTTGACTGGTGAGCACCGGCGTGCGGTGAATCAGCGGGGCAATGCGTTGGGCGGCCTGCTGGATGTCGGTGAGGGAGGGCATGCGTAGAGTAAAATGGATCGTTAGCAAAATACCCCTGGCAACTGGTCTTTCAAAACTAGCTTTATTCTGCTTTGATGAAAACTGAACAGCAAGAAGACTAACATACGCAAAAAAGAGAGCCGCTCGTGCGACTCTCTGCTTCATCGTACTGGCGAACCACAATTACTACTGCCGAAGCTATGAGTTGGAACGGCTAGAACGTCTATTGCGTCGAGGACGATCAAAGCTGGGGGGATCAAAGGTAGGCGGATCAAAGGTGGGAAAATCACCTCCCTGATCTGATTCCACCGTGCATTCCAAAACCAGTTCACCATCAATAAACGCCTTGTAAGTGGTTTCTCCATTGGTAGATCGGGATTGAATACTAACACTTGAACCAGCCCCAGTAAAGGTACCACAGGGGGTAGTGACAGTGCACGAACCATCTCGACAAGAAGAACTGGCTTGTGCCTGAGCGAATGTGAGCGCGAAAAGCGCAAATACGGAGGTTAACAATACTTTTTTCATGAGGTTGATAGTTAAGGGTGAATAATAATTGATGCCCTCAAGCTACGCTCATGGCTCCCCTTGACCAATGGCCAATCAACGGTTAACCCATATGAACCGATAGATGCCCCTTTTCAATTAGTCATACCGTTTACCTACTTGAGCCGTAATTCGGCCAACAGGCTTTCTTTCCGCGACTTGGAAACCGGTAGCCGCTGATTATCTTCCATAATTACGTAGCCACCGTCGGCACGCGATATACTCTTGATGCGTCGCACGTTTACCAGGTGCGAGTTGTGGATACGAATAAACTTATGTCTACCCAACAATTCTTCGTAGTGCTTTAGTATCTGAGAAGCCATCAACTGGCGGTTATTTTGCAGTTGTAGGGTGGTGTAGCTGCCGCTGGCGGTGCAGTACAAGATGTCTTTGGTAAGCACAAATTCGTAGCCATCCTGCGTAGGCACGGCAATCTTGTGATGCTCACCGTCCGGGTTGCGCACCGAGGCAATTAGCTCCCGGGCATGATCGTAGAAGTTGCGGTGCCCTTGGTTATAGACTGCCCGGGTTACTGCCTCTCGCAGCGCTTCCAGATCAATCGGCTTCAGCAGATAGTCGATCGCCATAAACTTGATGGCGGTGAGGGCATGATCGTGGGCCGACACAAATATGATTTCAAAGGCAGTATCCTCGAGCCGCTCGAGCAACTGAAAGGCCGTTTGGGTGCCCAGTTGCACGTCCAGGAAGACCAGTTCCGGATCGGTGTTTCTCAGAAGGCGCTCAGCTTCGGTCAGGGTTGAAGCCGACCCGATCACTTCCACTTCCGGACATACCGTCCGCAGAATGTGGTTCAGGTTTTCAATGCCTGCGCGTTCGTCGTCGATAATAACAGAACGTAATCTAGTCATTCGTGGTGGTTTTTAGGGGTAGCTCTACCACCACCCGGGTTCCGCAGGCACTTCCGTGCGGGTCGTAGAGATCCTCGATAGTAAGGCGGCTACGCTCGTAGCCAAACTTTCTGAGCAAGGCAATTCGCTCGTGGGTGTTTTTGCTAGCCATTGATAAGTGTTTATTTACCCGGGCCTGCTTATTACGAAGTGCCGCTTCCCGACCAATGCCGTCGTCCTCAATCACGCAGAGCACGATTTTCTCTCGCCATTGTATGTCTACTAGTAGGGTGCCGGGCTCCTCTCTGTTGGACAGTCCGTGAATAATAGCGTTCTCGACCACTGGCTGCAGTACCATAGAAGGAATTAGCGGATTGTAATCTAGCAGCGTGTCGTCTATCCGAAGCCGGTAGCAAAAGCGATTGGCAAACCGCTCTTGTTCCAGCAAGATGTAGTGCTCCAGCAGCTGGCGTTCTACCGACAGGTTGACGAAGGGCTGGTCTGCGTTGCTGAGCATCAACCGAAGGGTGTCGGCAAAGCGGTTGAGGTGCTGGTAGGCGCGCATTTTATCAGCCTTAAGAATATGATTCTGCACCCCGTTGATGGTGTTAAAGATAAAGTGCGGATTCATCTGCGCCCGTAGTGAGGCGAACTTATTTTCGGACAATTGTTGGTGGTTTCTAGCAAGAATTATCTTGTGCCGCTGAAAGAAAACCAGCAGGATGAGCGAAACGGCAACCAACGAAGCGCTTACGTAGTTGATCGTCTTCTTAAACCGTTTTTCATCAGCCACGTGCTGCGCTTCTACCTCCTCTAGCGCTTGCGCCTTTTCCTGAGCCAAAAACTCAGCCTCAACCTCACTGACGTCGGCGTTCATAGTGCTGCTATTGATCTTCTCTTGGGTTGCCAGGTAGTCTTCAAGGTACGAAAGCGCCCGTTGGTGATCACCAATTTTGGCGTATAAGGTGTACAGCCCCTTTTGGAAGTCGGCTGGACTAATTGTGAACCCGTTTTCTTCGGTAATGCTAAGCGCCAGGCGAAGGTGCTCTTCAGCCTGCTTGATATTACCCAGGGCCAAGTGAGCCATTCCGATAGTGTGCAGATTGTTGGCGTCGATGCCCCGAAAAGCTTCCTGGTCAAAAATACCCATCGACTGCTCAGCGTAGGTAATTGCCCGTTCGGGATTACCCATCAAGTAATGTGTGTATCCAAGTCCGTTATAGGCATACTCAACCGCCCCGCGATTGTCTAAAATGGTGGCCCGCTCAATAGCCTGGAGATAAAGGGCAATAGCTCCTTGGTAATTCTCTTGAGAGACGAGCGCGTTGCCCAGATTTTGCAAGCTGCGCAGTGACCCTTCTACGTTGCCCGTACTATCGCAGATGGTCAACACCTTTCGGTAGTATACCTCTGCTTTCTTCGGGTTGTTCAGGTTGTTGTAAACGATTCCGGTGTTGTTGAGCGATATAGTAAGGTTGCTCCAGTCGCGTTGCTTCTCAAAGTAGCGGTTCGCCTCTAAGTTGATGGCCAACGATCGATCAAGAGCTCCTAACCTTCGGTAGGCGGCGGCCAGGTTTATCTTGGCTCTAACCATCTTTGTGCTATCGTTTGACAATGTATAGTAGCGGATAGCCGCTTGGGCCGCTTCCTTGACTCGTCGCGGATTGTCTTGTCTAAGCGCCACCGAACTCTCCAAGCGTTTGCAATGTCCCTGCCACCGTACCGAGTCGTAGGTGCTCGCCAGATCAAAGCACCGTTGCGCGTACCAAGCCGCCGAATCGAGCAAAATACAATCATCTCTGAAGAACTGACCCAATCGGTAGTACACCCCAATGGCCTCGCCCTGCTCTCCTAGCAAGCGAATGCTATCCTTGAGTTCTTGATACCTGATCTGATCGCTTGGTGCCACCGATGCTGGCAATTGGGCCCACAGGTTCGAAGAAACGATTAGGAAAAAAATTAGCCACAGACAATGCAAACGCATAGCACTCAATAAAGTACAAGTTACTCATCAATCACCTCGCACCACGCGGTGCTTCGCTATGTAGTCCGGATCGATGCGCACTCCCAATCCGGGCCCGGTGGGCACCTTCACCACTCCTTCGTGGCTGGTCAAATCCGAAGTAGGGCACTCTAGAGGCAACTCATTGTTAAAACCCTTGAACTCATGGTACGGACCCGCGTTGGACAACGCCGACACAAAGTGCATCATGTACAGGTAGCCCAGGCCCGACCCCGAAATATGGGGCGTGCAGGTTTTGCCCCGCACCGCCGCCATCCGCGCCACCCGCATCGAGCGAACCATGCCTCCGAAGTAGAAAATGTCTGGCTGCATCACGTCGAGCGCGTCTTCTTTGGTAAGCCAGCGGAAGGTGTGCATACTAGGCTCCTGCTCGCCCCCCGCCACCGGAACGTTCAGCGCCTGGGTCACCTGTTTAGTTTCTTCGTACCAGTCGAAGGGCACCGGCTCTTCGTAGAAATCATACGCATACTCCTCCATCAGCTTACCGATGCGGATGGCTTCCGTAGCATCGTACGAGCCATTCGAGTCGGCGTAGATCACCATGTCGTCGCCGAAGGCTTGGCGCACCAGTGGGATGAGCTTTTCGGAGCGGCCCGGCGGGTCGTCGGCGTTTTTGCTCATGCGTCCGCCTACCTTAAATTTTAGCGCTTTGGCTTGCATTTCTTCCACCTGCTTTCGAATTAAATCAATCGACTGCTCCGCCGACTTACCTCGAAAGTTGTTTGCCTGATACACCGCAATCTTGGGCTGACGAATCTTGCCAATTAATTTTCCAATGGGTTGCTTCGCGATCTTGCCCAGCATATCCAGCACGGCAAACTCGATGGTAGCCAGCGGCACCCACAGGGCCAGGTTCTGTAGCTTATAATTGCTCTTGTGCACGTACACTTCTTCCAGCAATTGCTCCCAATCGCGCGCGTCGCGGCCGATAAAAAACTCCTGCAGTCGCCCCGTAAAGATGGGGTAGAGGTACACCATTTGGTAGTTGTTGCTTACCGATAGCCCCTCGGCCCCGTCGGTGGAGGTGACGCGACACAGGAAGTTATCACCGTAGCGCAACAGCTCCAGCCGGTCGATGATCACCGGATCAGGAAACAGATCGCGCCGGAGCACAGGTTGCGCTAGCACCGCATCCAGGGGGTTGCCGGGCGGCGATCCGTCGGGCGGCGATCCGTCGGGCGGCGATCCGTCGGGCGGCGATCCGTCGGGCGGCGATCCGTCGGGCGGCGATCCGTCGGGCGGCGGATTGATTAAAGAGAAGCCCTGACCCACCGTAAAGGGTAGGATGCCCCCCAGGGCGGTGGCAGTTTTTAAGAATTGGCGGCGCTTAAAGGGCATGGTTTGCAAGGTTAGCGTGAATTAGCCATCTTGTGTCTTGTCAATGATAAAACTTGTTCCCTGCTAAACCAACTTCGTGAAGCTCTTTCTTATCTTTCTGTTTGCGCTCGCCACCGCGCCCCTATCAGCTCAGGACCAAACCGACAACTATTCGTTTATGAAACTGTACGTCACCAACGAGCAAGGCGAGGTGTTGCTGGTAAAGTGGAATGGCGCTTGGGAACTGTCGGGCGACCGCTACAATCAGCCATTGTCCATCAATAAGTTTTTAGATGAGATGGCCGACCATATGGGCATCACTATCAAAAACCCTCGTTTGTGCGGACTTTATACCCAGCGCTGGCAGGGCACCCCCTACCTCACGCTAATGCACTACTACCAAGCTAATTACGTGAGCGGCGAACTTCGGGTGCCGCCCGACTGTACCGATATTCGGTGGTTCTCTTACGAAGAAGCGCTGGAGATCATCCCGTACCCCAATATGATCACCATGATGCGCCAAATCAGAGACAATCCTGATCGGGTAATCGGGGCGGCTTTTGAGCGCTATAAAGATGAAGACAACCAAACGCAGTTCGTGACGCTGGAAGACTGGCACCTGATGAATTGATTTTGCGACGCAACGCCAACACTTATTGACAACCTGTTGTCCTGAATTTACGAATACTGTAGTATGACAGGCATTGGATTTGCTGGCCAGGGGTTCACCTCGAACCGCGACAATCTTTCGCAGACTAGTCGCGGAGCTGGTTTTGCGCGGCAGCAGGAAAATTACGCGGAGCGAGGAAAGCTCCCCGATCCTGCGTTGGTTCCTCCCGAAGTACTCGCCGCTTACCGCGTCCAACTTCAGAAGCGTCAGCGGCGCGAACGCCGCCGCGAGTCTCTACGGTGGATTGTGTTCGGTCTGTTAAGTGCTGCTGCTCTGGCGTGGTTTCTTGGCGTCCTAACGTAGCTGCCTGGCCCTCTCTTCTCATAATACTATTATGGATTGAATGCACACTACTATTCAGAAGGTGCGCTAATTTCTTCGCGAATAAAGCAGTAGTAAGAATACTTGTTTAAAAAGTTGTTACTACATTAACTACCATACTTATTAATTTATTCGCTATGAACCAGCATCTACCGTCTCCCTTCTTCTCCGGTTTGGTGAGCATCATCGGAAGCTTGCTTCTTATTTTTCTAGCTCCTGTCGCCCCGGCCCAGGTGATCTTCTCCGATGACTTCGAGCGCGCTACCTTCGGACCCGACTGGACTACCGAACCCTTCGCCGGTTGGAGCATCCAGAACGGAAAAGCTTATAATACTGTCGAAGGCCCCGGTGGTAAACTGGCCACCACCCAAAGCTTTAGCGAAACCAACTACGTGCTGGAAACCATGGCCTACCCTTTTGAGTACGGCTACTGGCGGGAGTATTTTCTTACGTTCGGCGAGCAGTCCACCCCCGACTCTACCTACGCTATTCGCTACGATCGTGCCTACGGAGGGTACCTGTCGATCGTGAAAAGCACCAGCAATATCTACTTCCCCGAGGTGCTGGCCACCCTGCAGATTGGCCTCAACGACGAAGACCCGCTCAAGCTGCGGGTAGAGCATACCGACGACGGTACCATCAAAGTTTTTATCGCCGAGGTGGGTACCGCCTACGCTGATACCGCCCTGCTGCAAGCCACTGATACCACCTACCCTAACCTGGGTAAGTTGGGTTGGCTCATCAGCACCCAAACCGCCGCCCAAGATTTCTTTGTTGAGAGCATCTCGGCCAGCGTGCTTCCTACCTCGCCGGTGTTGTTCGACGATGACTTCGAGCGGGCCGAACTGGGACCGTTCTGGGATGGCAAAGACAGTTGGGTGATTCAGGACGGGCAGGCCTACAACGCCCCTGACAACAACTACACGCCGCTTACCACCGTGCCTTTCTTCGATGCGACCTCCTATATTATAGAAACTGAGGCTTCGAACTTCGTTACGGGTTACTACCGCGACTACTTCCTCATCTTCGGACAGCAAGACTCTCTGGGCAATGCTGGTTACGTACTTAACTACCGGGCTGATTTTGGCAACTCTCTTAGGCTGGGCCGTATTGCTGGCAACTACTTTTATCCCGTCGAACTCGACGACCAGGTACTCACCCTTGATCCGACCAAGCCTTACTCCTTCCGCATCGAGAAGTACGACAACGGGCTGATCCAAGTGTACTTGGGCGACGAAGACGGCTTCGCCGAAGTGCCGATGCTGGAAGCTATCGACACCACCCACGCCACCCTGGGGCGCGTGAGTTGGGGCAACGCCACCCAAACCGCCGGGGAGGATTTCTACGTGGAGTACATCCGCGCCGAAGTGCCCGCCGTGCAGAAGACCGAACCCGAAAAACCCGCTGAGGATGACCTGATCAAGCAGGTGGCCGTGCAAAGTGATAATACCTACGAAATAAGCAAGCTGAACGAAGGGGAAACCTTCTTCACCGATCGTCCCTACACGCTGACCGACGTACCCGAGTTCTTACAGGGTTCTTCCTTTGTTAAACCGCCCAACGACGACAAAGCGCTGACCACCGGTGGCAACTTCATGACGGTGTACCTCAAAGAATCGGCCATCGCCTACGTAGCCTACGACCCCCGCAGCACCCAGCTGCCCGCCTGGCTAAGCGACTGGACCAAGACCGACCTCACTATCGGCACCACGGACCCGGGTTCGCCCTTTTACGAAGTGTATTCCAAGCGGGTGCCGTCTGCTATCTTCGCCACCTACCGGAACCAGCTACGCATTGGAGCTAACCTGGCTCCTCCGGCGGTGGGTTCTAACATGAACTACTTGGTGGCCTTCGTGGCGGTACCTAATTTCGCCCGCTACGAGGCCGAAGATGCTACTCTCAGCGGTCCGCGGGTGGCCACCAACCAGACTGGGTTTAGCGGTACCGGCTTCGCCGATTATATTAACAAAAACAACGACTACGTAGAATGGACGGTTGATATCGCCGCTACTGCTCCCTACCGCCTAT
>JBASAY010000078.1:0-22763 GCA_049650865.1 Tunicatimonas sp.
TAATCCATCTGTCTTTTTTAACCAACTCCATACCCACTGGCAGAGAAACCCCGGCACGGTAGAGCAGGCAGCTTAACTGATTGACCCCCTTGACTGATTTGCCGACAGTGTGGTCGAAATGCCAGCAAATCAGTTCGCTTTCGTCCGTATAAGGCTTGGCCTCTACCGTATCATCCAGGATCAGGTAGCTCGGCCCTGGCTGTTGCTCTATTTCCCGTACGGTAGATTTGACCAGTTTCCAGAGGTCTTTGGAGGTGAAATCATCTTTGGAAAGAAAACGGGTAATCTTGTCGTGGCTAAGCCTACCCTCCAACATATCAGACATACCAGTAGCTGTGGTCTGAGCAGTGGAAACCAAAAGGTAGTCCGTGTATAAATCTAATATCCCTTTATCCATGACTGGTTCTCTTGCTTGATAGTATCTTTTATCCGTAAATTTAACAGATCATTTGGGCTTGATGCGTAACATCAGTTAATAACTTTCTAATTATCATTCTACCCCTTTTGTCATCCTGGAAGGACCCAGTCACAACGTGCGGAGATAGAACAGCAAAGGGGGCAAAAGCGCTCGGCCGATGCTGTATCGGCCTGAATACTTTTGCCTCTAATGTAGCAAGGTTCCTTCTGAATGACATCTCATTTCATGCCCCCCTTCTACCGTCGTTCAGCACTCCACGCGGGGAGGAAACCACGCGGTATCTGCTTGTTGCAACGTGTTGGAACAGCAAGGCAGAAGAAAGAGCACCGAGCGGAGTAGTTTCCTTATGCTAAGAAACAGACGCTACCTCAATGTCAAACACATCTTTGAGGGCTACTCGGGCGGCGTGGTAGCCGCACATGCCGTGCACGGCCCCGCCCGGTGGAGTGGAAGCCGAACACAGGTACACGCCTTCCAGAGGCGTGCGATAGGGAGTGAGGCTGAGCGTCGGGCGGGTAAACTGCTGCGTAGGAGTCTGCGCCCCGCCGTTGATGTCGCCCCCGATGTAGTTGGCGTTGTACTGCTGCACCTGGTGGGTGTTCATGGTGTGCTTATCCAAGATGGTATCCCGAAAACCGGGCGCGAAGCGCGCTACCTGCCGCTCAATCACCTCGGTCATGTCGACCGTAGAGTAACGCGGCACGTGGCAGTAGGCCCAGGCGGTGTGCTTCCCTTCCGGGGCACGACTGGGGTCGAAGACGGTTTGCTGCACCAATAGTACGTAGGGATTGTCGGAGTGCTTCTGGTGCCACAGGTCGTGCTCCGAGGCGGCAATCTCTTCCATCGTGCCACCCAGGTGCATGGTAGCGGCCCGGCCACAGGCCGGATTCGTAAACGGAATGGGGTCGCTCAGGGCCCAGTCGACCTTAAAGATGCCCTGGTTATGCTGATAGCGCTCCAGCTGCCGCTGGTACAGGAGGGGGAAGGTCAGCCCCTCAATATCCAGCAGCTGCCGGGGGGTGATATTAAACAGCGTCGCCCGGGCAGGGGGCAGGTCGGTGAGGCTGGTGACGCGGTGCTCGGTAACTACCTCGCCACCCAGCGACACGAAGTACTGGTGCAGGGCGTTGGTAATCTGCTGGGCCCCACCCCGGGGGAAGGGCCAGCCCACCACGTGGCCCAGGCCACCCAGCACCATGCCCACGGCGGCCGAAACAATGTTTTCAAGCGGCAGCATGGAGTGAGCCGCCAGTCCGGCAAACAGGGCACGGGCGGGCGCTTCTTTGAACGTGCGCTGCGCCAGACCCGTGGCCGACTGCACCGCCCGTAGACCAAAACCGGCTAGCGCCAGAGGATCGTTGGGCCAGCGCAGGGGCCCCAGAAAGGCCGGAGCGATACGGTTCCAGTCGCGTACCACCGGCTGCATCAGCCGCACGTAAGCCTCCAGGTCTACGCCCAGCTGGGCGGCGGTGTCGGCTACCGACTGCTCCAGGGTGATCGCCCGCCCGCCGTCGAGCGGATGGGCCAAAGGCGCATCAGGGTGCACCCACTCCAGTCCGAACTCGTGGAGCGGCAGGGTGCGAAAGTAGGGCGAAGCCACCGTCATGGGGTGAATGGCCGAGCCGATGTCGTGGATAAATCCTGGTAGGGTGAGTTCTTCGGAGCGTGCCCCGCCGCCTACCTTGGCTTCGGCTTCAAGGATTACGGTGGATAGGCCCGCTCGCTGGGCCATGATGCCCGCCGCAAAGCCGTTGGGCCCTGAGCCTACCACTACTACGTCGTATCGCTTCATTGGTATTGTTTATAGGTTGCTTACTTAACTTGGCAACTCATTATCCTCTAAGCCTGACACTCCGCCCGACACGATAAACTTCATGATGTCGGTGCTCGAAACGCTCAGGGGGGTTACGTACTGAGTAGGCACGATGTATAGGTTACCCGAAAAGTTGTAAGAGTGCGGCAGGTACACCGCCACCTGGTCGGCCAAACCTAGCTGACTTAAGTCTTTTTTGGTTATGAAACCAGGCTTCTGAATAACAAACTCCGGATTGAGAGTAACCAGCACCGGTTGGTCAAACTTCTTCTTATCGCCTACGAACGCTGAGATTAGGTCCTTGAGCGAAGAGTAGATGATATTAACGAACGGTAGTTTGCGCAGTAGTTCCTCCAGTAGGTTAAACAGGGGGCCAGCGAGCAGCGTAGAGGCCAGGTAGCCTACAACGGTGATGGAAGCCAGGATGGTAAACATCCCCAAGCCGGGCAGCTTGAAGTCGATGATATTATCTAGCCAGCGGATGCTAAGCAGGATAATGTAGACGGTAACGGCCACCGGCACCACAAAGAGCAATCCGCGAAAGAAGTAGGTAATGAGTTTGTTCATATCGGTGCAGATCAATCACCGAGGGCGAAGATAGGGCTATTGTTGAGAATGTCGCGGGATTGACGAGCTATCTTGCGAAGGGACCAGTGGGTAGGGCTATCCGTCCAGAAAAATTTTAATAAGTAGCGCCAGCAAAATTCCCAATCGGCCGAAAAGCAGCGGTAGCAACCACCGCAGTTGGGTACGAAGTTCCTTGTGAATTTCTGTCTGGAAACTGCGTAGCTCCTGCTACTGAATATCCTTGGTTACCAACTGATCCCACCGCTCCTCAAAGCGTTTCTGTTGCGAATCCTGAATAAAGCCGATGCGCTTCTCTGAGGTCTCTTCACCAAGTTTGCCGCGATGCTTCCCGAACATTTCCGTATCCTTCATGGCACCATTGTTTGGATAAAGCTACGAAGAATCCCCTAAACAGCAAAAGCCCGGCGTTGCGGCCGGGCCCTGGTACTATCTTAAACTGTTTGGTTGCTTGCTAGATAGAAATCCCAACAAACGATAGGAAAGCAATACCCATCAGGCCGGTAATCAGCATGGTGATGCCCAAGCCCTTAAGGCCATCCGGCACGTTCGAGTACTTCATCTTCTCGCGGATGGCGGCCAGGGCCACAATGGCCAAAAAGAAACCGGTACCCGATCCAAATCCAAAGGCGGTAGCCTCCACCATGGTGTACTCGCGCTGCACCATAAACAGGGATGAACCCAAGATCGCGCAGTTTACCGCAATTAGGGGAAGGAAGATACCCAACGTTCCGTAGAGTGAGGGCGACACCTTCTCGATCACCATTTCTACCAACTGTACCATGGCGGCGATTACCGCAATAAACATAATAAACTGGAGGAAGCTCAGATCGATGCCCGCGAAATCTTTTCCGGCCCAGGCTAGGGCTCCTTCCTTGAGAACGAACTCCTGAAGTAACCAGTTGAGGGGCACCGTAATGGTGAGTACGAAGATTACCGCAGCGCCCAGTCCGGTAGCGGTAGACACCTTCTTAGAGACGGCCAGAAAGGAACACATGCCCAAGAAGAAAGCCAGCACCATATTCTCAATGAAGATGGCCTTGATAATAATGTTGATAATATCCATAAGATAGAGATTTATCGCGTTAGTTTATCGTTCTACGTGGCCGCTCACCGAGCGCTGTACCCAAATCAAAAGTCCTAAGATCACGAACGCTCCTACTGCCGTCACCATCAGGCCGTTGTTAGGAAAGTTGATGCCTACTGCTTCAAATACCTTAAAGCCGAACAGGGCACCCGAACCCAGCAATTCGCGAAAGAAGGCCACCACCAAGATGATCCAGGCGTAGCCGAAGCCACTCCCTAGTCCGTCTAAGATAGAGTCGTAGGGCTTGTTGCCCATCGCGAAGGCCTCCAGGCGACCCATCACGATGCAGTTGGTGATGATAAGCCCAACGAATACGGTCAGCGACTTCCAGATATCGAAGAAGTACGCTTTCAGCACTTGGTCTACCAGGGTTACCAGGGTGGCGATCACGGCTAGTTGCACGATGATACGCACCCGACCGGGCACCAGGTTACGCATTAGCGAGATGATTAGGTTGGCGAATACGATTACAAATACCACCGAAATAGCCATGATGGAGGTAGGTGCCAGCTGGGTAGTCACCGCCAGTGCCGAGCAAATCCCCAGCACCTGAATGGTGATCGGGTTGTCGTCGCTCATCGGGTCGGATAGCAGGCGCCGACGCCGTTTGGAGAGTGGTGCTTCCGAAGGCTCCTTCTTAGCTACTTTGGGTTTGTCAATAACTTGGGCGGTATCGCTCATGGTAACGCTAGTTAATTAGATGATTGATTCGGTTTATACGTCGGTGATGCTTTTGCTTTTATCCGGCTTCTCAAGGTTTTTTCCCGTAGCCCTTTCCAAATAAGGCTCATAGTACGAGAGGTAGTTGCGCAACATATTGTTCACCCCTACCGCGGTGATGGTGGCTCCCGACAGTCCGTCAACTTCGTTATCACCGTAGATACTCGGCTCTCCGGTTTCTCCTTTCACCATACTGATAGCGACCAGTTCGCCCAAATCATCTTTGATTTTCTTACCCCGGAAGCGCTCCTGCACCTCCACACTCGTGATGCGGGCGCCCAAGCCGGGGGTTTCTCCGGCGTGGTCGAACACCACTCCACGAACGGTGGCCAGATCCTTCTCTAGGGCTACGTATCCCCAGATGTTATTCCACAGCCCATTGCCGTACACGGGCAAGATGTAAGCGTCGACCTCATCGGTGCTACCTTCTTTCATCAGCTTATAGATAGGGTACAAGCGCGCTTCGGGAGGCAGCTTAAACTGCTGCCCAACGTTCACTGCTTCGGCCACCACGGGTGTCTCCTTAATTTCCGTTACCTCTTCGCCTTTGGCGTCCACCACCAACGACTGGATGCGCGTCTCATAGATACCCGGCACATCGTCGGTGGGTTCAAGTTGCATCACGGCGCCCAGAATCTTCTTCTGGGTGTCGAGCGCCACTTGTTCCTGCTGAATAGGGCGAAGCCCCAGTGAAGCAAAGGATAACAGTCCGCCGAGAATGATGGTGAGCACAGCGGAAAAACCAATTACGTAAGCATTAGACTGTCGCACGTTGTAACCTCCTTTTTTTGTTAGCTTGAACTACATAAAAATCAATCAGCGGGGCGAACACGTTCATGAACAACACCGCCAGCATAATTCCTTCGGGATAAGCCGGGTTCAGCACCCGGATGATCACCGTGATGGCTCCGATCAGGAAGCCGTAAATCCATTTACCCCACTCGGTATGGGCCGCCGACACCGGGTCGGTGGCCATAAATACAATACCAAAGGCTACTCCACCGATAGCGAAGTG
This sequence comes from Tunicatimonas sp., assembly GCA_049650865.1. Lineage (GTDB taxonomy): Bacteria > Bacteroidota > Bacteroidia > Cytophagales > Cyclobacteriaceae > Tunicatimonas. Next base: position 5,639 of record JBASAY010000078.1, read on the forward strand.
GTAGTAAGCGGGCATAACCATGTACTCATTATAGCCTGCGATGTTAAAAATAAGCCCCATTACGTACACTCCAACAAAGCCACTGACGATAATTTTCCAGCTGGCTACACCGGTTACGATCAGAATCAGAGCACCAATCAGTACCATGAGCAATGACGTAGAACCAATTGATCCGGGAATCAGGCCAATAAACAGGTTCCAAAATTCGTAGAGTCCGTTCTGGAAGCTGTCCAGCGCCGCCACTACCGGCTGCGCCCCTTCTACAGCTACCGTTTCGGCCGCAATACCCAGGGGAGTGGCTCCGGAGAAGCCATCAGCGTACTCTTGCCCGCCCTTGTAGTACCACACGTCGCCCGACATGTCGCTGGGGTAGGCAAAGTACAGAAACGCCCGGGCCGTCATGGCCACGTTAAGCACGTTCATACCCGTACCCCCGAACACCTCTTTGGCGATCACCACCGCAAAGATGGTGGCCAGCGCTACCTGCCACAGCGGAATGGTGGGCGGCATAATCAGCGGAATAAGCATCCCGGTAACCAGGAAGCCCTCGTTGATGGGGTGGCGACGTACAATAGAAAATATCACTTCTACCAAACCGCCCGTCGCATAAGATACGAGCACGATGGGAAGCACCACCTGTGCCCCAATAAGCACCTTGTCGATCCAGGTAACGGCATCCAGTTCGCCAATGGCCAGAAAGTGGGTGTGGCCCACGTTGTATATCCCGAACAGCAGAGCCGGCACCAGAGCAAGCACTACCGTAATCATGAAGCGCTTTAGATCAACCGCGTCGTGAATATGCGTTCCCTTGGCCGGAGACGTTTCGCGGGGGGAGAACAAAAATGTCTCGCCTGCCTCAAAAGCGTAGTAGAACTTTTCAAGCTTACCGCCCTTCTCAAACATAGGGCGCTGTTGATCCAGAATGTTTCGTAAGAATTGCATACTAAGGTTCTCGGATTAAGTTAATTCCCTCGCGGATAAGGTGCTGAAAGTCGTGCTTGGATACGTCGATAAATTCGCACAGGGCCAGGTCTTCTTCAATTACCTCGTAGATGCCCAACGCTTCCATATCTTCGTAGTCTTCGGCCATGATAGCTTTAATAAGGTACTCCGGCAGAATATCCATCGGTAGCACCTGCTCATAGACTCCGGTTTGCACGAACGCCCGCTCTTCCCCCCGCATATTTGAGTCAAGGACAAACTCCTTTTTTGGGTTCAGAAACGAGAGCAAACCTACCGCTCTATGGAAACTTAACTTATTCGTGGTTGGTTTCATCCAGCCCAAAAATTCGTAATAATCTCCCTCGGGAATTACCGTGATTTGATGATCGTAAAACCCAAGGTATCCATCGGCGGCGATCTTATCACCCGTAAGCACATTGCCCGAGATGTAGCGCACGTGATCGTTCTTAAGGGTGCCCGCTACTAACTTATCAATGCACGCCCCCTGGTAGGTGCGGTAGTACTGCGGTTCCTTTACCTCTGAGCCGGTAAGCGCCACCAGTTTGGAAGCATCGTAACGCCCGTCTAAGAAGAGACGTCCGATCTGCACCACTCCGTAGGGGTCTAACGTCCACACCACCTGCCCTTTGCCAATCGGGTCTACGTGGTGGATGTGCACCCCAACGTTGCCCGCCGGATGGCGTCCGGAAAACTTGTGCACCTCGATGCCCTTGGCCGTGCCTACCACCGGCGATACCTCGGCCGCCGCATCTACCCCCAGGTGAACCTTGCCGGTCGTAAACTTCTTAAGCACCTCGATGCCCGCCTCAAAGTAGTTGCCCTGCCCCTTGAGCAGAAAGTCGTAGTCGGGAGCCAGCGGGCTGGTATCAAAGGTGGAAACGAAGATCGATTTAGGGGTGTCTTCAGGGTTGGCCACGATGCCGTAGGGGCGCTGGATGATCTGCGGCCACACTCCCCCCTTCAGCATCACTTCCTGCGCATCTTCCTTCTTGAGGGAAGGAATCTCCGAGATAGAGTACTCCTTAAACTGCTCGTGCTCGATGGTTTTGTCGGCCAGAATCTTAATCTCTAGCAGTTTGCGACGCTCGCCGCGTTTAATCTCCACCACCTCGCCGCTCACGGGGGCGCAGTACATGACCGAAGCCATCTTCTTGTCGAAGAGGATGGGCGAACCCGCTTTTACGGTGTCGCCTTCCTTTACGGTAACCTTAGGGCGAATAAGTCCCGGAAAATCGATGGGCTTAAGGGCAAAAGTATCAGGAAGGGGGGACTCGGCGAGTTGCCGGACTGGCTTTCCGGCTAAGTTAATGGTAAACCCTTGTTTGAGTTTAATGTGATCCGGCATCAATGCGAATTATGAGTGCTGTAAAACGCTGCAAAATTAATCAAAATACAATAACAACCTAAGTGTAATGAGTAATGACGAATGAATAGTGAGTAATGAGTAATGAAGATTTGGTTATCAACCGTCAGTCATTAATCATTAAGCATTAGTCATTAACCATTCATCACCGGTACGTCTACGCGGCGGATGCCGTTGGCCACCTGCTCCATCAGCCACATGGGAGTGGAGGTCGCTCCGCACACGCCCACGCGCTCGGCGCCAACAAACCAGTCGGGTTGCAGTTCGTCTTCGTTGGCAATGAAGTAGCTGCGTTCGTTTTCGGCCTGGCACACACTGTAGAGCGCCTTGCCGTTCGAACTTTTCTTACTACTCACAAAAATAATTACGTCTTGCTCCTGCGCGAAGCGCTGCAGCTGGGGTTCGCGGTTCGATACCTGCCGACAGATGCTGTCGTTGGCCTTGAACGCTACGGTGTTCAGTGCATTATTAGCTTGCGCCAGCCGTTCTTCGATCAGCGCCTTAATGCGGTAAAAGCCCTGGGTACTCTTGGTGGTCTGGCTAAATAACGTTACCGGTCGGGTAAAGTCAATCTTATCCAAATCCTTATCATGCATTACAATGATCGCGTTGCCCCGAGTTTGCCCGGTAAGCCCGATCACCTCGGCGTGGCCCGGCTGCCCGTAGATCACGATCTGCCCCTCAATGTCTTCCACGTGGTCGTAGGCGTTCTTCACCCGGTTTTGTAGCTTGAGCACCACCGGACACGAGGCGTCCACTAGTTCAATGTTGTTGGCCAGGGCCAGCTGGTAGGTTTCGGGGGGCTCGCCGTGGGCCCGAATCAGCACCTTGCAGTCGCGCAGCTCGGCCAAATCATCACGGTCTATGATGCGCAGTCCCTTGGCGTGCAGGCGCTGCACCTCCATGTCGTTGTGCACAATATCGCCCAGGCAGTAGAGCGTGTTGCCCTCGAGCATTTCGTCTTCGGCCATCTGGATAGCAAACTCTACCCCAAAGCAGTAGCCCGAGTTTTGGTCGATGGTCACTTGCATGAGACTAAGGTTTAGGTGAATGAATAATGGCACGGGCCCAGTCAACCACCTGCTGCACCTGCCCCGCAAAGGTCAGGTAGGTGGTGTCTAAGGTTACCGCATCGCTGGCCTTTACCAGTGGCGATGCTTCCCTACTCGAATCCAACTCATCTCGCTGCAGAAGGTTGCGCTTGATTTCCGAAACCGAAACCGCCTGCCCGTTCTCCTGCAGTTCGGCTTGTCGTCGTTCGGCGCGCACCGCCGGGTCGGCGGTCATAAACACTTTCAGTTCGGCCTGGGGAAACACCCGGGTGCCAATGTCGCGTCCGTCCATCACCACCCGTCGGTCTTCGCCCAGCTGTTGTTGCAGGGCCACCATCTTCTCGCGCACCACCGGCAGGGCACTCACCGGACTCACGTGGCCCGACACCTTCATACCCCGAATCTCCTGCTCTACGTTCTCGCCGTTCAGCAGCGTTTCGTACCCTACTCCCTGGGGATGGGGTTGGAAGCCAATCTGAAGGTCGGCCAGCGCTTGCTGCACTGCCGCCGGATCGGCAAGGTCTACGTTGTTGCGTAAAAAGTGCAGCGTCACCGCCCGGTACATGGCGCCGGAGTCGACGTAGGTGTAGCCCAGCTGCTGGGCCACCGCCTTGGCAGTAGAACTTTTTCCAACGCCAGAGTAGCCGTCGATGGCTACCGTAATATCTTTGGACATAGGGCTAGCAGTCTTTTACGGGACAAGGAATTGGCCCTTTCTTGGGAAGTCGGCCGGGCTTCTGAGAGGCACAGCCGCCAATAGCCACTACCGCGGTGATCAGCAGCAGCTTTTGTAGGGCACTTTTCATTCTACTAAAGTAGCGCATTCTGGGCGATGAGGTGGGCATACAATCGAAATTTTATTTCGTACAGATCAACAAATGCGGTGCCAGACCATGAATTATCGTTCCTCTCAGCGCCAACATTACAATTTGTAAGCCACTAATAATCAATAACTTACAAATAAACTTGACTTTTTGTTTAATTATTATTTAACTTTGTTGAACAAACTTGTACGGTCAACGTAAACCAACGTAGGGACGCAGCGTTGTAAGACGGCCCTCACCAAAATATGATTGAGTAGTTTTAGGTTGTTGTATTAGTAGTAAAAAAAGTGAATCCTTTGGGTTCACTTTTTTTGTGACTGCTGTTCCGTATTTACGTACTTTGCGTCCCCCCGGTAACGTAAGCTCCGGATCAATCGTGCCGTAACCTACTAAGATTTTTCACTCCAGCGCCCGTATGCTCTATCTCTCCGTAGAATCGCTCTCTAAACGTTACCTGACCGCCGAAGGGCGAGATAACCACCTGTTTCATCAGATCTCGTTCGGTATTGAGCAGGGACAGAAGATTGCGTTGGTGGGAATCAACGGCTCCGGAAAGTCTACCCTGATGAAGATTATCGGCGGGCGCGAGGTGCCCGACAGCGGTCGGGTGGCCATTACCAACGGCGTGCGCGTAGCCTTCGCCGAGCAGCAACCGCTGTTCGAGGAAAACGACACGGTGGCTTCGTTCGTCTACCGCAGCGACGACCCTACGCTGGCGCTGCTGCAAGACTATCACCACCTGCTCAACCACGACCCTACCTCTGACCGCCTGGCGGATGTAATTGGGCAGATCGACAGTCAGAACGCCTGGGACTACGACAGTCAGATCGAGCAAATTCTGGGGCAGCTGGGCATCTACGATCTGGACCAGCCCACCGCGCAACTGTCGGGCGGACAACGCAAGCGGGTGGCGCTGGCCAAAGCCCTGATCGAAAAGCCCGACCTGCTGCTGCTCGACGAGCCCACTAACCACCTGGACCTGGCCACCATCGAGTGGATCGAGAACTACTTGTCGGCCCAGAACATGGCGCTGCTACTGGTAACCCACGACCGCTACTTTCTGGAGCGCGTGACCAACGAAATTCTGGAGCTCGACGGCGGGCAGGCGCACCGCTACGCGGGCAACTACGCCTACTTTCTGGAGAAGAAAACCGAGCGAATTGCTCAGGAACAAACCGAGATTGGCAAAGCGCAGAACCTGTTTCGTAAGGAGCTGGAGTGGATGCGGCGGCAGCCCAAGGCGCGGGGCACCAAGGCCAAGTACCGCGTAGAAGCCTTCGACTCGCTGGAGGAGAAAGCCCAGCAGTCGACCGGGCAGTCTACCATGGAGCTGAGCATTCAGGGGCGGCGGCAGGGCAAGAAGGTGCTGGAGATTGAGGGCCTGAGCAAAGCCTACGACGGGCAGGTTATCATCGACGACTTCTCGTACACCTTCCGTAAACAAGACCGGGTGGGCATCATCGGGGCGAACGGTTCGGGCAAGACCACCTTCGTGGATATGCTCACCGGCCGCAAGGAGGCCGATCGCGGGAGCATTGAAGCGGGGTCGACCACCGAGTTTGGCTACTACACCCAGCAAGAGATCAGTTTCGACGACCAGCAACGCGTGATTGACGTGGTGAAGGAGATCGCCGAGGTGGTGGAGATGGCTCCAGGGCAGTTTATTTCGGCCGGGCAGTTTCTGCAGCACTTTCAGTTTCCGCCCGACATGCACTACCACCGGGTGAAAAACCTGAGCGGCGGAGAAAAACGCCGTCTGCAACTGCTGCAGGTGCTCATTCGCAATCCCAACTTCCTCATTCTGGATGAGCCCACCAACGACCTGGACCTGATCACGCTCAATATCCTGGAAGACTTTCTGCTGCAGTTTGCCGGTTGCCTGGTGATCGTGTCGCACGACCGCTACTTTATGGACCGGCTGGTAGAGCACCTGTTCGTTTTTGACCGCGACAGCCCGCAGATCACCGACTTTCCGGGCAACTATACTGATTTTCGGGCATCGGCTCCCGCCACCTCTGCCCCAAAGCAAAAGCTGTCGGCTCCCAAAGCAACTCCTGCTTCCCCAAAGGAAGTATCCGCCGGTCAACCGGCCAAAGCATCGTACAAGGAAAAGCGGGAGTACGAACAGCTGGAAAAAGAAATCGCCCGACTGGAAAGAGACAAGGAAGCGCTAGAACAACGGATGAACGAACTGGCAACGTCTGAGGCTGACCACACGGCGCTGGCCGAAACCGCCGCGGCGCTACAAAAAATCAACGACGAGCTAGACCAGAAAACCGACCGGTGGTTGGCGCTGTCGGAGGTGGTGTAGGCCTATCGCGTTTTCTGAGTCTCCTAAACTCTCCTATATTGCGGCTACCAACCTATGCAATCAATCCTCAAAGCCTCACTGTTAGCGCTGCTGCTTGTCGCCTGTAGCAGCCCCGACACTTCCCAAGCCACCCCTGAACCCATGTCTACTTCCTCCTTCACCGGCGCGGCGGGCGAGGTGAAAATGATCACACTCGATCCCGGTCACTTTCACGCTGCCCTGGTGCAGAAAAATATGTACCCGTCGGTCGATTCGGTGGTGCACGTGTACGCGCCCCCCGGCGACGACTTGCAACAGCATCTGCAACGCATCGAGCAGTACAACACCCGCACCGAAGACCCTACCCGCTGGACGGAAAAAATACGCACCGGCACTGATTTTTTCGATCAGATGATTGCTGATAAACCCGGCAACGTGGTGGTGCTGTCGGGCAACAATGCCAAAAAGACCGAGTACATCCACGCCTCGCTCGAGGCGGGCCTCAACGTGCTGGCTGACAAACCGATGGTGATCGAGCCTTCCGAATACGCGCTGCTGGAAGACGCCTTTCGGGCGGCCCAAGAAAACGATGTGCTGCTGTACGACATTATGACTGAGCGCTACGAAATCACCACCGCGCTGCAACGCGCCCTGTCGCAACAACCCGCCGTGTTTGGCGAACTTGTGCCGGGGACGGTAGACGAACCGGCGATCTCCAAAGAAAGCGTACACCACTTCTTCAAGTACGTGTCGGGCAACCCGCTGGTGCGCCCGGCCTGGTTCTTCGACGTGGCCCAGCAGGGCGAGGGCGTTGTGGACGTGTCGACTCATTTAGTTGACCTTATTCTGTGGGAGACGTTTCCTAACCAGCCCATCGACACTACCGAGGTGGAAGTGGTAGCGGCCCGCCGCTGGGCGACCGAACTGGACCAGGCGCAGTTTGAGCAGGTAACTGGCCTGGATGAGTTTCCGGACTATCTGCAAAAGGATGTGCAAGACGATATGCTTAGCGTGTACGCCAACGGCGAGATCAACTTCACGGTGCGCGGGGTGCACGGCAAAGCCTCGGTGGTGTGGAACTTCCAAGCTCCCGAAGGGGCGGCTGGTCGGCATTCCGGTGACACGCACTACTCCATCATGCGGGGCAGCAAGGCTAACCTGGTGATCCGGCAGGATGCCGAACAGGATTACCAAACCACTTTGTACGTGGAGCCAACGGTTGGCACCGCCCGCGAGGAACTGGAAATCGCGTTAGAGGCAGCCTTAAAGCACCTCAGCGAGCAGTATCCCGGACTGGCGACCCGTCCCGCCGCCAATGGCTGGGAGGTTGTGATCCCCGACCGCTTCCGACTGGGCCACGAAGCGCACTTCGCTCAGGTGATGGAGCGCTACCTCCAGTACCTAGTAGACGGAGAACTACCGGAGTGGGAGCTTCGCAATATGCTCACCAAGTATTATGTTACCACGCAGGGGTACGCGATGAGCCGCTAGCCGCCGGATATCCAGCGCGCTACTTTGCGAATTATTCGTTATACTAGCGCCTCAACTTAGCCTTATGAAAAACTTCACCCGGTCCCTGTGCATCATGGGGTTGCTTCCGCTGCTGTTTGCTTCGTGCCATACCGCCAACGAACAAAAGGTGCTCCGAGTGGCCCACGGCCTTTCGTCCGACCACTCGGTACATAAAGCGATGATCTATCTGGGCGAAGTGTTGACACAGAAGTCGGGCGGACAGCTTACTGTCAAGATTTACCCCAGCGCCCAACTGGGAGCGGAGCGCGAAACGGTCGAGCTGCTGCAACTGGGCAGCGTGGCCATCACCAAGGTGTCGGCCGCGGTGATGGAAAGCTTCGCCGAAGAGTATCAGGTGCTGGGCCTTCCCTACCTGTTTCGCGCCAAGGCGCACGCCTTTCGGGTGTTCGACGGCGAGGTGGGGCGCGACATTCTGCTGTCGGGCGAGGAGGTATGGTTGCGCGGACTGGGCTTCTACGACGCCGGGTCGCGCAGCTTCTACGCCAAAGAAAAACCCATTACCACGCCCTCCGACCTGGCGGGCATGAAGGTGCGGGTGATGAAAAGCAACACCGCCATTAATATGGTGCGAGCGATGGGCGGCACGCCTACTCCTATCCCCTTCGGAGAAATTTACACCGCCCTGCAGAGCGGCGTGGTGGATGCGGCCGAAAATAACCCGCCCAGCCTGTATCTGTCGGGCCACTACGAAGTGTGCAAATATTATTCTATCGACGAGCACACCCAGGTGCCCGACGTGCTGCTGATCGGCAAGCCGGTGTGGGATGCCCTCACCGAGCAGGAGCGCGCCTGGGTGCAGGAGGCCGCCGACGCTTCGGTGGTGCGGCAGCACGAACTATGGCGCGAGTCGGAAGAAGAAGCTATGAACGCTCTGAAGGCCGCCGGAGTGCAGATCAACTACCCGGAGAAAGACCCCTTCGCCGCCGACGTGCAGGGGATCTACGCGGACTACCGTGCCCAACCCCAGCTGGATGAACTGATCCGGCGCATCCAAGCCCTCGAGTAATATGGCCTTACGCAACGCGGTCGACCGCGCCGTCCGTTTTCTGCTCGTCGTCCTGATGTCGGCCATTGTGATCGACGTACTGCTGCAAGTGTTCAGCCGCTATCTATTTAATGCCCCGCTAAGTTTCACCGACGAACTGGCCAGCTTTCTGCTCATCTGGCTAGGACTGCTCGGTTCGGCCTACGCTACCGGCGAGAAGCAGCACCTGGCCATCGATCTGCTGGCCACGCGGGTATCTCCGGCGAGTCAGCGGCGGCTGGAGGTAATCGTCACCGGGCTGGTGGTGGTGTTTGCCTTGGCGGTCCTCATTGTAGGAGGAAGCTGGCTGGTGTACACCGGTTTCTTGTTCGGACAGTTATCCGCTTCACTGCAGCTCTCGCTGGGCTACGTGTACCTCATTGTGCCTATCGCGGGGGTGCTCATCGCCTACTACAGTCTTGATAACACCTTTCGCCGCCCCGCTGATTCACCAACCGAACCACCCCTACCCGCCGACTAATGGAGTCTTTTGAAATTATCGTTTTAGTAGTGAGCTTTTTGGCCCTGGTAGTCCTGGGCGTGCCCATCGCCTATAGCATCGGACTGGCGGGTATTCTCACCATGCTGTTGTCCATCGACTACCTGCCCGCCGTGGCCACCTTCGCGCAGCGGATGGCCACCAGCCTGGACAGCTTCACCTTGCTGGCCATTCCGCTCTTTATTCTGGCCGGGCAACTGATGAACAACGGCGGCATCGCCACCCGGCTGGTAGAGTTCGCCAAGGTGCTGGTGGGGCGGCTACCGGGCGGACTGGCCATCGTAAACGTGCTGGCCAACATGCTGTTTGGGGCCATTTCGGGGTCGGCGGGCGCGGCGGCCTCGGCCATTGGCAGCATCATGCATCCCCGCATGAAGGCCGAGGGCTACGACGAAAACTTCAGCGCGGCGGTCAATATCTCGTCGGCCACCACCGGCCTGGTGATTCCGCCCAGCAACATTCTGATCGTGTATTCGCTGGCCAGCGGGGGCGTGTCGATTGCCGCGCTGTTCGTGGCCGGTTACCTACCGGGCATCCTGATGGGCCTGGCCCTGATCGTGGTGGCCGGCACTTACGCCTACCGCCACGACTATCCCCTGGGTGACAAAGTGACGCTGGGCGAAGGCTTCCGCAAGTTTCTGGACGCGCTGCCGAGTCTGCTGCTGCTGGTGATTGTGCTGGGCGGCATCATCGCCGGGGTGTTCACCGCCACCGAAGCCTCGGGCGTGGCGGTGCTGTACTGCCTGGTGCTGGCCTTCCTGTACGGCGAAATCTCGTGGCGCGACCTGCCCGAAATAATGATCAAAACCTCGCTGACCACCGCCATCGTGCTGCTGCTGGTAGCCACGTCTATCGGTTTGTCGTGGATCATGGCCTACCAGGAAATCCCGCAGAGCGTAAGCGCCGGACTGCTATCACTGTCCGATAACCCGATTGTCATCCTACTGCTGATCAATATGGTGCTGCTGTTCGTGGGAGTGTTTATGGACATGACCCCAGCGGTGCTCATCTTCACCCCAATCTTCTTACCGGTGGTTACCAGTCAGCTGGGCGTGGACCCGGTGCACTTCGGTATCATTCTGATTGCCAACTTGTGCGTGGGCTTGTGCACGCCCCCGGTGGGCACGGTACTGTTTATTGGGTGTAGCGTGGCCAACGTAAAGATTCAGTCGGTAGTACGTCCGCTGATTCCCTTCTTCCTGGCAATGGTAGTCGTGCTGCTGCTGATCACCTACGTGCCGGAGATCAGTCTGTGGTTGCCGGGATTGTTTGGGTTGTAGAGGGATGGGTGGTTGTCGGGAAGACCGAGCGGACGCTCTGTTTGGTGGAGGATGCGATCCGCTGATTGGGGTCGTAGGACGCTAGCGCTACCCTACGACCAGTTTGAGGAAGAATATTTTATTGTTAAAAGACTGTATGGAATGATCTTGACAAGCGAAGAAGTTGACGCCAGGATAAATTCTTTTAAAGAAGATCTCCCTAGATTATCTTCACTACAAATGGTTAGAAAGCACATAACCTTCGGAAGTGTTGCTGCAATGAAAGAAGAATTTTATTTTGACTTGAAAGACTTGATAGCAGGTCACTTTGCAATACACCCAAGCCAGGTAATAATTGTAGGGTCTGGCAAGTTAGGTTTTTCAATAGCTGAAAATCAAAAGGCGAATCCCCCAAAAAAGAGATATCGATGCTTCTCTGACAGTTCGGATATAGACATCGCGATTGTAGAAAGTTCGCTTTTTGATGAAATCTGGATTGAGGTACAGAATTATTCAGATGATATTGGGTTGTGGAACAATTTTCAACATTTTACTACATATTTGTTTCGTGGCTGGATTCGACCCGATAAATTACCGCCATCATACACATTCGAGCTTGCCAAAGATTGGTGGGAGTTTTTTAGAGAACTAACTTCATCGAGAAAATTTGGCCCATATAAGCTCACTGCTGGCCTCTATAAATCATGGTACCACCTAGAAAAGTACCAGATGCAAGCAATTAACCAATGTAAAGAGATTTAAATGAAGACAACGGCAACTAATGTTAAGCTTAGAAAGCTGCTTACAGATTTGCGAACTGAAAAGTTGATTCCCAAGCCAGATTTTCAGAGGAGGTTGGTTTGGGCAAACAAGCATAAAAATGCATTTGTCAGAACAGTCTTGGAAGGATTACCATTTCCAGAAATATATATTGCTGCAGGTGATGTAGATTTGATTAGCGGAGAAGGTAAAGAAGTTCTTGTAGATGGTCAGCAACGTCTTACAACGCTTTTCCATTATTTTTCTGGGTCTAAGATAATTAAACTTGAAAGAGATATAAAGCCATATAAAGACTTAGGCGATAATGGCCAGAAGCAATTTTTAGAATATGATGTAGTAGTTAGAGACTTAGGTGCTGTGGAGATTGATCAAATAAAAGAGGTATTCCTGCGAATTAACTCAACTAGCTACTCTCTAAATCCTATGGAGATCAATAACGCCAGATATGATGGTGCTATAAAAAAATTCGCTGAAAAAATATCAAAAGAACCTTTCTTTGATAAAAACAAAATCTTTAGTGCGGCGGATGTTCGTAGAATGAACGACATCAGATTTGTATTATCGATGATCTCCACGATACTATCAACCTATTTTCACAGAGAAGCAGAGCTAGAAACCTTTCTTGAAAAGTACAACGACGAATTCGAATTTGCTGATAATCTGGAAGATGAATTACTGTATGTTTTTAGTTTTACAGATACGCTAAATTTTCAGCCTAATGCTAGAATTTGGAATAAGGCCGATCTATTTACATTTATAGTTGAACTACATAAAATATTTTTTAAAGACAAAAATAAGTTAAAAAAAGACGATCTAGAGACATCAATTAAACTATTTTACGATTTTGTGAGCAATTTTAATCCTGAAGATCCCAACCCTAATACCCCAAGTGAAGCGATCCAGTATTATGAAACAATTCAAAGAGGAACGAACGATAAAGGAAATCGGATGAAACGAGGTGAAATAATAGCTTCGCTTTTAAATAAACACATTATATAACTCCTTATCTGGTCGGAGGGTAGCGAAGCGTCCTCCGACCCTATAACCAAATAGAGCGTCCGCTCGATCTTCCCTCAATCCCATTCTATCATCATGGCCCGGAAGTATGCCATCTACGATCAGCAAGCCATCCACTTCGTCACCTTCACCGTCATCAACTGGATGGACGTCTTTATCCGCGACGAATACCGGCAGATCATCGTTGATAGCCTCATCTACTGCTCTCAACACAAAGGACTCAACGTGCATGCCTACTGTATCATGACTAGCCATGTGCATCTCATCCTCAGCGTTCGTGACGGATATAACCTGTCCGACGTTATTCGGGATATGAAGACCCATACCGCAGTGCAGCTACGCAGGGCCATTCGCCACCATCCGAGCGAAAGCCGTCGGGGTTGGCTACTATGGATGGGCGAACGGGCTGGAAAGAAGAACAAGCGCAACGCGGACTTTCAACTTTGGCAGCAGCACAACCATCCTATCGAGCTGAGCACGGTAGCGATGACCGAGCAACGACTGGACTACGTGCATCACAATCCTGTGGAAGCGGGGTTTATTAATGACCCGACCGCCTGGGTGTGGAGCAGTTGCCGGGCCTACGAAACTGGGGTGGATGACGGGGTGGTTACGGAATATTTGTGATTGAATAAGAACTACGGAAGACGGTAATCTGAATCGCTGACTGGGGCGCATCCGCTCGGTCTTCCTTTCAACTCTGATCCTCCGTCAGCGTACCTACTGCTGCCTCCGCACGGGCCCTAGTAAATCATCCACGGTCACCGTTGCGTTTACTCCTGGCACGGGTACCGCTACTGTGTCGCCCGACTGCAGGATGCTAATGTTTTTGTAGGTGCCGGGAGCGGGCGTACGGTGCACTTCTATCTCGTGCTTGTTGACGTTGACCAGCCACAGCTCCGGGATGCCCGCCGAGGCGTACAGCGGACGCTTGATCTCATAGTCGGTGCCCCAGGTGGTGTGGGCCACCTCGATGACCAGCAGTACGTCTTCTGGTTGCGCCGCCTGGGTAGCGTAAAAGTCAGGATCAGGCTTTAGCAGAGTGATGTCTGGTTCGGGTTCGCTATGATCAGGCACAACGATTGGACTCTGTGTTCTTACAATTACCTGTTTACCAACTATTTCTTTTATCAAATTACTGATTCGATCAACAACCGCAATGTGCAGTTTTCCAACTGGGCTCATGCTAATAATTTCTCCGTGAATAAGCTCTACTTGGTCCTCTTCGGTGAGAATACCCGTCTCGATCATCCGATGGTAGGTGTCGGTATTGATAAGATGACGTTCTAGGGTAACAGCCATATGACTAAGAGTTTGATGGGTGGTTAAGATACAAAATAACGCTCAAAGCGCCACTGATGCAGCTATAAGGTCTACTTGACGCGACGCGTCTGGCTGATCCTCAGTGGCTAGTCTATCAACTAATGCCGCTATCTCGGGATAATACGAATGCTTCAGGCGGAGCCCTGGGTGGTCACTTCTTCCAGGCGGTGGATGGGTAGCATATCTCCCTTTGCGGGCACGCTATGAACTCACCTCCTGCGGTGCAAACGTGATGTCGAGCAACTCTTCACTGGTCTCCCACAGCCGCTTGGCGTTGTAGTCGCTGCTGGCGGCCTTGCTGGGTTCGGTGGCTTTCTTGCTGCTAAAGTACTTACCGCTTACGGTGTACCCCTCGCCGCTGGTGGCTAGGTAGATGCTAGTTTCAGCGCCCTTTTCGTCGCTAATCATAAATGGGCGCACCATGCGCATCAGCACGCCGCCCACTCCAGAGACGCCCTTGCCGAAGTTGGTGGCCACTCCCCCCGGATGCAGCGAGTTGGTCACCACGCAACTCCCCTCCAGCCGCCGACTCAGCTCGCGGGTAAACAGGATGTTGCACAGCTTCGACTGGCAGTAGGCCTTCCACCCGGCGTAGCCGCCGTGGTTATATTGCAGGTTTTTAAACGAAATAGACGAAAAGCGGTGCGCCTCTGAGGCCACGTTGATGATGTTGCCCCGGCCGCTGGCCATCACCTGATCGAGCAGCAGGTGCGTAAGCAGAAAAGGCGCCAGGTGGTTGACCCCCAAGGTCATCTCGAAGCCATCTTCGGTAAGCTCGCGCTGCTTGCCTAGCATGAGGCCCGCGTTATTGATAAGCACGTCGATCTTGGGGTATTCCTCCTGAATATGGGCGGCAGCCTGCCTGATCTGTTCAGTAGAAGCCAGATCAGCCAACACAATATCCACGTGTTCGTTTCCGCTCGCCTGCACGATTTCTTGGCGCGCGCGCTGAGCCTTGTCCTCATTACGGCACAGCATAATGATGTGCGCCCCCTGCGTAGCGAGCTCACGGGCGGTTACTTTTCCGATACCGGAGTTGGCCCCGGTGATCAAACAGATTTTATCTTTCATAACTACTTTACTGGGCTAAACCCTGCGCGGGTGATTCTGTTCAGCTATTGTTGAGCGCTTCCTTAAACGTGCGAATAGCGCGCTCCCGGGCCTCCTGGTGGTCCACCATTGGTTCGGGATAGTCGTCGGTGCCGTATTCGGGTACCCACTTACGAATGTACTTGTCAGCTTTGTCAAACTTTTTGGCCTGGGAGTAGGGATTAAAAATCCGGAAGTAGGGCTGGGCGTCTACCCCACTGCCTGCTGCCCACTGCCAGCCGCCGTTGTTGTTGGCCAATTCGTAGTCGAGCAGCTTCTGGCCAAAGTAGGCTTCGCCCCAGCGCCAGTCGATGAGCAGGTGTTTGGTCAGAAAGCTAGCGGTGATCATGCGCACCCGGTTGTGCATATAGCCGTTTTTGTTGAGTTCGCGCATGCCCGCGTCCACAATGGGGTAACCGGTACGTCCTTCGCACCAGCGCTGAAAGTCATCTTCGTCGTTGCGCCAGGGAATGTTATCATATTTTGGTTTGAAGGCCGTGTCTACTACCTGGGGAGCATGGTAGAGTACCTGCATATAAAATTCGCGCCAAATGAGTTCGCTGAGGTAGGTAGCATTGATTTCACGGGCTGCTCGCGCCAGTTTACGGATACTGAGCGTACCATGCCGTAGGTGCACACCCAAGCGAGTCGTGCCGTCTTGCGCCGGATAGTCGCGCTTCTTCTGGTAGTGGTCGATCACGTCCTCGTCGATGTGGTTGGGGGGGATCTCAATATCAGCCCGCTCGAAGCCTAGCTTTTGCAGCGATGGCATCGCCAGGGGCTTGGTTGAATGCCAGTTGTCGAAGCGCAGCGCCGAGCTGTACGACTCCAGCATACTATCTTCCAGTTTGTCTAACCACGCCCTTTTGTAGGGAGTGAACACCTTATAAAAGCCGCCCGACTTGGTCATAATCTCGTCCTTCTCAAAGATCACCTGATCCTTGTAGGTGTTGAACGGAATATCGTTTTCCTCAAGCAGCTTGCGGACGGCGTCGTCACGCTCCTTGGCGTAGGGCTCGTAGTCGTGATTGGTATACACCGCTCCCACCTTGTAGGCACTTAGTATCTCCTTCCACATCTCCAGCGGCACGCCGTGTTTAACCAGCAAAGATGAGCCTTTCTCTTCCAGGCGCTGGTGCATGGCCGTTAGCGTATCGTGCAAGAACATCACGCGGGCGTCGTGCTTCACTTCCAGGTCTTCCAGAATTTTGGCATCAAAGATAAACAACGGCAGCACGGGCAGCTCACCCTGTAAAGCATGGTATAACCCGACGTTGTCCTCAAAGCGCAGGTCGCGGCGGAACCAAAAAATAGCAATAGATTCGGTTGACATAAAATCTCATTTTTCTGAAAACCTAGCGTCCGGAGGAATGTTTGGTGGATGGGTGCTGGATAACTTTCTGCACGGCTAAAACTGGATGCTAGTAACTAGTGCCCAGTGGCTAGTACCTGAATAAGCGAAAGGTTGTCCAGTAGCCAGCGTCTATTTCTAACCACAAACTTATTATCAGCTATGGCTACTCGTAAAGCTCACGCCGTTTGGGAAGGCGGCTTACAACAAGGAAAAGGTACGGTGTCGCTCGGCAGCGGCGCCTTTGAAGGAAACTACAGTTTTAAGTCCCGCTTTGAAGACGGTTCGGGCACCAATCCGGAAGAACTAATTGGGGCCGCGCACGCCGGTTGCTACAGCATGGCGCTGTCGGTGGCGCTGGAGCAGGCCGGTCACGCACCCGAGCGCGTAAGCACGCAGGCCCACGTCCACCTCGTGAAAGAGGGCGAGGGCTTTACCATCAACAAAATTGACTTGGTAACCGAAGCGGACGTTCCGGGCATCGATGAGGAAGACTTCCAACAGCAAGCCAAGCAGGCTAAAGAAAACTGCCCGGTGTCTAAAGCACTGGCGGGGGTTGAGATCTCATTAGACGCCAAACTATTGTGATAAAAGTTTGGGGTTCTAGGTTCTGAATTACGCTAATTCAGAACCTAGGGCGTGTTGACATATAGATTAACGAGAGATTTTGAGGACGGTTTTCGTCTGATTAAGGCGCTTGAGAAGCGCGATGCTGAGGCATCGGGCGCCGAAAGCAACGCAGAACAGGTGGAAAGCGT
>JBASAY010000079.1:0-12824 GCA_049650865.1 Tunicatimonas sp.
GTGTAGAAGTAAAAGGGCCGTTCAAGCCAGATTATTATCGGTACTAGTATCCTCTGCTAGATGAGAGCTATTGAGGCACCCAGGTCTTCTTTTGCAAATCTGGGTGCCCATTTTTTTCACTCACTCAGAATCAATGGATCACAATAAGTTTGAAGAGTTCCGTCAAAAGATAGAGCGCCGCATGAACACAATGGACGCCAAGCTATCTTTTATGCGCGACGGATTAGATGGCTTTCAAAAAGAGTTCAACGACTTTCAGCAGGAAATGGGAGACTTCATGCAGTTCGCCGCCGGGGAGTTCGTTGATCACGAACAACGGCTAAGCTAGATTAAAAAGCACTTAAATCTCTAACTCTTTCTTTTTGCGCTTAATGTACGTACCCATAGCGGACATGTCCCACCAATCCCCAAAAGCGGAATTGGCAAAGTACGGTTGCGTGGTAAAAAGATAGTAGCCAGGGCGGTCCTGTATCTTCAGCACGTATACCGGAAAGTCGAATGCCATTAGCGGACTTATACGCTGTACGTACAACCAGTTAATTGACTCTTCTGCTGTCCCCTTGATGATGGTAATTTGCTGACCGCCCAGTCTAACTTTTACGACATTTCGGCGGTATACCAACCAAAGCCCCAAAACACAACACCCCAAACCGACTAAGACTGCTGTTTTATAAAGAGTTCCTTCCATGAGTTGCGCATGTAATCCAGCAACAAACAGAAAGAGCGAAACACCGAGTGGGGTGTACTTGAGAAGCCAAGTCTGAAAACCATTACTAGTCAAATCAGTCAAGTATGTTGAACAGCCAATTAACGAACCGAGAGGGCGTAGGATGCTTCGCTACCCTACGACCAGGAACAGCTTAGAGAGGATACGTAACCGAACGCGTTGCAAACGCGCCCGATAGACGTTGTGATTGTTAGGAGTGGCGCCTTACCTTCATTTTAAGCTGACTACACGTAGTTGTTCAGCATCACGGGCATCACTAGCATAAGTACGTCTTCGTGGTCTTCTTTTTCGCTCGGCTCAATGAGGCCCGCCCGGTTGGGCTGCGAAAATCTGAACACCACGTCCTTAGTATCTAGGTTGCTGAGCATCTCGATTAGGAAGCGAGCGTTGAAACCAATCTCAATCTCTTCGCTCGTATGCTCGCAGGCTACCGTTTCGTTGGCCTCATTTGAAAAGTCGATGTCTTCGGCCGAGATGTGGAGTTGATTTTCGGCTACCTTGAGGCGCACCTGGTGGGTGGTTTTGTTGGCGTAAATAGCGATCCGCTTAAGCGAGCTAAGCAGTACGGCGCGGTTCACCGTCATGGTGTTGTTGTTGTCGCTCGGAATCACGTTTTCGTAGTCGGGGTAGCGCTCATCGATCAGGCGGCACACCATCTGGATGTTACCCCCCGAGGCGCCCGCAAACTTAAAGAAGGCGTTGGAAGCGTTAAACTTCACGCTCACCGACACGTTTTCGGCCGGAAGCACCGAGCGCAGCAGCGTGAGTGCCTTGCGCGGAATGATGATGGGCGATTTGGAGCCGGAGCCGATGTCGTCGCGGCGGTAGCGGATCAGGCGGTGCCCGTCGGTCGCTACGAAGGTGCTGTCGGCCCCGTTCAGGTTCACGTACACGCCCGTCATGGCGGGGCGCAACTCGTCGGTGCTGGTGGCGAAGATGGTGTTGCTCACCGCATTGGCCAGCACGTCGGAGGGCATCTCCACCTCGTGCCCGTCTTCCACCATCGGCACCTTGGGGAAGTCGGTAGCATTCTCACCCGACAGCCGGTAGCGGCCGTTCTCTGACTGAATCTCCACGGTATAGGTAGATGCATCTACGGTGAAGGTGACGGGCTGCTCGGGCAGGTTCTTCAGCGTGTCGATCAAGATCCGGGCAGGCACCGCAATGCTTCCCTTGTCCTGCGTATCCACCTCCAATTCGGTCATCACGGTGGTCTGTAGATCAGAGGCAGTTACCTTGAGTACGCCGTTCTGAATGTCACACAAAAAATTTTCTAGAATCGGCACCACCGGATTGGAGGTAATGACCCCGTTGATAGCCGATAGCTGCTTGAGAAGGGCGGAGGAGGAGACAACGAATTTCATGGGGCTGGGTGTTAGGTTGATAAGGGCATTGGACAATACGGAAGCTAAACCTCAAAGGGGACTTGCTCCCTGTCGTGCGGAGGGTAAATATAAAAATTAATCAATAATCCACCTCGAAAGCTGAAAATAAGTCGATGGTCCATGGTCGACAGTCCATAGCTACTTGTGCTGCTGGTTAAGTCGACAGTCTATAGACCATAGCTACTTGTGTTGTTGGCTATGAACTGTCGACTGTCGACTATCGACTGTCGACTGTGGACTATTGACTATCGACTAAAAAAGCCCAATCTACGATCAGGCTTCGGTTTGATAATGAAGATACGTTGTTATCCTCCTACTGACACACGCTTGAACTCGGTTACTTTCATGCCCTTGTTCACGCTGTCTAGGTACTTACTTACCGTCATGCTGCTGTCCTTTACGAAGGCTTGGTTCTCTAGGGTATTCTCCTTGAAGAACTTCTTGAGACGGCCCTGAGCGATCTTGTCCAATATATTTTCGGGCTTGCCTTCGGCTTCGGCTTGCTCGCGGCCAATGCGGAGCTCCTGGTCGATGGTAGCCTGATCCACCTGGTCTTCATTGAGGGCGGCGGGGTTCATCGCGGCGATCTGCATGGCTACGTCTTTGCCCGCTTCCTCGCCCTGGCCGTTGGTATTGGCTAATGCCACCAGCACTCCCAACTTTTTGTTGGCGTGGAGGTACGAAACCACCGTCTCGCCCTTCAGTATTTCGTACGAGCCAATTTCTATCTTCTCGCCAATCTTACCCACCAGCTCCAATAGTTTTTCTTCTACGGTCAGGTCGCCTACCTTGAGTTGCTTGAGGGCCTCTATGGAGTCGGGACGCTGCGCGTAGGCCACCGCCAGAATATCTTCACCGGCTTGCAAGAAGTCATCGTTCTTAGCCACGAAGTCGGTTTCGCAGTTAAGCGAGATAAGCATCGCCTCCTGGTGGTTGTCGCCCTCTTTGATAAAGACCACGCCCTCACTGGTTTCGCGGTCGGAACGGGACGCGGACACCTTTTGTCCTTTTTTTCGAAGGATTTCTACGGCCTTGTCGAAATCGCCGTCGGCTTCGGTGAGGGCCTTTTTACAGTCCATCATGCCGGCGCCGGTCATCTGGCGAAGTTTGTTAACGTCTTTTGCGGTAATTGCCATAACTGGATTAATTTCGGTTTCTAGGGTTGGTGAATAAAAAAGAACACCGACGCGTGCCTTTACGAAGACAGAACGACCGATGTTCCGGATGGTTTCAAGAAGCGCGAGGCGCTGCTAAACTACGATTCTGGAGCAGATTCTTTGGGTGCCGCGGCAGTCTCCTTGGCAGCCTTGTCCTCCGCAGCCGCCTTCGCTTCTGACGCTTCTTTTTCGTCGGCGGCCTTCTTGCTTTCTTCTTCCTCCTTCAGCTTTGCTTCTTCTTTTTGCTCACGTCGCTCAATCAGCCCCTCCTCAGCGGCCTGGCCGATGTACTTCACGATCAGTGAGATAGATTTGAAAGCATCGTCGTTGCCGGGAATGGGAAACTGAATGCTGGTAGGGTCGGAGTTGGTATCTACCATGCCGATTACCGGGATGTTAAGCTTCGCGGCTTCTTTGATGGCGATGTGCTCCCGCTTAATATCCACCACAAACAGGGCTGAGGGCAAGCGGGTAAGGTCGGCGATACCGCCCAGTACCTTCTCGAGCTTTTCTTTCTCGCGGCTCATCATCAGTCGCTCTCGCTTGGCAAGGTTCTTATACTCGTCTTCCTTCATCATCTTGTCGATAGAAGACAACTTGCGCAGCGACTTGCGGATGGTAGCGAAGTTAGTGAGCATTCCGCCTAGCCAGCGGTCGGTAACGTAGGGCATCCGCAGCCGCTTGGCCTCTTCGGATACCACTTCCTGGGCCTGCTTCTTGGTGGCCACGAACATAATCTTGCGTCCCGAGCGTACAACGTTCTTCACGGCTTCGGCGGCATTGTCTAGCTCCACCAGCGTTTTGTTCAGATCGATGATATGGATACCGTTGCGCTCCATAAACACGTAGGGAGCGATCTTCGGATTCCATTTTCGGGTGAGGTGCCCAAAGTGAACACCGGCGTTTAGTAAGTCTTTGTACTCTAATTTATCCATAGTGGGGGTTGCGAAAATGCATATTTTAGCGCTTGCTGAACTGGAAGGCCCGACGGGCTTTGCGGCGGCCGTACTTCTTACGTTCTACCATGCGCGGGTCACGGGTTAGAAAGCCCTCCTTCTTGAGGGGCGGACGATACTCGGCGTTGATGGTAACCAGGGCGCGGGACACCGCCAGACGAATGGCTTCGGCTTGTCCCTTAAAGCCACCGCCGTCTACGTTCACCTTCAGGTCGTAGTTGCCTACCTCCTCTACCATGGTGAGGGGTTGCTTCACGATGGTTTGCAGAATTTCAGTGGGAAAATAGGTGTCCAGCGGCTTTTTGTTCACGGTGATCGTACCGTTGCCGGGCTGCATGTAGAGGCGGGCCACGGAGGTTTTGCGCCTTCCGATCGTGTTAGTTACGTCCATATTACTTTAGTTCTAGGGTTTTAGGCTGCTGCGCATCGTGCGGATGCTCGGCACCGGCGTAGATGTGAAGGTTCTTAAATATCTTTCGGCCGAGTTTGTTCTTGGGCAACATGCCGCGCACGGCTTTCTCGATCACGCGGGCCGAGTCTTTGGCCATCTCCTGCCGGGGAGTAGAAAACCGCTGACCACCCGGATAGCCGGTATGGCGGATGTATACCTTGTCATCCATCTTTTTGCCGGTAAGCACCAATTGGTCGGCATTCACCACGATGACATTATCGCCACAGTCTACGTGCGGGGTGAAACTCGGCTTGTGCTTGCCGCGCAGTACCGAAGCAATGTCGCTGCACAGGCGCCCGAGGGGAGCCTTGCCGGCGTCTACCACGTACCACTTTTTTTCAACGGTGGCGGCGTTGGCCGAAATGGTCTTATAACTTAGTGTATCCACGCTCTTTATTACTTGTTTAAAACTGCCTTCCGAAAAAGGAACACAAAAGTACAAGATGTTTATTTGAAATACAAGGGAAGAGAATTGTTCGATTGTTTAACGGTTCGATTGTTCTGTTGCGGGGGTTGATACGTGAACGCTCTTTTTAGCAATCGACTCATAGAACAATCGAACTATCAGCGATTCTTATCTAATTGCTTCAGCAGCACCGCGAAGTCTTTGGGGTAGGGGGCCGTTACCTCCAGCGGCTGGCCGTCCATCCCCGTGAAGCCCAGGGCCGAGGCGTGCAGCGCCACCCGTTTGATGAGCGGTTGCTCTTCGGTGTCTTTCTTAAGTTGGTAATTGCGCTTAACGCTCGACAGGTAAAACCAGTGGCCGCCGTACTGCTCATCGCTTACGATGGGCGCGCCTAAGCTGGTGAGGTGCACGCGAATTTGGTGCATCCGCCCGGTGATGGGCTGGCACTTCACCAAGGTGTGGCGTTGGTACACCGCTAGGGTCTGCACCAGCGTCTGGGCCGACTTGCCCTCGCGGCGACTGATGCGCACCACCCCCTTGCTGGTGGCGTGGATGGGCAGATCGACCGTTACTTCCTGAAAGTCGTGGATGCCCTCGCTCACCGCGTGGTAGGTCTTCTTCACGCGGCGCTTCTCGAACTGGATAGCCAGTTCGCGGTAGGCTTCCGGATGTTTGGCAATAGCCAGCGCACCCGACGTTTCCTTATCCAAGCGGTGCCCCACCTGCGCGTCGGGCACGTGCTGGCGGGCCATCGACAGAATGCTGACCGGGTCGTTGCGGTCGTCTAGGGTGGCTACGAACGACGGCTTGTTGATGATCAGGTAGTCGTCGTCTTCGTGCAGAATGAGGTCGGTAAACTTAAGGCGGGGCATGGAACGTAGATTTTGGCAAGAGCGACTGTATCAAAGTCTGGTACTGCTTGTCTCAGTTGAGAACTGATATTACATACCAACCAATCTTGAAAAGGGGGCATTTGTTTTAGGAGAAGGACAGGGCGTTGCTTTCGCTGCCAATCGGCCTGTTGCAAACTGGCCAGAACAATATCACCCTCCCTCATAACTTTCGTTGGGTTCTTTAATTTGAGACAAGCTGTATTCGAGCTCATTGTCTCCGTAGGCCCGATTCAGATTGCTACTCGCTAAGGCGTACCAATCATCTTTTTAATTTATAACAATAATAATCGCCCGGCTATTAGGCGGAATAATTACAGAATTATCAAACTGAAACTGGGTGCCATCGTAAGTTGCTTTTATCGCTTTCATTCTGAGGTTAACTAAGTATACTAAGCAATATACAAAAAGTAAGTCTTTATAGAAAGGGATGCCGCTCTTGACTAAAAAGCGTAAAGGATGCCGGTCATTTCAAAACGAACGATTTTTTTAGATTCGAAAATACAAAAATGATAGATACAGTTTGCTGGCGTAACTATGCTGCTTTAGGCGTTGTAAGGTGCTTTTTTTCTGTTCAACGCATATATTATTCCGCATATAATCAAATTATATGGTATTAAGTATATCACGTAGGACATTATTAGTTTTAAGGGCCAACCAATACCGAAACTCCCATCGTATATACGCTCAATTGTATTTCTGTCAACTATATCAATTTCTTGAGGCCAGCGTTCAGATTCTTCCATTCCATATGGATTGAACTTATATATTTTATAGATGATTTTATCAGATAAATCTTCAGACCAGTAAACAGAAAGGGTCGAAATACAAAAAGTCAGTATGACTGAAAGAGTAAACAAAAGAAAGAAATTGTTTTTTCTTAGCTTTCTTCCGATAAAGAATGGAGCTGCTAAGATTAGCAGGTAAGAAGCTAAGGTGAAAACTAAAAATGTTGTTTCTACTGTACTAGCTCTCATTTATAGTTTTTCAAATAGCACTTAACAAGTGGTTAGCGAACAGATAAGAAGCCTTAGCCAGTAAAATAGAGCGAACATCTGTCGCATGCAAAGTACCTCAAGCAGTGAGCAATTAATAATTCCTAATTCATGAATTCTTAATTCAAGTGACAAGAGTATCATCATCCATCTTCTTCTGCCACCTCCTGTACCACTGCCCGCCGTCGCAGGGCCTTGCCGCGCTTCAGGCGGAAGCTAAAGGTTGATCCAACCCCTACCTCACTCTCTACGCTCACCTTCGTCTGGTGCGCCTCCAGAATGTGCTTTACGATGGCCAGCCCCAGCCCGGTGCCCCCTTTATTCTTGGAACGGCTCTTCTCTACCCGGTAGAAGCGCTCGAAGATCCGCTCGATGTCCTCAGGGGGAATGCCCCGCCCGTGGTCCTGAATAGAAACGGTGAGCACCTCCGGCTCGCTGATAAAGCGAACGGTAATGGTAGTTTTCGACTGCTTGGTGTACTTGATAGCGTTGTTAATTAGGTTGATCAGCACCTGGTAGATGCGGTGCCGGTCGGCGTACACGTGGGTAAAGCTACTCTGGCTGGTATCCAACACAAGGGTGGTCTCTTTCTTTTCAGCGTCGGATTCCAGCTGATCGAAGACGTCGTTTACCATCTCGCCTAGGTCAAAGTGCTCGTAGTGCATCTTGATCCCGCCCGTTTCCATCTGCGACAGCGTGAGCAGGTCTTGCACCAGGATGTCCAAGCCATCAAGGCTCTTGGCGGCTTTCTTTAGAAACTTGTAGCGGAACTTTCGGTTTTCTACCGCGCCATCGAGCAGGGTGTGCACGAAGCCCTGGGCAGCAAAAATGGGTGTTTTCAGCTCGTGCGATACGTTGGCAACGAACTCCTTCCGAAACTCGGCCATCTTCTTAAGATCATTGATCTCGCGCTGCTTGTCGGCGGTGTAGTCCTTAATCTCCTGGGTAATTCGGCGGAAGGGGTTGGCGACCGGCTCGCGCTCTTCTTGGTCCTCGACGAACGAAAGGTCTTTGCGCTTCAGCTGGTTCAGCATGTGGTAAATCTTGTTCACCTCCCGAAACACCAGAAACTCAAGGGTAACGCTGATGAGCAGGTAGGAAGAGGAAAAGGCCAGCAGGAAGCCCACCAGCAGGGCGCTATCGGTGATGCCGTCGATAAGCGACTGAAAAGCCACCGTAATCAGTGCAATACAGGCTCCTAGCAGCACAGCCACCCCCCGCGGGTTAAACAGCATTTGCATAGGCTAAGCAGTTAGTAGTTTAAAAATCCCATTAAAGAACCGGGTAAAGAATTCATCACGCCCTACTCGTCGGCTCCGAATTTGTATCCTACGCCCTTCACCGTAACGATGTAGTCGCTGCCGATCTTTTCGCGCACCTTGCGGATGTGCACGTCTACCGTGCGCGCCAGCACGTACACGTCCGACCCCCAGATGTTCTGCAGCAGATCGTCGCGGCTGTGCACCTTATCGGGGTTTTGCACCAGGTAGTAGAGCAACTCAAACTCCTTCTTAGGGAGGGTAATGGGTTCGCCGTTCACCGTTACGGTGTAGCTGGTGCGGTCGATGATCAGGTTGCCCGCGTTGATCTTGGTGTTCTTCTGCCCCTTCTTCGCCTCGCGCCGAAACATGGCTCCGATGCGGCTGATCAGCGCCCGGGGCTTGATGGGCTTGGTGATGTAGTCGTCGGCCCCCGTATCGAAGGCAGCCACCTCCGAGTACTCTTCGGAGCGGGCGGTCAGAAACACGATAAAGGTATTGTACAGATCGGGGTTCTCCCGAATCTGTCGGCAGGTTTCCACCCCGTCCTGGTGGGGCATCATGATATCCAACAGAATAAGATCAGGAAGAAACTTACCGGCCAGATCGACGGCTTTCTTACCGTTGCTGGCGGTTTTTACGCGGTACCCCTCTTTGCTCAGGTTATAGTCCAGGAGATCAAGGATGTCGGGCTCATCATCAACGATCAGGACCCGATGCTGCTTGTTAGACATAGAAGGCTAGGTTTGGCGTACGGCTACTGCTAGCAAAAATAAGAAAAAAACGCAATCCAGAATCGAGCCCTTCGTTATTTGTTGCTTCGTTTCTCCAGCAGCAGCGACACTCCCCCGCGGGGGCGCAGCGTGATCAGCGGCTCTACCAATACGGCTTCGTTCGTAACTGGTTTGATATCAAACTTCTTAAGAATCTGACTCAGTACCAGTTGCATCTCCAGTTGCGCAAAGTGATTACCGATACAGTAGCGCGGCCCGCCCCCGAAGGGGAAGAAAGCAAACTTATGGCGCGTTGTCTCGGTATCGGCAAAGCGCTCGGGCCAGAAACGTTCGGGGTCTTCCCACAGGTCGGGGTGCCGGTGGATGATGTAGGGGCAGACGTATACCTGGGACCCGCGGGGAATAAAATAGCCGTCCAGTTCGTCGTCTTCGCGCGCCTCGCGCCCGATGATCCAGGCTGGGGGGTACAGACGCATGGTTTCTTGCACCACCCGGTTGGTGTGCGGCAGGTCGCTCATCGGGTTGCCCGCGGGAGCTTCTGACTTCACCTCAGCAAAGACGCGCTCTTTTTCTTCGGGGTGCGTAGCCAGTAGGTGCAAGGCCCACGACAGGGCCACCGCCGAGGTTTCGGTGCCCGCAATAAACAGGGTAACCACCTCGTCGCGCACCTGCCGGTCGCTCATTCGCTCCCCGGTGTCGGCATCCTCGGTATCCATCAGCATGGCCAGCAGATCGTGGTGCACGGTTCCGGTGTTATGCCGCCTGGCGATGATGCCGTACACCAGGCGGTCGAGTTCTTGCAGCGCCGCCCGGTACGCACGGCTCTGCTCGTTCGGAAACCAGTGCGGCAGGCGAAAGGGGTTGGATAGTTTGCTGGTGATGTGCTGGTTAATTACGTTGATACAGCGCACAATGGCCGGGGAGGACGTCTCGATGTCGGAGCCGAACAGGGCACGGGCCACCACCTGGGCAGTAAGCCGCATCAGGTCGGTACTCACGTTGCGCGGCGCGCTTGTCGTAGTCTGCTCCCACTCGGTTAGCATCTCGTGGGTAACACTGGTGATGGTATGATCCAGGTTGGAGAGTCGCTCGCGGTGGAAGGCGGGTTGGGCAATGCGGCGTTGCTTGAGCCAGAAGTCGCCCTCGCTGGTAAGCAAGCCGTTGCCCAGCGGGTGCCGCAGAAATTCGTAGGCGAAGCTCTTGCCGTACTTCTTGTTGTTGGTCACCAGCACGTGCTTGGCGTACTCGGGGCGAGAGAGCACGAACAGCGGCACGTGGGGCAGGTGCACGTCGTAGAAGTCGCCGTGGCGCCGCTGGTTCTCGATCATAAAGCTAAAGAAGTCGCGCCCGAACGCCACGGAGTTCTTCAGCAGCGGATTGGCCGGAGCCACCCGGGGGTAGGGCCGCCCGTGCTGGGGCCGGGGCCGCAGGGCCGCCCGCACGCTGGTAACCAGAAATCGGATCATACTAAGCTAAGCGCTTCGGTACGGATAAAGTTTCTATCTTGAATGGTCAGATCGCGCGTGTAGGACACTTTTGGAAAGCAACTGGTTAGATGCGACTATCAGCCATTCTAAGCACGTACCCAACCGCCACGAACTTTGTGTTAACCCACACTTACATGATCTCCCCCCAAGGTCATCCAGAAGGGACCTTGTTGCAGCTTGGCAGGATGGCTCTTAGGAGGCAAAAGATTTCTGCTTGGCACAGAATGCTGCAGGGTGTTACGGATAAATAGTCAGATGATGCTTGGGCAATGAGAATTGAAGTAAAAAGCTATCTTGCAGCAAATTACTGCTACTGAAACTTAAAAAATCTACTGATGCGCTTGTATTTTAAGTCAAGGTTACTAAAAATCCGATGAGGATAATTGAACAAATAAACATACAGTACTATAGATCGATTAAAGACGAAAAAGTAAAGTCTATAAACAACCTTAATATCTTTTCTGGTAAAAATGATGTTGGTAAATCTAACGTACTCAAGGCTTTGGACCTTTTCTTCAACAAAAACGAGACTAATTTTCTTGAAGACTTCAATAAAGAGAGGCTTCAAGAGGTAAGGCAAGAAAGTGTTAAGGGAAAGCAATTCATCAAAATTCAAATCACTTTTTTAAACCCAGGGACTTATTCTACGTTACCGGATAAATTTACGGTATCTAAATCCTGGGATAGGTTAGGAAAGATAGTGGGCACACCTAAAGATGATTTTGA
Organism: Tunicatimonas sp.; assembly: GCA_049650865.1. GTDB lineage: Bacteria > Bacteroidota > Bacteroidia > Cytophagales > Cyclobacteriaceae > Tunicatimonas. The sequence continues at coordinate 11,174 of JBASAY010000079.1, forward strand.
CTCATTGATTAGAAGAGACAAATTCTTTCCAAGAAGTATTGATATCTCAAGGCGTACTTTAACAGGTTTTCTTAATAAAATTCGATACACATATGTGCCAGCAATTAGAGACGATAGATTCTTCTTTTATCTGCTTTCATTATTACAAGAATCATTATTTGACTCGACAAGGAACTCTGTGGGTGGTAATTTTGGTGATACTATTAAATTGTTTAATAGGCAAATAGGAGATATTACAAATGAACTTAAAGAAGACTTTCAAAATGTGTCAGGGATCGAAAGTAGTCTGTCGTTTCCAACAGAAATAGCTGATTTATTTCAGCGTTTGATAATTGATACAAAATCTGGCGAACATGACATTCCGTTAAAACTAAGAGGTGATGGCATTAGACTAAGATATATTCCAACAATAATGAATCACATTGCTAGTACTTCAAAATACATTGAATTATGGGGGTTTGATGAGCCTGAGAATTCTTGTGAATACGGTTTAGCCAAAAAACTGGCAGAGAACTTTTCTACAAATTACTTGAACCATGCGCAAGTATTTATTGCATCTCACTCTTTTAATTTTATCTCTCTTGAAGCTGAAAGAGTCTCTAAATATCGCGTTTTCAAAGAGGAAGGAAAACATAACTCTAAAATTATTCAAATAACAAAGGCTAACGAGAAACACATTCAAGAAGATATAGGCTTGCTCGTGATCAATGAGCAGTTATCAAATCTATCTATAAGACTCGAAGCAGAACTTGAAATAGCTGAGCGTACTAAGAATCAATTGAATGAGATTCAGAAACCTTATTTAATTTTTGAGGGAAAAACTGACAATACTCTCTTTACTTTGGCATATGAGGCAATAAAGAATAACAAATTTGAGGTAGATTATTTTCTAAATCATCATGAAGAATCTAATGACGGTAGTAGTGTGGGATCTGGTGCTCCATCTATTTGTAGGTTTTTACGGAACCACATTAATAAAATGCCAACCAATAATTTACTAATTGGAATTTTTGATTATGATAATGAAGGGTTTAATCAATTGAAGAGTTTAAAAGGCCAGTATCAGAGGGTAGATATTGATGGGTTCAGTGAACTTGTTGTTTATAAACATAAAGTTCATTCTAACTTTTATGCTATTAGTTTAGTTACGCCTAGCTTTCGCTCAGATTTTACTCACTTAACTCATGCGCAACATTGTCATCTGTCCACAGAATTACTATTTCAAGACGGCGTCATTCCTACAGCAAATAGGACTTATCCCACCCTTTTTGACAAAACCGTTTTCAGTTTTACTGGTAACAAGAAGAATTTTGCTAAAAAAATCACTGAGATGGTCAATAATGGTGAGGATATTGACTTTTCAGGATTTAAACCGACTATAGACTTGATCGAAAAACTGAAAAAAATTACTTCTGTTGACAACGGTTGAGGTGATATGCTCTTCAAAATAATCTTAGCTAGACTATCTACCCGCTACCCCGGCGACACCACACTATAAATATAGTACACGTAAATCGCCAGCAAGATGGCTCCCTCTACGCGGGCAATGGTGCGGCGGTAGAGCATCATCGGCAGTACTAGAAAAGTGATCAGCAGCATCCAGATCATGTCCGAGTGGATGATTACGTCGTTGACCCGGATAGAAGCAATC
>JBASAY010000080.1:0-93556 GCA_049650865.1 Tunicatimonas sp.
GTGTTGGGTGTTGGGTGTTGGGTGTTGGTGATTATAATTGACGGAGTGGCGGGGGGAAGGGTTGCGTTTCTCCGGCTAAGAAATGATAATTGTTCGATTGTTCGATTGTTCGGTACAGAAAAGTAACAATCGAACCATATAGCAATCGAACAATCGATCAAAAGGTAATAATTCCTCCGATGACGGCGTAGTGCACTAGCGAAAAATTGTATACTTCGTCGTTGTTGGCGCCCCCCTCCAGAATGCGGTAGCCTAGCTTAAGGGTAACGAGTCGGTTGGGATAAAACTGCGCGGCGAGCAGCACGTCTTCGGCCCGCCCCTGCGTGGATACCAGGGCGTCGCCGCGCAGGATAAATGACAACTTTTCTTTGGCAAACCACTCGGCCCGGAAGTTGATGAGTGGCACAAAGCCCACGTTGGTCTTGGTGACCCCGTTCACTTCCACTTCCGCGTCGCGGATCTTGGCGGTAGCCCCTACCCCAATTTGGAAGCGTTGGGTGCGGGGAAAGTTATAGCGGTAGGTGAGCCGGTACGAGTTAAACTGGTAGCGAACGTCGAGGGGCTGCGTAGCGGCGAAGGTGGTGCCAAAGTACTGAAGTTCCTCACCAAACGTGCCCGCGTAGCGAAGGGTGAGCGGTGCGTACAGCGCACTGATGGTGTGCTTGTCGTTGATGGTATACGAGAGTCGCAGGCGGTAGAAGGCCGTGGGCGTAGCCTCTAGCGACTCGGCCAGATTTATCAACGTGCCGCCCTCGCCCGGAATGCGCACCTTGTTGTAGCCCGAAAGGGCCGCGCCACCCTCAATATCGAGTTGCAGTTGCGCGTAGGCCGATCCCGAAACGATTAGTGCTAGCGAAAAAAAGAGGATAGTTTGAAACAGGGCGGGACGTAACATAATCAGCTAGGGCGGGGTATGATGTCGAATGCTGGTCAGCATTACTCACCAACTTTTACTTTGATACTACTGGGGCGAAACAGCGTTCAGAAGAATTAGTTTCAGATAATTTCGTCACGAGTCTGATCCGTTGCCCAACGACCAACCATTTAAATATTCTACCGCACGTTGGTCGGTAAGGTCGTACTGGCAGGGCACCACCGAGGCGTAGTTATTGGCGATGGCCCACTCATCGTTGTCCTCACCCACGTCGTAGTTCACGAAATTACCCACCAGCCAGTAGTACTTGCGTCCGTAGGGATCGGTGCGTTCGTCGAACTCTTCTTGCCACTTGGCGTGGGCCTGCCGACACACCCGGAGGCCCCGCATCGGCTCGTTCTGCTTCGGCGGGAAATTCACATTCAGCGCTACTCCCCGGGGTACCCCCTTCTCCAGCACCTGCCGGGCAATCTGCTGCACCGGGGCAACCGTGTGCGAGAAATCGGCGTCGGAGGCATAGTCGCACAGCGAAAAGCCTACGGCCGGGAAGCCCTCGATGGCCGCCTCTACCGCCGCCGACATAGTGCCGGAGTAGAGCACGTTGATCGAGCTATTGCTGCCGTGATTAATGCCACTCACCACCAGGTCGGGACGGCGATCCTTGAGCAGGTGAAATTTTGCCAGCTTCACGCAGTCGGCCGGGGTGCCCGAGCACTTAAACGACTGGGCATTATCAAACAGCTTAGTTTCGGTGAGGCGCAGCGGGTGGCCGATGGTGATGGCGTGCCCCATGCCCGACTGCGGACTGTCGGGGGCCACCACCACTACTTCGCCCAGATCGGCCATGGCGTCTACCAGGGTGCGGATGCCCTTGGCGGTGATACCATCGTCGTTCGAGACCAGAATAAGGGGTTTCATGAATTAAGTAGGGTATTGTAGTAAGCGGTGATCCGTACCAGGTCGCCCTGCCGGTTGTGCTTTAGTCGGTTTTGCTTGATGTACTTGCGTACCTCCCGCTGGTGGTTGGCGAGGATGTCGTAAAGATCGTCTTTCTTCTGAGAATAACGAGCGATTTGCCCGTCTCGGCTGAGAAAGAAGTAGTTGAAGTCCAGGCGCTGGCGGGTACCCATGCGATTGCCGTAGTTATAGTAGCCAAACTGGGGCACATTGTCCTGCACAATTTCTTCGCGGCACAGCAGCGTCAGGGTATTTTCGTGCAGCACCTCGAAGAGGCGGGGCACCTTATAGTTGCTGGTTCCCTCGTAGGGGAGCGCGTAGAACTGTCGGTAGCGGCCGTATTCCTGGTCGTAGAACTCGAAGAACAAAATCTTGCGGGCGCTGTAGGTTTGCACCGTGTTCGCGCTATTCAACTGCACCACGTCGGCCTCCAGGTTATACTTCAGGTTGCCCTGTAGTTTTTCCCCGTCAAGCAGGGTCAGTTCGCCCTCGTGCCATATCTCAGACGGAAAGTACTGCCCCGTGGCGGTTAACGTTCCTAGCGTAACCAAGAGGAGCACAAAAAACAATTGCTTTTTCATAGCGAATAGGTTGTTGGGTATGCCTATAACACCAAAGACGGCAAAAAAGTGTGTTTTGAGGTTGGTCTACCGCATTTTACAACTCTTCAGAATGCTGCTTAGGGTGAAACAGACCCACTCTACGGAGCATCTAACGGACGGTAGTCCACAATTTCCAGTCCGTAGCCCTGCAGGCCGACCCGCTTTACCGGGTGGTTGGTCAACAGTATCAGCTTATGGGCTCCCAGGTCGCGCAGAATCTGGGCCCCTACCCCATAGTCGCGGTTGTCCATCACCGGAGAGGATGCTGACACCGCTTTTTTTGCCGGGCGCTGGTACTGCGCCAGTCGGTCTAGCAGGTTGCTACCCATGCTGTTCTGGTTCATGTACAACACAATGCCCCGCGCTTCATTCTCCAGCACCTGCAACGACCGCTGCAGCACACTGTTAGGCGGTGTACCGCTGGGCTGGTCGGTACCGGCTCCAAATACATCCTCCAGCAAGTTAGCGGCGTGCACCCGCACCACCACCGACTCGTCGGCTTGCCACTCGCCCTTTACCAGGGCCAGGTGCACCTCGTCGGTGTTCAGTTGCCGATAGGCATATAGGGTGAAATCGCCGTAGAGCGTGGCGAAGGGCAGCACTGTCTCGCGCCGGATCAGGGTCTCGTGGGTAAGACGGTACTCAATGAGGTCGGCGATTGATACCAGCTTGAGGTTGAAGCGGTCGGCTACCTTACGTAGGTCGGGCAAGCGCGCCATGGTACCGTCTTCGTTCATAATCTCTACCAGCACCCCGGCGGGTTGCAATCCGGCCAGCCGGGGAAAGTCGACGGCTGCTTCGGTGTGTCCCGACCGGCGCAGTACGCCGCCTTCTATGGCTTTAAGCGGAAAGATATGTCCCGGCCGCCCCAGTTCTTCGGGCTGGGTGTGCGGATTCACAAGGGCCTGCACGGTTTTGGCCCGGTCGGAGGCTGAGATGCCGGTGGTGCACCCGTGCCCCAGCAGGTCGACCGATACGGTGAAAGGTGTGGTATGGGAGGAGGTATTGCGGCCCACCATCATCTCGAGCTCCAGTTCGTGGCAGCGCTGCTCGGTAAGGGGAGCGCAGATGAGGCCCCGGCCCTGGGTGGCCATAAAGTTGATAATCTCGGGCGTGGTGTGTTCGGCGGCGCAGATAAAGTCGCCCTCGTTTTCCCGCTGTTCGTCATCAACAACGATAATCACTTCCCCCCGTTGGATGGCGGACAGTGCTTCGGGGATGGGATCGAGCATGGCGTAGTTTTAGGTTGATGCGTTTACTAATTGAGTCGTAGCGACTGTCGCTCAGGACTTTTGGTAAACCCTACGACCCAAGGATAGTTCCGGATGATCGGATCATAATCCCTCAGTTTTTAAGTATAGCTCGTCGAGCGTAGTTTCTATTTCTAAAGACGGTAGCCTAAGCGTTTGATCTAGCTCACTAACCCAGGTAACCTGCCAGGGTTCAGTCGGAGAGGAGCGGTAGTGTAACTGCGCCTTCGGTTCGTGCTGGCTCAGCAGTACGTACTCCCGTAAGCTCGGTAGCCTACTGAAGTACTCAAATTTTCGGCCCCGGTCGTAGGCTTCGGTACTAATAGAAAGCACTTCTACCAGCAGGATAGGGTTGACAATGGCTTTGGTATCTTTCTCAGCCCGTTCCACCGGTCCGCAGGTAACCGAAGCATCGGGATAGAGATACTTATTGGCAAAATCGATATACACCTTCTGATCGCTGGTAAATACATTGCAATTTTTGTTTCGGAGTAGTTGGTTAAGCACGGTGATAACGTTTCCCCCAATTGCGTTATGAACCGGATCTCCCCCCGCCATTGCAAACACCTCCCCATCATGGTACTCGTAGCATTGCTGCGTTTCTTCTTCCAGCTGGTTATATTCGGCTAGCGTAAGTTTATGGCTGATTTGTTGCTGTTCCATGATTAAAGCATTTTCTTACAAAGAAGCTACGCATTCGGCACAGGTTAGGTGCACTAAGCGGTTAAGTAACCTACACCAACTTCTTGTACCGCACCCGCCGGGGAGCCGTATCGCCCAGCCGGGCCTTTTTGTTCTCTTCGTAATCGCTGTAGTTGCCCTCGAACCAGTACACCTGCGAGTCGCCCTCGAAGGCCAGGATGTGGGTGGCAATACGATCCAGGAACCAGCGGTCGTGCGAGATGATTACCGCGCAACCGGCAAAGTTCTCGAGTCCCTCTTCCAGCGCCCGCAGCGTGTTCACGTCCAGATCGTTGGTGGGCTCATCGAGCAGCAGCAGGTTGGCCCCTTCCTTTAGGGTGATGGCCAGGTGCACCCGGTTGCGCTCGCCGCCCGACAGTTGCCCGACCTTCTTTTCCTGGTCGGTGCCGCTGAAGTTAAAGCGGCTTACGTAGGCGCGCGAGTTCATCTGCTTCCCGCCCAGGTCGACCCACTCGTTGCCTTCGGAGATAATTTCCCACACCGATTTGCCGGGGGTTAGTCGGTCGTGCTCCTGGTCGACGTAGGCCAGTTCTACGGTGGTGCCCACGTCGATGCTGCCGCTGTCGGGCACTTCCTGCTGGGTGATGAGCTTGAACAGGCTGGTTTTGCCCGCCCCGTTGGGTCCGATCACTCCCACAATGCCACCCTGCGGTAGCGAGAAGGAGAGGTTCTCGAACAGTAACTTGTCGCCGTAGGCTTTCGACACCCCCTCCAGTTCAATAACTTTCGAGCCCAAGCGCGGTCCGGGCGGAATGTAGAGCTCCAGCTTCGCTTCGCGTTCCTTGGCTTCTTCGCCCAGCAGTTTGTCGTAGGCACTCAGGCGCGCCTTGGCCTTGGCGTTGCGGCCCTTGGGCGTCATCCGAATCCACTCCAGCTCGCGCTGCAGCGTCTTCTGTCGCTTCGACTCGGTTTTTTCTTCTTTGGCCAGGCGGTTCTGCTTTTGCTCTAGCCACGAGCTGTAATTGCCCTTCCACGGAATGCCCTCGCCGCGGTCGAGCTCTAGAATCCAGCCGGCCACGTTATCCAGGAAGTAACGGTCGTGCGTGACGGCGATCACCGTACCGGCGTACTGCTGCAGGTATTGCTCGAGCCACTGCACCGACTCAGCGTCCAGGTGGTTGGTGGGTTCGTCGAGCAGCAATACATCGGGCGCTTCCAGCAGCAGGCGGCAAAGGGCTACGCGGCGCTTTTCTCCACCCGACAGGTTGGCCACCGGCGCGTCGGCCGGAGGAGTGCGTAGGGCTTCCATCGCTTTCTCCAGGCGGGTATCGAGCTCCCAGGCGTTGGCGTGGTCGAGTTTGTCTTGCACCTTGGCCTGCTCGTCGATGAGCTTCTCCATGGCGTCGGGGTCGTCGAGCACCGCCGGATCGGCAAACTTCAGGTTAATCTCCTCGAACGCTTGCAGCAACTGCACCGTTTCGGCGACGCCCTCTTCCACCACCTGCCGCACGGTTTTGTTGGGGTCCAGCACCGGCTCCTGCTCGAGCATGCCTACCGAGTAGCCCGGTGAAAACACCACTTCGCCCTGGTAGTCGGTGTCCTGCCCCGCAATGATGCGCAGCAGCGAGGATTTTCCCGAGCCATTGAGGCCCAGCACGCCAATTTTGGCTCCGTAGAAGAAGGACAGGTAGATATTTTTGAGTACTTGTTTTTTAGGAGGGTAGATTTTACTCACTCCCGACATAGAAAAAATAATCTTTTCGTCGGACATAGTAGGGGGTTATGCAATGATGGATAAAATGGCTCGGTCGGGGTGGTTCCGCCGATTTGCCACGGTGCGTAATATCCCACGAATTTATGCGGAATAAAGGAATTTACCTATATTTTTGCCCCTCACCTAAAAACCCGGGGTCAGGACTTGACATTTAGAAAAATAACTATATCATGGCGCAGCAGTGACGGGCCCTTCTCATCGCCCCGCGCCAACCTACAGCCAGCAAGTATTTGAAACTAATAGAACAATTCTGTGGGTTGTTGTTAGTACTACTATAAATAACCTTAACCAAAACCAATACTACAGTGGACACGCCAGCTACTCCCTACGGTTTTATCCGGGACGATAAGATCTACCGTGCTCCCTTTCTCGACCACCCCGAACGTGAAATCGGCGAGGTCAGAGAGAGCGAAGCATCTACGATTCAGTACTTTCAGAATCGGTTTACCATGGCCGAAAATAAGGTGGCTTCCCTTGAGCAGTCCGTAGAAGAATCAGAGAACAAGGGTTCTTACCTGATGAAGCTTGTTCACCTGCGCGACAACCTGGCTAAATTTGACGCCCTGGGTGACTACCCGGCGCTCTTCGTGCGCCTAGACGCAGTTGAGGAGATGCTGCGGGATATCATCGCTAAAAATCGGATTAAGAACCTGGAGATCAAACGCGCCCTGATTGAGGAGGCCGAAGTACACGAGCACAGCTCCGACTGGAAGGAGGGCGCCGATAGCCTACAGGAGATCAAAGAGAAGTGGATTAAGACGGGGGCGGTGGATGAAGAGTATCAAGTGGAGGTGGAAGACCGGTTTAACCAGATTCTAGACACCTTTTACCAGCGACGTAAAGACTTCTTCCAGTCTAAAAAGGAGCTTACCAACGTCCGCATCCGTCGCTACAAAGAGATCAACTTCGAGATGCACCAGCTGGTGCGCCAGGACGACAAGCGGGCGGCGCAGCAACGCGTGAAAGAACTTCAAAAAGACTGGCGTGAAGTAGGCAAGATTCCGGTGTTTAAGTACAAGCGCTTGCAGTCTGACTTTCGCTCGCTGGCCAATCGCATCTTCGGTAGCCCTGACCAAGCATCATCCTACCGTTCGCCCGACGGCCGGGGTACGCGGCAGTTTGCCCCCCGGCAGAACTCCGCCCCCGCCCGCGAGGGCTGGGTAAATCCCAACGAAGCAATTAGCACCAAGAAAGACCTGATTCAGCAGGCGCAGCAGCTGGCCGAAGATACGGAAGGCGACACCATCCAGGAGGTACGCCGCCTGCGTGAGGCGTGGAAAAACTCGGGGCGCATCTCACGCGAGAAATCCATTGAGCTCACCACCCAGTTTAACACCGCCTGTGATCAAGCCTCTGAGCAGAGCTTCCTAAATCGCGCAGCGCGCGCCGAAGATTCCGAATACGATAACATTCCGCGGTCCGAACAAGTATCACTTAAGATTGATCTGCTCGAGAAGTCACTGGAGCGCGATGAACGGGAACTGGCCAACCGCCGCGAAAACGTAGGCAACCAAGCCAACCCCCTGGAGGCGCGGCAGGCCGAAAACCGACTGCGGCAACAAATTAGGAAGGTAAATACCAAACGAGAGCTTATTCAGTCGCTTAAAAACGAACTAGCCGAGTACTAATTTAGCTTTCGGCGGCAAAACGTGGTGTGCGCCCGCAACGTACGCATTCTTAAATGAATGCATTAAATAGCGAACTTTTGGTAAGAAAGTTGTTTTTATGCCGTTGCGATAACGCACTATTTTGTTTGGATTGGATGCGGTCGTAGCCAATCAGTAGCATTTAACTATAAAAGCATGTATTGGACATTAGAATTAGCCTCTTACCTTGAGGACGCCCCGTGGCCCGCGACCAAAGACGAGTTGATCGACTTCTCGATTCGGTCAGGAGCTCCCCTAGAAGTGGTAGAAAATCTACAGGAGCTAGAGGACGACGGGCAGCCTTACGAGAATATCGAGGAAATCTGGCCCGACTATCCTACCAAAGAAGACTTCTTCTTCAACGAAGACGAGTACTAGACCCTTATTTTTTTAGTAGTGCCTGGACTACCATAAGGTCTTCGGGCGTGGTTATCTTTAGGTTGCGGTAGTCCCCCTCGATCAGGTAAATGCTTCGCCCGCTGTGCTCCACCAAGCTGGCATCATCTGAAAACGCTTGCCCCTGCGCCCGCGCGTACGCATCACGTAGCCACTCGGTACGGAACGTCTGCGGGGTTTGCACCAGTCGGTAGGCTGCCCGGTCCGCGGCTCGGTTGCGCTCCTCCTCCACCACCCTAATAGAATCTTTTAAAGAAACGGCAGCTACCGCGCTTCCGTGTTGCCCGGCAGCTTCGTACGATCGGTTGATCAGTTCGGGAGAAACCAGCGGGCGCACCCCGTCGTGCACCGCTACCAGGCTGGGCGGCGCATCGGCTACTGCCTGTAGCCCGTTGAACACCGAAGCAGAGCGGCTAGTGCCCCCCGTTACAACCGTATGCGGCACCGTAAATTGGTAGTCAGCGCATAAGGTTTGCCAACGGGCGCGGTCGACTTCCGGGAGGACCAGCACCAAGCGAATTGCTGGTGAGCAGCGGTGAAACACCGCCAGGGTGTGCATCAGGATGGGTTGCCCGGCTACGGGAAGAAATTGCTTGGGCACTTCCGTTTGCATCCGGTGGCCCTGCCCTCCCGCCACGATGAGTGCGTACCGTAACCGTGCCATCGCCCGCTTTAGATAATCATCATGGCGTCGCCGTACGAGAAGAAGCGGTATTTTTCTTTCATCGCTACCTGGTAGGCATCCATGATCAGCTCATATCCCCCGAAGGCGCAGGCCATCATCATCAGGGTAGACTGCGGCAGGTGAAAGTTGGTGACCAGGGCGTTGCAAATCTTAAACTCGTAGGGGGGAAAGATAAAGCGATCGGTCCAACCCTCGTTGGCCTTCAGGCGCCCGCTGGCCGATACCGATGACTCCAGCGTACGCATGGAGGTGGTGCCCACCGCGCACACCCGCCGCTTGTTGTCCAGCGCGTCGTTTACGTGATCCGCCGTCTGCTCACTGATCATGTAGTTCTCCGAATCCATCTTGTGCTTGGTCAGATCCTCTACGTCTACCGACCGGAAGGTGCCCAGGCCCACGTGCAGGGTGATGGGGTCGATGTGCACCCCGTTAATCTCCAGGCGCTTCATTACCTGTTTGGTGAAGTGCATACCGGCAGTGGGGGCGGCAACCGCACCCACGTGCTCGGCGAAGATGGTCTGAAAGCGGTCTCGGTCCGAAGGCTCCACCTTGCGGGTAATGTATTCCCGGGGCAAGGGGGTTTCGCCCAGCGTGTCGATGAGCTTGTAGAACTCCTCATCGGTACCCTCGTACAAAAACCGGATGGTTCGCCCGCGTGAGGTGGTATTGTCGATGACCTCTGCCACCAGTTCACCCTCGCCAAAAAACAATTTGTTGCCCACCCGAATCTTGCGCGCGGGGTCCACCAGCACGTCCCATAAGTTCATCTCTTTGTTCAGCTCGCGTAGCAAGAACACCTCAATTTTGGCCCCGGTCTTTTCTTTGTTTCCGTACAGACGGGCCGGAAATACCTTGGTGTTGTTCACCACCAGTACGTCCCCTTCCGTAAAGTGCTCCACGATGTCTTTAAACACCTTGTGCTCGATCTTACCGGTGTCTCGGTGAATGACCATCAGGCGCGATTCGTCGCGGTTTTCGGAGGGGTACTGGGCGATCAGCTTGAGCTCTATAAGCTTTTCTTCCGTGGTATACTTAAATTGTGAGAGCTTCATAGAAAGACGCTAAGTGGTGGGTGGTGGGCAGTAAAAGTCCCAGAGGGTAATTTTTTAAAGGGACAAATTTAAGGAATTGTTTTACATTGACGGAAGAAAGTACGTAAAGTTCGTCACTTAGAAGGCCGACCGTGCTCTCCAAACAAGAAATTACGTTGACCCCACCCTATGCTCGTCCTAAAGTTAATGATTGAAAGCGCGTTCTCGGCCGGGGATGCCCTGCGCGCCAACCCCCTGCGCACCTTATTGTCGCTGTTGGGAGTAACCGTAGGCATCTTCGCGATCATTACCGTGTTCACGCTGGTCGACTCGCTGGAACGAAACATCCGGGATAGCTTTTCTTTTTTGGGCGATAAGGTGATTCGGGTGGAGAAATGGCCCTGGATTTTTGCTGACAACTACCCCTGGTGGAAGTACTACAAGCGCCCCCACCCTACCGCAGACGAATACTATTTCCTGGCGCAGCGCGTCACTGAAGCCGAGGGGATCACTATTTTTGCCGAGAAACGAGGGCTGCAACTGCAGTACGGTAACAGCAGCATCAGCCCGGTGAGCCTTACGGGAATGTCGCAGGCCTACAATGAAGTTTTTGACGTGGATATTGCTCGGGGGCGCTTTTTTTCGGTACAAGAAACGGCATTGGCCCGCAACGTGGCGGTAATTGGCACCGAGATCGCCGAATCGCTCTTTAGCGGTCAGGAACCGCTGGGCAAAGTCATCAAAATAAAGGGGCTTAAGTTTGTGGTGATCGGAGTGCTGGCGCCGCAGGGAGAAAGCATCATCAACGCCCCTACTGCCGACCTGGCCTGCTACATACCCTACCAGAGTTTTTTGAAGCGATACTCTAGCAACAGTACCTGGGGAGTAGGCTCTACCATTGCTCTGCGGGGGCGAGAGGACGACGAAGGCCTGGAGAATCTGGAGAACGAGATTATCGGCCTAATGCGGCGGCGGAGGGCACTTCGCCCGCGTGAAGAGGAAAACTTTGCGGTAAACCGCTCCGAGTTGTTTGCCGATATGGTTACCAATGTGTTTAATGCCATCGGCCTGGCGGGCGCCCTGATCGGGAGCTTCTCTATCTTGGTGGGCGGTTTTGGCATTGCCAACATTATGTTTGTTTCGGTAAAGGAGCGCACGAACATCATCGGTATTCAGAAGTCGCTGGGGGCGAAGAACTACTTTATTCTGTTGCAGTTTTTGTTCGAGGCGATGTTTTTAAGTCTGCTAGGTGGTATTGGGGGAATGGCACTGGTGTACCTGGCTACCTTTGTGCCGCTGGGAAGCCTTACGCTGATCCTTACTCCGAAGAACGTACTGCTGGGTACGGTGATCTCGAGCGTAATCGGCATTGTGTCGGGGCTGGTGCCCGCGGTGGTGGCTTCTCGCCTCAATCCGGTAGAGGCTATTCGGAGCCAGTAGGCCCAGTCAAGTTACGCTTAGTACAGTACCTTTGATACGTCCTTGATCAGTTCGTCCAATTCTTCGGCGATTACCTTCAGGTGGTTAAGTAGGGTCCTGTTTTCTTCCTCGTGGGGTTCCTCAAAGTCAATTAATTCAATAAGACCCATCATACGGGCGAGCGGGCCACGCAGCTTATGAGAATTGAAGAACGAATATTCGGCAATCTGCCGGTTTTTAATCAGAATGCTTTCTTCGGCTAAGACGCGCTCGGTAATGTCTACCATCCCCCCGATCATCCGCACGGGTACGCCTTTCTGATTGAGGGTGATATGCCCCTTATCGTAAATGTAGGCGTACGAGTTATCTTTGCGCCGGAAGCGGTACTTGTCGAACCACTTTCCGATGCGCTCCTTAATAAAGTGATTAAGACGATCTACTACCCGTTGCCGGTCACCGGGATGAATACGCTGGTGCCACCAGGCAATCGTTGTGTCAATGTCATCGGGTTCGTAGCCAAAGATAGCGACCATATCATTCCACCACACGGTATCTGTCTCCAGATTCCAGTCGTAGATAACGTCGTTGGTGGCGTTGTTGATCAGCATCTGGGCCCGCTCAGCGGCCTTACTTTGGCTGTTATCGCGAAATACCGTTACAAACTGCTGAGCTCCGTCGGCAAAGATCATCCGGGCGCTCACCTCGCCTTCAATCAACCGGCCGCTTTTGGTGCTGAGTACCGCTTCTACCTTCCCTTCGCCGTGCTCCCGCAGTTGTTGCACCAAGCGGTTGCGGTCCGCTACGTCAGTCCATAGGCCTAATTCTATCGTGGTACTGCTCAGCAGTTCCTCTTCACTGAATCCCGAAAGCTCGATCAGGCGCTGGTTTACCTGCAGGATTCGCCCATCTGATACCTCGGTCACGCAGACCGCACTGGGACTGAGGTAAAAAAAGTTATGCAGCTTTTCTTTGAGCGCCCAGTAAGTTCGTTCTTGCTCCACCAGCCGAGTCACGTCGGTTAGTTGGCAGAACAAGTACGACTTTTGGGCTACCGTTACCAGCGACGTGTCCGCCTCAAAACGATGCACTTTGTTGGGCGACGGGCGATAGGTAAGTATTTTATCGCCATTCGGTCCCTTCTGAGCGAACCACTTTTGCCAGCCAAACGGGCGTCCGTCTTCGTGGGCAATGGGCAGATCATCCACCGAACCCAGGGTGTCGGCATCGTCGGCCCAGGCGAAGGTGCGGCGGGCACGGGGGTTGGCACACTGAATGGTCCCACTCTCGTCGAAGCACAAGACGGTGTCCGTCGTTTTAGACCAAAGGGTATCTAGAAAACAGTCATAATCGATCACGGGGAGCAAACTTAATAGTGACGACTAAATTGATACAAAAAGGGGGCACGCCTCGCCGATTATCGTAGATTAAAAAGTGGGCACTAGGCAGCAAAACAAAGGTGCTGATGTTGTATCAGTTGACTTAAGGTTTCCAATAGTAATAATTTCCCTCAGAATATCAAAGTGACATTCGTATTTTGATTCAATTTTTTCTGCTTTTCTCAACCTTTATTTCACCAGCGATACGCCACTCCGGCCGAGAAGAGGTGCGGGGCGCCAATGCCCAGTTCGAAGTTCGCTCCCCAGTGCGGGCTAAAGTAAGTGTCTCCGCCGATCAAGATGAGTTGCGGAGCAAACTGGGTACCCAGGGCAAACGACAGAAACCGTCCGACGGTGTAATTGATATCCCGGGCGTTGGTATCGAAGGTCCAGTGCGTGATGCCCAGCCGAACTCCCGAGTACCACTGCACGTGCACTCCCGTTTGGGTACTACCCAATCGGGTTTCAGGAAGGTTATAGTGCCATCGGACAAAACCGGCCACGTTGAGGCGGCGTACGTAAGTGGTAAAATTGTCAAACAGCGTAGCGCCGCTGTCGTCCTGATACTCGTAACCCCGGTAGCGGGCCGAAATAACCTGCCGCGACACTCCCGCTCCGAAACTCACCCGATCACGCCAGCGATAGGCGTAATTGAGTTGATAGGCCGGTTGTACCGATACATCTATATTAGCTACCCCGCTCACCCGCCGTACCAAACCCGACACCAACCCAATGCCACTGATGCCTACGTTAGCGCGAACTTGATGTGAATACGGGTATAACTTCACCCAATTGATGAGTGACTCTACGTCCTGCTCCGGTGGCTGACTACACACAGGTAGGCAAGTCGCGAATAGCAGCAACACCACCAAAGAACACTGAGTAAAGAACAAGCAGTGAAGAGTAATGAAGTGGAACAACTGTCTGGTTTAGCTACTCGCCCCGGGCCAGCGACTCGGCCTTTTGCTGCACGGCGTTCCACACGCGGAACACGTTTTGGTAGCAGATTTTCTCAATGTCCTCGTCCGAGTAGCCCCGCTTCAGCAGTTCGGCGATCAGATTTGGGTACTCAGAGGCATCCTTGAGGCCGGTCGGCAGCGTATCCCCTACCCCATCGAAGTCCGAGCCAAAGGCGACGTGCTCTACCCCGACCAACTGCACCACGTGGTCTACGTGGTCGGCTACCTTTTGTACGGTAGAGAAGGTCGGATTCTCCCGCATATATTCTTTGGCGTAGGCTTGGGCGGCCGAATCCTGAAACGTCAGGTTGTTGTCGGCCATCCACACCCCCAGATGGTCGCGCACCACGTCGGACTTTTCGCGGGCTTCTTCATCCACGAAAGTGGAGCCGAAGTTAATCTGGATCACCCCGCCGTTGTCGGCTAGTCGTTGGATCATGTCATCGTTCATGTTGCGCTCGAAACCCGGCACAAAGGCCCGGCACGACGAGTGCGAGGCGATCACCGGCGTTTGCGTGATCTCCATCACGTCGTAAAAAGCGCTATCTGATATGTGCGACACGTCGACCATCACGCCCACCCGATTCATCTCGCGTACCACTTCCTCACCAAAAGGGCTTAGGCCGTTCCACGTGCGGACGGTGTCGTAGGAAGAATCGCTAACCTGGTTCACCTTACTGTGGGTCAGCGTGATGTAGCGCACGCCCCGGTCGTAAAAGTACTGCACATTCGAGAGCGAGTCCTCAATCGGTGCACCGTTCTCCATGCCCATTGGCAGCGATATAAGTCCTTGGGCAAAGTTAGCTTCCACCTCCTGCGGGGTATTGGCCAGCGCAAACTTATCGGGGTACTTGGTGGTGATAGTACGCACCAGGTCGATGAGTGAATCCGCGAACACCTTGGCTCCACCGGTTTCCTGGTAGCTGGCGGGCACGTAGATCGACATAAAGGGAGCGTTGAGTCCGCCCTCCTTGGCCTTCACATAGTCAAAGTCACCGTCAGTGTCTTCGGTCACGTCGATCCACTCCTTTTGCAGCCGAAAGTTGGCAATCTTCATGCGAAAGGGCAGGTCGATGTGGCCGTCGGTGATGATAAACCGCTGGGCAAGTTCCTGAGCGCGCTGCTCGGGATCGGCAGACTCATTCGACTGGGCGACGGTATCCGCAACAATAAATAGGAGTAGGAGGCTACTGAGCAGCCAGGGAAGGAAAGAACGGTTCATTGGTTTGGTGCTTAGGTTAGTAAAATTATTGTTTTTGGGCCCGGAGCAGTACTACTCGCTTACCTTGTACTTCCGTGGGGCAAGCTTAGCGTAGCCGAAGCCGGTCGGTTTAGCAGGGTGACGCTTATAGGCGCTTGATAATCGTCACTCGGCACCGTTGGGCGACTTGTGATCGTGTAAAGATTCGATAGTCGTCATTTGGCTAAGCCAGGCGACTTCGGCGGCACTAGGCGGACGTTGAATCGTTAAAATTCGTCGTCCTCTCCATCATCATCCTCATCTACCTCAAACTCATCGGACACGAAATCGTCCCGCAGGTTGCCGTCATCATCGTAATCTTCGTCGTCCTCGATGATCTGCCGGGCCTCTCGGATGGTCATCCGAATAAGGTAATACACTTCTTCGGTTTCGTAGGGCAGCGCCGACACTTTGTTCCCCTCTTTGTTGGTGAAGCTGACCAGGTTGTCCTCAAACCCGTAGGGATACTCGGCCTTGATGCGGTTAATAATTTCTTCTGGCAAGGCATCGTAGTCCTTAACGATTCTTTTCTTGTCCATAGATAATTTTTCAGAAGGGTAGCATTACCAAACAAGGAGGCATTTTAAACACAGTCCCGGACAAAAGCTATTATTTGAGAATTAATTTTGCGGCATCAGTAGCAATCTGCCGATTGGCTAGGCGTAAACCACCAATAATACGTATTTTGGCGCTGATTTTTTGTAACAACAACCATACGCCATGGCGACTTCTTTTCGCGGCACCTACACCGCTTTGATCACTCCCTTTACTGAGGCCAACCAGATCGACTGGTCCGCGCTTGAGCGCCTCATCAATCATCAGGTGGCGGCGGGCGTTACCGGCTTGGTGTTTGTTGGCACCACGGGCGAGAGCCCTACCCTCTCGCACCAGGAACACCGGGAGATTCTGCGCCGCTCGGTGACGCTCGTCAACGGGCGCTGTCAGGTGATCCACGGCACCGGTTCTAACAACACCCGCGAGAGCATTGAGCTAGCCACCGTGGCCGCCGAGGCAGGTGCCGACGCGCACCTGGTAATTAACCCTTACTACAACAAGCCTACCCAAGAGGGGCTGTACCGGCACTTTACGGCGGTGGCCGACGCGGCCGAGTTGCCCGTGATCATTTATAACATCCAGGGGCGCACGGCGGTGAACCTGGAGACCGCTACCCTACTGCGACTGGCGCAGCACCGCAACATTGTAGGGGTAAAAGAAGCAAGCGGCAACATGGCGCAAATTATGGATGTAATTCGGCGCACTCCCGACGACTTTGTGGTGCTGTCGGGCGACGACGCGCTGACGCTACCGCTGATGGCCTGCGGCGGCCACGGACTGATCTCCGTGATCTCTAATGCGTTACCGCGCGCTACCGTGGCGCTGGTGAATCACTGCCGGGCGGGGCGCTGGGACGAGGCGCGTAGCGGCTTCTACCAACTACTCGACCTCATGCAACTTAGCATGATCGAGACGAATCCAATTCCGATTAAGTATCTGATGCACCGGCTGGGCTACTGCACCAAGGAAGTGCGCCTGCCGCTGTGCGAACCCCGATCCGCTACGGTAGAGGCCCTGGATCGGGTCCTTGGCCAAGTCCGTAACCTAGAAGATTCGTTTGCTTTAAATAATTCTTTTGAGCAGTGAAAACTTATCTGTACATATTGCTGATGCTGGGCGTTGCTACTTCGTCCTGCCGCTCTTCCCGCACGGCCCAGACCACCGCCCGGGAGGACTTCGCTTCGTTTTACGCGCGGTTTCTAACGGATAGTACGTTTCAGATGGAGCGCACTCGGTTTCCGCTGCCAGGGCAAAAGTTCACCGCCGAGGTGGCCGACAGTGCCTACCGCTGGCAGCGCACGGACTGGCAGATGCTACGCGAGCCGCAGCTGGACGCTACGTACTTTACACGCAACCTAACCGTTTCAGATACGCTGGTAACTGACGAGATTGCCGGAGTAGATTCCGGGTTTTACTTTCGGATGGACTACCGCCCGATGGATAAGAAATGGCACCTGATGTACTTGGTGGATCGGGATTTGTGAGGGGATTTGTGGGGGTGGCTAGGGGTTTGGGTGTTGGGTGTTGGGTGTTGGATACTTTAATTAATATCTGACATTTAGTATCCCTACTATCCACACCTAGAAAATAACCAACTACAACAATCCGCCGCGCCCGCTCGTTAGAAAGCCTGCCACTCATTAAATATCCAATTTATTTCAATGGAAGATGTGATGCTCACCCAGGAGCTGGTGAAACAAATTGAACAGCTAACCGCTAAGTTCGACCGCAACGGTCAGAAACTGGCCGACTACCTCCAGGGGTTGGTGCACGTTAACTTCCTGAGCTACTGGGACTACATTCAGCTCGACACCCTGTTGAGCTTGCAGAACCCCAAAACGGAGCTCAAGGATGAGATGATCTTCGTGACCTATCACCAGATTACCGAACTGTACTTTAAGCTGGTGCTGTGGGAAATGGAGCAACTGACCGACGGCAGCGTGACCGAAGCCCGGCAGTTTCTGGAAAAGGTAAACCGCATGAACCGCTACTTCGAGCAATTGGTCAGTTCGTTCACGGTGATGACCGAAGGGCTAGACCGCGAGCAGTTCGCCAAGTTCCGGCTGGCGCTCACTCCCTCCAGCGGCTTTCAGTCGGTGCAGTACCGCATCATCGAGATCGCTTCCACCGATCTGGAACAACTCGTGCATCCTAACTACGTACTATGGCTATCGCCGGGCGATCCTCTTAAAGAATACTTAGATAAGGTGTACTGGAAAGCCGGGGCGCGCAACACCGAAACCGGTGAGAAAACGCTCACCCTTCAGCAGTTTGAAACCGAGTATGACGAACTGCTGCTCGACAAGGCCGAGGATTACCAAGAAAAAAACCTGCGGCGAACTATGCATCGCTTCTTGGATGAGAAGGAGCCGCTAAGCAGCGACATCATCGTGGCATTGCGGGAGTTTGATCTCTATGCCAACGTGCACTGGCCCCTGGCTCATTTTCGGGCCGCGGTGCGCCATCTGATTAATAACAAACCAAGAAAAGAGGCGGAGTCGGTGGCCCCAGCCACCGGAGGCACCAACTGGCGCAAATATCTCCCGCCTCGCTTCCAGCGAATCATCTTCTTCCCCGAGCTGTGGTCAGACGAAGAAAAGGACAACTGGGGCAAAACCTGGGTGTTGGAGCAGACCGGCGCAAGGGAATAGGTCCACCCGTGGAGCGATTCATTTACGCTCATTTTCGATACAGGGGAACAACCCCAAAGCTTCTCGGTTAAGAACTCAATCATTAACCAAGAACGAATATATCGCATGGAACTTAAGGACAAAGTAGTAATTATAACCGGTGCCTCGAGCGGTATCGGAGAGGCAACCGCCGAAAAATTAGCCGCCCACGGTGCGCGCGTGGTGCTTACCGCCCGCCGCGAAGATCGGCTTACGCAACTCAAGCAGAAGATAGAAGATGCCGGTGGCCAAGCCCTGGTGGTGGTAGCCGACGTAACCAACAAAGAAGACTGGCAGCAGGTAGTTCAACAAACGCAAGAATCCTTTGGCGACGTTGACGTGCTCGTGAACAACGCCGGATTGATGCCCCTGTCGTTTGCCAAAAACCTGAAAACCGACGAATGGGAGAAGATGGTAGACGTGAACATTAAGGGAGTGCTCAACGGAGTGGCGGCGGTTCTGCCCAAGATGATGGACAACCGGCAAGGGCATATCATCAACATCTCATCGGTGGCGGGCCGGAAGGTGTTTCCGGGCGGATCGGTGTACTGCGCGACTAAATTTGCCGTACGGGCTTTTTCGGAAGGACTACGCAATGAGCTATCTCCCGAATACAATATTCGTATTACCGCTATTGAGCCGGGGGCGGTGGCCACTGAGCTTACCAACACCATTACCGACGAAGATCTTATGGAGAAGGTGGTGAAGCCAATGCTCAATATCGAGCCGCTTCAATTGGAAGACATTGCCGAAAGCATTCTTTACGCCCTACAGCAGCCCGCCCACGTAAACGTGCAGGAGGTCTTGGTGATGCCGACCGAGCAGGGATAGCGGCGCTTACTGCTCCGATTTGGTACAACTGGCTTCTGGCAATTTGTATTGAGTAGGAACATGATTAATCATGTTCCTACGTTAATCATGTTCCTACGTTAATCATGTTCCTACAATTTGTTCTGGCGTATTTATCAAATAATCTAGCGCCAAGCGGTACCCATCTAGTCCGCAGCCCACAATGATGCCCGCTACGTGAGGGCTGAGGTAGCTACGGTGCCGAAATGCTTCCCGGGCGTACACGTTAGAAATGTGCACCTCTACCACCGGGCTGCTGATGGCGGCTACGGCGTCGGCCAGGGCCACCGAGGTGTGGGTGTAGGCTCCCGCGTTAAGCACGATGCCATCGTACGAAGAGCCTACCTCGTGCAGTTGATCCACCAGCGCGCCCTCACTGTTCGACTGGTAGTACTCCAAGCCGATGTCAGGAAAAGTATCTCGTAGGGTAGCAAGGTAGGTATCGAAGCCTTCGGAACCGTAGACATCGGGTTCTCTCACGCCCAGTAGGTTCAGATTAGGGCCGTTGATGATGATATAAGCCATAGCGACGCGTAGTTTTGAGTCCCAAGCTAGGCAATTGGCCGTTAATATCCTTATCTTAACCCCACCGATGCTACACCCCGATTGGAATTTCTACTTAGACGAATTTAAGGACTACTCGACGGAGCGGTCGCTGGCCAAAAACTCACTGATGGCCTACGTGAGCGACGTAGAAAAGCTCCAGCAGTACGCCGATGTGTCGGGTTGGGAGCAATCGCCCCGCGCGCTAACCCAGGCCGACTTACTGCAGTTTATCGCTTATATCTATGATCTGGGCATGAGCGCTTCCTCGCAAGCGCGCATACTGGTAGGCGTAAAGGCTTTCTACAAGTTCTTACTGCACCGCGACCTGATTGAAGATGACCCTACGGTGCTTATTGAAGGTCCAAAGATCGACCAGAAGCTACCCGACGTACTCTCGTACGAAGAGATTGAACAGATTCTGGCGGCCATCGATCTCTCTTCCGCTGAGGGCGTGCGCAACCGGGCGATTATCGAGACGCTTTACAGCTCGGGCATGCGGGTAACCGAACTTACCGAACTGCGGCTCAGTAACCTCTACGCCGACATCAGTTTTATGCGGGTCCTGGGCAAAGGGGATAAAGAACGCATTGTGCCGGTGGGCCGCGACGCCCTGAAGTACATTAAGATGTATACCCAGCACGTTCGCAATCTGCTGGAGGTGCAGCCGGGCAACGAGGACTACGTGTTCCTGAACCGCCGCGGCACCAAGCTAAGCCGGGTGATGATCTTTAACATCGTAAAGGACGCCACCGCCCGGGCGGGAGTGGAAAAGAACGTGAGTCCGCACACCTTCCGCCATTCATTCGCCCTGCACTTGGTAGAAGGCGGGGCCAATTTGCGGGCCGTACAGGATATGCTGGGCCACGTATCCATCACAACCACCGAGATTTACACCCACCTCGACCGCGACTATCTGCGGCAGGTGATTGACAGGTATCACCCACGGGCGAAGCGCCCCATCAAGGTTCGGTAGTGGGTTGCCACTCCGGCTGGCCCATGTTAGGCCAACAATCTGTCGTAAAAGTCGTATCTTGGGGCATGAACTACGTACTAACCGGCGTACTTATCGTCACCATACTCGGGGGACTAGCGGTGCCCACCGCCACTGCCCAGCAGACACAGCCCAGCGACTTGTTATCATCCGACTTCCACCGGCAGCGGCGAGAGGCCCTTCGCGCCAAGATGCCCGACAATTCGGTAGCGGTAGTGTTCGCCAACCCCGTGCGTAACCGGGCCAACGATGTGGACTTCCTCTACCACCAGGACCCTACGTTTTACTACCTGACCGGTCACCGCCAACCCCACTCAATGCTGTTCCTTTTCAAAGACGCTCAGCGTATCAAGGGCCAAAAAACTGACGAACTACTGCTGGTTCGCCCCCCCAATGCCCTGGACGAACTCTACAACGGTACGCGCCTACGTTCTGACGAAGGTAACCAGCGGTTGGGGATTGACCTAGTGCGAGAGAACCCTGAGTTTCAAAAGTTAGGCATCGATTTTACCCGCTTCGACCAAGTGTTATTTCATGACTTTGCCGGTGACGTGCGGGACACCCCCGAAGAGGATGATTTGTATGATCTGATTCAGCGGTTTAAGCAGCAGGTTAACTACCCCGTAGACGGTAAGCTATCGCTCCGGGCCGAACCAACCCGCAATAATCTGGACGTGGTTACGCTGGATAGCTTGATGCGGCAGCTGCGGGAAATCAAGACTCCCGAAGAGCTAGACCTGTTGCGCAAGGCCGCTAAAATTTCGGCGCTGGGGCAACGCGAGGTGATGAAGGCACTGGAGCCGGGTATGTCGGAGCGAGAAGTGCAGGGCATGCACGAGTACATTTACAAGAAGTACCAGGCCGAGTACGAAGGGTATCCCAGTATTGTGGGGGCCGGACACAACGGCTGCGTGCTACACTACATCGACAATTACAAACCGGCTATCGAGGACGGCGAACTCATTCTGATGGACCTGGGAGCCGAGTACCACGGCTACACGGCCGACGTGACCCGCACGCTGCCGGTAAACGGAACGTTTACGCCCGAGCAGAAGCAAATTTATGATTTGGTGTATCAGGCGCAGGAAGCGGGTATCGCGCAGTGCCGGCCGGGCAATACCTTTGAGGCGGTGTATGAGGCTACCGCGCAAGTTATCAACGAGGGGTTGGTTCGCTTGGGCATCTACCAGAGCCTGAAGCCCAGGGATATTATTAATCCCGCCACCGGCCGCAACCGCTACTACCCCCACGGCTGCTGCCACCACATTGGGCTCGACGTGCACGATCAGGGCACGTACGATACGCTGCGGTCCAACATGGTGATCACCATTGAGCCGGGCATCTATATTCCGGAGGGTAGCCCCTGCGATCCGAAATGGTGGAACATCCCGGTACGCATTGAGGATGATTTCCTCGTAACCGAAGGTGGCTGCGAGAACTTGTCGGATGCCGCCCCGCGCAAGAGCGGGGAAATCGAAGCTGTGATGGCCGAGCCTAGTTTCTTTAATGCGGTAGATTTGCCCGCGTTGGAGACGGGGAAATAAGAAAGGGGCTGTTTTTGAAGGGTACAGCCGGTGTGCAGCAGTAAAGGCTACACTACCACGATTTGAAGGGGAAATACCTTGGCAATTTGGTTGAAATCACTGTCGTTGTGCAATAATGGGACCCCGAAATGCAGCGCGTAATGAGCAATCAGGCAGTCATTGGCCTTGCGCACGTTACGCCTTGCTTTCGGCAACGGCGGTATAGTGTAGCGGCTTCCTCCGCAGCGGTAACTGAATCGCTAACAGCAGAAATTTGTAAGTTGAAAAGTTTTGAACGGATTCGGCAAAACTCTTTATCGTGCCAAATGGCCCGAAGTACCTCGAGGTAGATAATCGGACAGGTGTGAATGGTTTCACCGGTAGCTAGCAGTTCGTCGATGAACAACGCGTACTGGTCATCGGGACGATGAAAGAACTCAATCCACGCAGAAGTATCTATTAGAATTTAATGGCTGCGCATCTCATCCAGTTCCCCCTCCCATTCTACCTTCCCTCGCAGAGCACGCATATCTTCCCGGGCGGCCTGTTTGATCAATTCCTGCAGACCACGCTCTACAGCCTCCTTTTTTGTTTTTGCCTTGCTCGTTTTCATGGCTTTTTCCAGCTGGGCATCATCGATGTTAATATTCGTTTTTATACGCATGTTGTTTTTCGAAGATACGTAGCGGGGTGCTTTTTTCCGAGCGAAGCAAAAAAAAGCTGAGATTCCCTCAGCTTTAATTAACCTTTGCATGTACCCAGGGCCGGAGTCGAACCGGCACGGCCGAAGCCATTGGTGTTTGAGACCAACGCGTCTACCAATTCCGCCACCTGGGCCTATTATAATCCTCAAAGCTACGCAAGTTTCGGGAAGAATGAAACCTACTGGCGGACAAACTCCGCCGGTACCTCCACCGGCTCGAACCGAACGATTACCGGACTATCGTAGCCCAACCCCAGCAGGTCGTGCGCGCTACCCTGGTTGATACTAAGCTCCAACAGCCCCAGGCTATTGAACAGCAGCACGCACTCGCCTAAATCCACGTCGTGGTACGCCTGATGAATGCGACGCGCCCGCTCTCTTCCAAACAGAATTTGGAAGTTGCGCCCCACCCTTAGGGCATCAAAAGTAGCCCGGTCGATGTTAGTGATTAGATTACCGTAGTGGTTTACCCGAACTACGTTTCCGTTGATTTGCTTGCGGTTGGCCCGCAGCGATCGCGGCAGTTTGCGGTTGATGTGGTGAAGTTCAACACCGAGTTCCTCAATAGGCACTCCCTGACTCAGGGCTACTGCCGCCGGGGCGAGCACGTCTTTGGTTGCAAAGGTGGTGGGTTCGGGCTGCTCGAGCACTACCGCCCACGATGGCTCCGCTTCGCTTAGCAAGCTAATTAGTCCGTTGTCTACCCCTAAAAAATAGTGCCCGTCGAGTTTCACCGCCACGAGCCGCCGCGGGTACGCTTCCGAATCGACCGCTACCAGGTGAATACTCCCCGCAGGGAACTCAGAATATACCGAACGCAGCACGAAAGCTCCGTGCGCAATGTCGAAGTGTTTAATCTTATGGCAAATATCCATGACCTTCACCTGCGGATCGGCACGGTAGATCACTGCCTTCACGGCCGCTACGTAGTGGTCGGTGTCCCCGTAGTCGGAAGTAAATGTGATTAAAGACATGAAACAATGCGGATATTTGCGTAAATTTATTCACTATTATCCCCTTAACGAAGACATACGCATTATAGTTTCGATTTTAAAAAAACAGACCCTAACGTATTGGTAGAAAAAGTTATTACCCTCGACGACGTTTCGCTTCTTGATTTTTTGGGCGTTGAAAATAAAAACATCCGGCTGGTAGCCGAAGCTTTCCCGCAAAGCAAAATCGTTTCGCGGGGCAACGAACTACGCATTCAGGGCAGCACCCCTGAAATCATCAAGATCAACGACATTGTTAATTCACTGCTTGCCCACTACGCCCGTTACGGCAAGGTAACCGAAGAGCAGGTTCAGGACTACATCTCGGACGAGAAGAAGACCACCCCGGGCGAGCAGGGTGACGATATCTTGCTCTACGGTACGCAGGGCGCGGTGATTAAGCCCCGCACCGTCAATCAGTACGAGTTGGTGCAGCAGGCCGCCCAGAACGACCTGGTGTTTGCTATCGGCCCGGCGGGTACCGGCAAGACCTACATTTCGGTAGCGCTGGCCGTACGCGCCCTCAAAAACCGACGGGTGAAGAAGATCATCATTACCCGCCCCGCCGTAGAGGCCGGCGAAAACCTGGGCTTCTTGCCAGGCGACCTTAAAGAAAAGATCGACCCGTACCTGCGTCCTATCTACGATGCGCTTACCGATATGGTACCGAGCGAAAAGCTTAAATTTTACGAAGAGAACAAGACTATTGAGATTGCTCCCCTGGCCTACATGCGCGGGCGCACGCTTCAGAATGCCTTCATTTTGCTAGACGAAGCGCAGAATACCACTTCCATGCAAATCAAGATGTTTTTAACGCGCATGGGCCCCAACTCCCGGGTGATCATCACCGGCGACCAATCGCAGATCGACCTGCCGAAGAACCAACGGTCGGGGCTTATCGACGCGGTAGAGGTGCTGCGCGGCGTAAAGGGCATCGGATTTGTTACCCTGGAGAGCAAAGACGTGGTGCGTCACAAACTGGTGAAAAGTATCATCGACGCCTACGACAAACGCGACCAACACCCTGACAGCAAACAACAACCCAAAAAGAAATCTAATGATAACCGAAAGTCCCACCCTAACCATCCGGAAGGCAACGAACCCCGATGAGTTGAACCACGCTTTTCGGATTCGCGAAGCGGTGTTTGTGAACGAACAACAGGTTTCTGCCGAAGAAGAATACGACCGGCACGACGCCTCCGCCACGCACTTAATTGTTTATGATGCCGAAGGAACCCCCTGCGGCACCGCCCGCTGGCGGGCAACCGACCGAGGCATCAAACTAGAGCGGTTCGCCGTACTGGCTTCGCACCGAGGCCAGGGAGTGGGTCGGCTGCTGCTAGAAACTATTTTGTGGGACATCGACGAGGACCCCAATGTTGGTCAGCAGTCGGTGTACCTCCATGCCCAAACTGGCGCCGTCGGTTTCTACGAAAAGTTTGGGTTCGAC
Source organism: Tunicatimonas sp. (assembly GCA_049650865.1). Lineage (GTDB taxonomy): Bacteria > Bacteroidota > Bacteroidia > Cytophagales > Cyclobacteriaceae > Tunicatimonas. The sequence continues at coordinate 25,130 of JBASAY010000080.1, forward strand.
AAAGTAGGAGATGAGTTTGAAGAGTGCAATATCAAGCACTATGAGATGATCATGTAAGGTAACAGTAAGCTACATCTTCTCCGCAATCGTAGGTATTCCGACCACTACGCCGTCTTCTTGTGCGGCCAAGAAGCGTTCGGCGTCCAGGGCAGCCATGCACCCGCTGCCCGCGGCGGTGATGGCTTGCCGGTACACATGGTCCTGCGCGTCGCCCGAAGCGAACACCCCAGGCACGTTGGTGCGGGTGGAGTCGGGTTCGGTAAGGATGTAGCCGTTTTCGTCGTGGTTAAGTACTCCCGCAAAGATGTCCGTATTGGGTTGGTGACCAATGGCAACGAAGAACGCCTGCGCCTCGATGACCCGCTTCTCGCCGGTTTGGTTGTTCACCACGCGCACGCCTTCCACTTCCTCTTCGCCCAGTACCTCGTCGGTCTCGGTGTTCCACAAAATTTCAATGTTGTCCGACTTCTCTACCCGGCGTTGCATGATGGCGGAGGCGCGCATTTCGTTGCGACGCACCAGCAGGTACACCTTGCTGCAAATTTTAGAAAGGTAACTGGCTTCTTCAGCCGCCGTATCGCCACCACCGACTACCACTACGTCTTTGCCCCGAAAGAAAAAGCCGTCACACACCGCGCAGGCCGAAACGCCCTTTCCGTTAAGCCGCTCTTCGGAAGGAATTCCCAGCCACTTGGCGGAAGCGCCGGTAGCAATAATCACCGACTTAGCTACTACGGTGTGTTCTTCGTCGATGGTTACCTCGAGCGGGTATTGGCTGAAGTCGACCGAAGTGACCATGCCGAAGTGCACTTCGGTACCGAAGCGTTCGGCCTGCTTTTGGAAGTCCATCATCATCTGCGGCCCCATCACTCCCTCTACGTAGCCGGGGTAGTTTTCTACATCGGTGGTGGTGGTGAGTTGCCCGCCGGGCTGGCTGCCGGTATACAATACGGGATTAAGGTTGGCTCGGGCCGCGTAGATAGCGGCGGTGTAGCCGGCGGGGCCGGAACCAATGATCAGTACGTCGATGGGTTCTTGGTGGGTCATAACGTTAGGATAACTTGTCAACTTTACTTTTCGGTTCGCCCTTTTCTGTTGCTTACCTTCTACGCGAACGATGTCTTTTCGTTGATGCACGCCTGCGTGGCTATAAAAAAAGCCTCCGGGGAGGCTCTTAGTATCATTCGTATAGCGTACCTCGCTACCCCAAGTAGGGCTTCAAGGCTTTGCTACGGGAAGTGTGGCGCAGACGGCGGATCGCCTTTTCTTTAATCTGCCGAACGCGCTCACGCGTAAGGCTGAACTTCTCACCAATCTCCTCTAGCGTCATAGCGTGCTCACCATTGAGTCCAAAGTAAAGTGAGATCACGTCTGCCTCCCGTTGGGTAAGCGTAGACAGCGCCCGCTGTACTTCCTTGCGCAACGAATCGTTCATGAGTGACGAATCGGGCGTGCCCTCCGCTTCGTTCTCCAGCACATCGAGCAGGCTGTTTTCTTCGCCCTGCACAAAGGGGGCGTCCATCGAGACGTGCCGCCCCGATATCTTCATGGTGTCTACCACCTCGTTGGTGGTTACTTCCAGCACATCGGCCAGTTCGTCGGGCGAAGGCTCCCGCTCGTACTTTTGCTCTAATTCCGAGAAGGTCTTGGAAATCTTGTTGAGTGAACCCACCCGGTTAAGGGGCAATCGCACGATGCGTGACTGTTCGGCCAGGGCCTGTAAAATCGACTGACGAATCCACCACACGGCGTAAGAGATAAACTTAAACCCGCGGGTTTCGTCGAAGCGCTGCGCTGCCTTGATAAGTCCCAGATTACCCTCGTTGATCAGGTCGCCCAGGGTAAGCCCTTGGTTCTGGTACTGCTTGGCTACCGACACCACAAAGCGAAGGTTGGCCTTGGTCAGCTTTTCTAGCGCCAGTTGATCACCCGCCCGAATCCGCTTCGCCAAGTCAACCTCCTCGTCCGGAGTCAACAGGTCCACTTTGCCAATCTCCTGGAGGTATTTGTCCAGCGACTGACTTTCGCGGTTGGTGATCTGTTTGCTGATTTTAAGCTGTCTCATGCAATGGGTGGCGTTTGTATATTCAGTTCTCTAAGATTGAACAAGTATTTATCTTACGTTAGTTCCTCAGTAATCTTCAAGAAGAGGAACAAAGTCCCTGAAAATCAGGCACAATTACTGTGCTACTGCTTCCGCTCGGGCCGGGGGAGTAAGGCTTTTCGGGATAAGCGATATTTTCCGGTCTTTTTATCGACCTCAATCAGTTTAACCTTAACCTGCTCGCCAACTTCCATCACGTCCTCTACCTTCTCTACCCGCTCCCAGTTTATTTCGGAGATATGCAGCAGTCCGTCTTTACCGGGCATGATCTCTACAAAAGCACCAAAGGGCATAATTGTTTTAACAACGCCATCGTAAATTTCATCGACTTCGGGCACGGCCACAATGGCTCGGATGCGCCGCAGTGCTCCGTCCATGGCCTCCTGGTCGGTGGCAAACACGTTCACAATTCCCTTCTCGTCTTTTTCTTCGATAACGATGGTGGTGTTGGTTTCCTTTTGGATTTCTTGCACCACCTTGCCGCCGGGACCAATCAGGGCGCCGATCAGGTCGCGCTCGATCTTTACGGTTGCCGAGCGGGGAGCGTTGGGCTTCATCTCTTCGTTCGAGGTAGCGATTGTCTTGGCCATCTCGTTCAGGATGTGCAGCCGCCCCTCCTTGGCTTGCGCAAGGGCTTCTTGCAGCACGTCGTACGACAAGCCGTCAATTTTGATATCCATCTGGCAGGCAGTAATTCCCTGCTCGGTGCCGGTTACTTTAAAGTCCATATCGCCCAGGTGATCTTCGTCGCCCAGGATATCCGACAGAATAGAGTACTTACCCGTCTCGCTATCGCTAATCATGCCCATGGCGATGCCCGAAACCGGGGCCTTTACGGGAATACCAGCGTCCATCAGGGCCATTGATCCGGCGCATACCGTGGCCATGGATGAAGAACCATTCGACTCCAGAATATCCGATACCACGCGGATGGTGTAAGGGTTGTCATCATCCTTAGGCACCACCGGTCTCAGGCCGCGGAAGGCCAGGTTGCCGTGGCCAATCTCGCGGCGGGCCGGTCCGCGGTTCGGCTTCACCTCGCCGGTAGAAAAGCCGGGGAAGTTGTAGTGTAGCAAAAATTTGTTGCTTCCCTGAAACATAGCCCCGTCGATCATCTGCTGGTCGAGCTTGGTGCCCAGGGTGACGGTGGTAAGCGACTGGGTTTCGCCCCGGGTGAAGACCGCTGACCCGTGGGCAGAGGGCAGGTAATTTACTTCCGTGGTAATGGAACGCACCTCATTCAGCTGGCGGCCGTCGAGTCGTTTCTTCTCGTCGAGCACCAGGTTGCGGGCGGCCTTCTTGTGGATTTCGTTGAAATACTGGTGCACCAGCGTGAGGTTTTCTTCGTGCTCTTCGGGCAAGCTACTGATGTAGCTATCCTTAATGGCAGTGAAGCGTTCCTTGCGCACCTGCTTGTCGGCGATCTGCTCGCTTACTGCGGCGTACACCTGGTCGTAGTAGTCGCTAAACAGGCGCTCGCGCAGCGACTGATCCTCAGCCTCATGATCGTACTCCCGCTTGGTTACTCCCAACTCCTGAGCTAGTTCGGCCTGGACCTGGCACTGTAGCTTAATAATCTCGTGGGCCGCTTTGATCGCTCCCAGCATGGTTTCTTCGCTCACTTCCTGCATGGCTCCTTCCACCATCAGGATGTTGTCGGCGGTTCCGGCCACAATCATGTCCAGCTCCGCGCTCTCGGTTTGTTCAGCGTTGGGGTTCACCACGTACTGTCCGCCGGTTTGCACCACCCGCACCTCAGAGATTGGCTCTCCGAAGGGAATATCGGATACGGCGATGGCCGATGAGGCCGCCAAGGCGGCAAGTGCGTCGGGCATCACGTCTTTATCGCCCGAGATGAGTGAGATCGCCACCTGCGTGTCGGCGTGGTAGTTGCTCGGGAAGATAGGACGCAGGGCGCGGTCTACCAGGCGACTAGTCAAAATCTCGTGTTCCGATAAGCGGCCTTCGCGCTTGATAAAGCCACCCGGAATGCGTCCGGCCGCGGCAAACTTCTCTTGATAGTCAACCGATAGCGGCAGGAAGTCGACTCCTTCTTTGGCCTCGCGGCGGGAGACTACGGTGGCCAGAAGCATGGTGTCGCCCATGCGCACCACCACGGCCCCGTCGGCCTGCCGGGCCAGTTTGCCGGTTTCGATGGTGATGGTGCGTCCGTCGCCCAGGCTGATTTCTTTGGTTACTACGTTAGATTGCATAAAGTGGGGTAGATAAAATTAGAATGAATTAACGTGCTTATGACCTAGGTACATCTAATTTATCGGGCCACAAACGTGCAAGAATACCACTGGCAACGCTTCGGGCTAGCGGAGAAGCGCTAGATAAGTCGGGCGTGCCCCGTGGCGAGGGGGAAATACAACGGGGAAGCTATAGGCAGCTTCCCCGAAATGAGTTATTTTCTGAGGTTCAGGTCGGCCAGCACCGCGCGGTACCGCTCGATGTCGCGCTTCTGAAGGTAGTCGAGTAACCTACGGCGCTTACCTACCAAGCGCAGTAGTCCCAGCCGGGAGGCGTGGTCTTTCTTATTCTCCTTGAGGTGCTCGGTGAGATGGGCAATACGGTAGGTGAACAGGGCAATCTGCGATTCGGGCGAACCGGTGTCGGTAGCGGACTTAGCGTGGCCGTGCTCCTTAAACTGCTCCTGCTTTTTCTCGGTGGTCAAGTACATGCTTATTGGGTGTGTTGCGAAATAGTGCACAAAGGTAGTCACTAGCCCGTAATTATCAAAAATAATTTTACGATCTTATGAGGCGTAGCGCCTCCATTAGGCGGCTTTTTGTTTCACCGGCTGGGGAGTTTTGCCGGGGGCCACGTACTTCACGATTCGGTCGACCCACACTCGGTAGAAATCACTCTCCAGCAGGCGAGTATCTAGCCGGGCCTGGATCAGGAATATCACTCCGAACGGCAGCAGCACCAGGTTAGGGAACCAAACCGCCAACAGAGGGTCCATGATGAGCTCGTCGGACCACTTGCGGCTGATTTCGCTGAGCACGTAAAAGGCGATGAAGAAGGCTACCGAGATGAGCACCGGCACGCCCAGCCCCCCGCGCTTGATGATCGCGCCCAGGGGCGCTCCGATCAAGAACATAATCAGGCAAGAAACGGCCTGCGTTACCTTTCGCTCGCTCTCGTAAATGCTTTTGTTGATCTCGCTCCTGAAGCGGCGCAGCTTCTGGGCGTTAATCTGCAGTTCGTTCTTGATCGTGCGGCTCTGGCTCAGGGCTTTGGCGATCACCCCGCCGCGCTCGTCGGGTGCGATGGCCTGGTCTACGCGCGCCACCAGGGCAGAATCTACCGCCTCTACCACGTACTTGGGCGTTTGTGACACCTCTTCCGCCCGCATCTCTTCTTTCCACGCTTTGGCGTCCTTTACCTTAATCGCGTTGGCCGCGGGCGAAGTGATTAACGTATCGTTGAGGCGGGCCGAAAAACTGCCGTTGCCGCGCAGTTGGTCCACTGTAGAATCCGACAGCAGCGAATCTGCCCCGAGGGGGAGGGACAGGGTAAGTTCGCTGGTAGCGAGGGCGACGGGCATCAGGGTGTCGTAGCGCAGGTGGTAGCGATAGAAGCGGTTGGACCCCACAAAAGCAGCGTGCCGCACGGTGCGGTGCTCCCGCTGCATTGAGTCGACGGCCTGGGCCAGCTGGGCCATGTTCTGCATGCGGCGGTGCGAGGCAAAGTACTCCTCCTTGGTGCGCTGCATTCCAAAAGAGGCCAGGCTGAAGGTCATCTTGGTGGTGTCGAAGTTGGTACGCAAAAAATTCTCTCCCGCCGACGAGCGGTTGCGTGTCGTAGCGCCCTCAGAATAGCGGTTGCCGTCGAAGAGTTCTAAGCGTAGAAAGCGTTCCTGGTCGAAGGTATACATCTTACCCGAATTGGCGATGATCACCTCATTGTTGCCCTGCCCCTGCGAGTGGTCGTAGATGATTACGTCTTCGATGGTTTCACCATCGTCGTGCTTCTTGTTTACCTTAATGCGAAACTTAGGAATCCCCCCGTAAAATACCCCTTCCTGAATGTCGAGCGCGGGCTTCTTCTGCTTCACGTCGTACAGCAAACTGTAGGCCTTTAGGTTGGCTCGGGGCACCACGTAGTTGTTCGACAGGAAAGCAAGGATCGAGAGAACCACCACGAAGAAGAACAGGGGAATTAGGGTGCGGGTAAGTGAGATGCCGGCCCCCTTGATGGCGGTAAGCTCGAAGTGTTCGCCCAGGTTTCCGAAGGTCATCAGTGAAGAAAGTAGCACAGCCAACGGCAGCGCCATGGGCGTCATGTTGATGCTGAAGTAGAAGATCAACTCGGCAAACACATCCATGCCCAGCCCCTTGCCCACAAAATCATCAAAGTACTTGAGCATATACTGCGTAAGCAGAATAAATACCACGGTCACAAAGGTGAGCAGGAAGGGCCCCACCACCGATTTGATGATCAGTTTGTCAAGCTTTTTCATACAGGGAGATAACGCGAGGCAGAAAAAAAGTATTCGATGCGGGGGCAGTTTCTTTCGGCCGACGGCTTATTTTGGCTAGGAACACGCGATAACGCTGAGCAAAAATTGGACGAGTACGCCGACTAACCGCCCACAATTTCGCGCAGGGTGTCTACCATTTGGTTCCAAAGGGGGCCAAACTCTTCTTCACTGTCGGCGCTCACCGAGTCGGTTACGCTCAGAAACACCGCTCCGGTCAGGTCATTTTCTTCCAACCTGATCTCAACCGATGGCCTGGCGGTCTGGGAAGATTGGGCGGCACCAGGATCGTCCAAAAACTCAAAGCGAACCATTCGGTTGGCCCGCTGTACTACTCGCTGGGCGCGGGCCCGCTCGCCGTTCCAAGCAAAGGTAAACACCTTGTCCTGGTCTACCGTCACGTCGTCGGCAAACCACTGCGAGAGTCCACTGGGGGTATTAATGTAAGGATAGAGCACGCGTCGGGAAGCCCTGAACTCAAACTCAGCCGTGTAAATAAGATCATCCATGCGGGGGTGGCTTACAGTACCGTCCTCAGGCGACGGTGAGGCAAGCAAGGTAACTTAATTTAAAGACTTAGCCAAAGTATCCTCCCCCCAGCCTATTGCAGTTATCATCATAATGTGTACTTTTGCATTCTTTTAGCGGCCACCACCAAACGGTGTCCACTTTATGATGTCCATTCCATGGCGTCCATTCCATGGCGTCCATTCCATGGCGGGGTAGCTCAGATGGTTAGAGCGCAGGATTCATAACCCTGAGGTCGGCAGTTCGATCCTGCTCCCCGCTACTATCTCCTTCTTCTGGGGGATTTTTTCTCATCCCCCCGTTCTGTTAGCTCAACCGTAGGGCATATTGCGTACCCTTTACAGCACAAAAGCCTACGCGCCTTCTCGCTGGCTCGCAACACTTACAAGCGGGCGTGGTTGTACATTGATAAACACCAACCATGCTAAAGAAAGCGTATCGGGTGATCGCGTACGGCGTCAGGAAACTCTATTATAACATTGCGGGGGGCATTGCGCTCTATCCGACCCTCATTGCGGTGGGGTTATTCTTCTTGTCGCTGGTTACCCTCTACATCGACAAGCGCTCGCCCGGTTTGCTGCTGGGCTACGAAATTCCCATTAAAAATATTCTCTACCCGGCCAGCGCGCGCACGCTGCTCGGAGTGATTGCCGGGGGAATGATTTCACTGATGGTATTCAGCTTCTCGATGGTAATGGTCATCCTCAGTCAAACTTCCTCCAACTACTCTCCCCGGCTACTGCCCAATTTGATCGGACAGCGCTCCAAGCAGATTGTGATGGGATTTTACATCGGCACCATCGCCTACAGTTTTACCGTGCTCACCAGCATCGACTCCAAACTGTATGCCTTCGGGGTGCCCACCCTATCGATCATCTTTACCTCTTTGCTCAGTTTGATCTGCCTGGCGCTGTTTGTTTCGTTTATCAATGAGGTTTCTAAAGATATTCAGATCGGTAATATCATCAACCACGTGTATCGGGACACCCTACACGCCATCCGCCACGAGAAAGAGAAAGAAACCTACGTGGCTGCCGCCACCCTCCCCGATACCCAACGGTGGACCGAGATAGCAAGCCCCCGGTCTGGCTACCTTAATGCGGTTAGTGAACGCTTCTTTCTTCGCGCAACGCGCCGCTTCGACCTGACCGTAAAGTTGTGCGTCCCCCTGGGCAAGTTTATAAACCGCCTGGACCCACTGTTTCTGACCAATCGCCCGCTCAGTGACAATGAGCGGGAAGAACTAATGAACGCGCTGGTGTTTCGCCACCAGGAAGATATCAGCCAGCAGTACGGTTACGGAGTGAAACACCTCACCGAGGTGGCCCTAAAGGCGCTAAGTCCGGGCATTAATGATCCAGGAACCGCCGTACAAGCCATCGACCGACTCACTGATCTGCTGGTGGAAGTCCTGTCCGTTAGCGGACAGAAAATATTAACGGACAAGGAGCAGCGGTTGCGCTTGATCTACGAGCCGCTGTCTTTTGCCGACGTACTCTACCTGAGCGTCAACGCCATCCGCGAGTATGGCCAGGGGGATTTTATCATCACGCTGAAGCTGCTCACGCTGCTCACCACCGTGTCGCGCCACGACACCAGTAACCGCTATACCGACACGGTTATAACGCTGCTGCACGATTTGGTGCACGGGTACTCAGACAACTTCAGCAATCAGAGCAATCGCCGGGCATTAATTAACGGAACCTCGCCCCTGCTCAAGCTACACTCCGGACACCCAAAAACCAACGTAATTTACGCGAAGCTCAATGCCCTTGACGTTGATCAAGACTACGCAGAACAAACGATACGCTAAGGATCAGCCTAAAACTTATTAATCCCTCCCCGGTTACATCCTAAAATCACAGCCATGACCCTACTCATCCTTTACCTATTTATCGCTATCTTCTTTTCATTTTTGTGCTCTATTCTGGAGGCGGTGCTGCTTAGCATTACCCCTTCGTACGTGGGCGCCAAGAAGAAGGAAGGCTTGTCGTACGCGGCCGATCTGGAACGCCTTAAGAACGACATCGACCGTCCGCTGGCGGCAATTCTCACCCTTAATACTTTTGCCCACACCATTGGGGCCGCGGGGGTGGGTGCCCAGGCCCAGTCCATTTGGGGTGATGAGTACCTCTCGCTTATTTCGGCGGTGCTTACTATTCTTATTCTGGTGTTTTCCGAAATCATTCCTAAAACGCTGGGAGCTACCTTTTGGCGGCAACTGGCCCGCCCCAGCACAGCGGTAGTGAAAGTGCTGGTCGTGGTGCTGTTTCCCTTCGTGTGGATCAGTCAGATTATCACTAAGATTATTAAGGGAAAGAACTACCAGGCGGGCAAGGTAACGCGCGCCGACTTCTCAGCAATGGCCGAAATCAGCTCTAAAGAAGGAGCGTTGCAGGAGGGCGAGTACCGCTACATTCGCAACATTCTACAGTTTCGACAGGTGAAGATTCAGGATATCATGACGCCCCGCAACGTAATGATGGCCTTTCCCGAAGATATGCCCCTGACCGACGTGGCGCAGCAACTGTCCGAGAAATCTTTCTCCCGACTTCCGGTATACCAGGGGTCGGTGGATCACGTGACCGGCATGGTGCTGAAAGATGAGGTGCTAAAAAAGCTAGCAGACGACGAACATCATCTGTCGTTGAGCGACCTGCGCCGCGATGTGCTGCGCGTTCAGGAAGAGCAGTCGGTAACTGAGTTGTTCCGGGCGTTTACCGAATCTAAGGAGCATATTGCCATTGCTATGGAAGAGCACGGAGGAACGGCTGGAGTAATTACGATGGAGGACGTAATAGAGACCCTGCTGGGGATGGAAATTGTGGATGAGATGGATACGGTGCCCGACATGAGAGCCTACGCCCAGGAGCGATCGCAGGCGAGGAGTACAGTATCATCCAAAGAAAAGGCCAGTGAGTAAACCCACTGGCCTTGATAAAATTGCTTGCGTTAGCGATTAGGCACGGCCCTTCACCATTCGGTAACCGAACAGCAGTAGTAAAGAACCTCCAATAGCTACTAAGAAGCTCTGGATGTTAAAGCCAGTCACATCAACTCCTAACAGATTGGCACCAATGAACCCTCCTAAAAGAGCCCCGGCAATACCAATTAGAATAGTGATGATAAACCCGCCTGGATCATCGCCCGGCATGATAAACTTAGCAATAGCACCAGCAATAAGTCCGAAGATAATCCATGTTAGAATTCCCATTGTTTCAAGATTTGGTTAAAAAGTAAAAAGATTCTATCAACATAATCGGATTCGGGCCGAAAATGTTTGGATTTTGTGAGGGAAAATATTTTCAGCACTACTTTACGCTCATACGAGTATCCTTCCGCAACGTCGCCAGATACGCTACCAAATCTACTAAATCCTGCTGCGACATCGCCCGCTCCAGGTTATCGAACATCAGCGATTGATCCATCTCCTCAATGGAGGCAATCTGCGACCGCTCGTAGGTGTTGGTAAGCCCTCCGTAGAGCTGCATTTGCACCTCGTCTTCGTTCTTACTCAGGATGTATCCCATCACCTGACTACCGTCTTTAAGTTCTACCGTGTAACCTTCGTAACCAAAACTGATGCCCCGGCTAGGCTCCAGAATCGCGGTGTACAACGCTTCCTTGGGCAGTTTGTCACCAATCTCTGACAGTCCGGGCCCGTAGTCTACGCCCTTGCCGTCTACCAGGTGGCAGTTCTGGCAGTACTGCGCAAATATTGTCTCGCCGTGCTCAACGTCGCCCTTGATTGCCAGTAGCTCCTTCACCGGAGCCATTGTAGCTTTCTCATTGTCCGAAGCCTCAATGCCCAGCAGCTCGGAAGCTTCCTGGTACAACGCGTTGCGCATGGAAGTAGACAATGCGATTACAGCGGTTGAATCTAGGGATGCGTCCAGGTCGCCGCTGCGAATCATGTTGATCAGGCGATCTTCGCCGCCCCACGAACCCGCGAACGCCATAACAGCCGCTTTTCGAACCGCCAGAGGCTGATCCTGGTTGGCAATCACCGTCTGCAGCACATCATGGGCGGGGCCATTGTTGGCCTGCTTCAGTGCTTGAATCAGGGCGATTTTTTGCTCCTGGTCACCCTGACTAGCAATTTGCTCTACCGCCTTGGTTCCTGACAGATCCATCTGGAGCCGAATGGCCTCTCCCCCCACGGTCTCTCGGGGGCGATCGAGGGCTAAGGCCAGCAGGTCGGCGCTGTACTCTTTGAGTTCGTAGCGCTTGATAAGCTCCAGGTACTCCTTAGAACCCTTCACATCCTCCAGCGAGGTTTTCAAAGCCTGCTTAAGGCGGGGCGACTGCTTCACCGCCTGGGTGCTCAGATGATTGAGGGCCAACAAGGTGATATCTCCCTGCTGCGGATGCTGGGCCACGGCCAGGGTAGCCAGCGCCTCCTCTTTGGCGGGGTCCTGTCGGAAGTCGAACGCCCGGAAGTAGCGAAGGCGGTCGCTGTAGGAGTTTGCCTCCGAATCGCGAATGAGTTGGGCCAGTAGCGGAATGGTCTCCTTCGAGCGCAGGCGCCACACAATGTCGCGCCCCGCCTGGGTGTCCCAGTTGTCTCCTACCCGATCAATCCAAGCCTGAAAACGAGTCTCCGCGTGCTCGTCGGCTCCGATACCGAGTGCTTCCAGGTACCAGCGGTCTTGTCCGTCGTGCTGCGTGGCTAGTTCGGCCCACAGCTGGTCGGCGGCGGCCCCTTCTTGGTAACGCAGGGCAATGGCCACTTCGCGAAGTACCTGCGGTGAATCATCGCTCTTCATCTGGCTAAGTACGGGCATAATGTCTTCGGAACGCTGCCGGGCCATGCGGACGCCCGCAATGCGCAGGTTATGATCAGAATCCTGAAGGGCCTGCTGCACGTACTGCTCGCCTTTTTTGTCCAGTTTGCTCAGCAACCACAGCGCCCGGGCCCGGTAGCGGGGGTTCTCGGACTCGGCCATCTCGGCCAGCACCGCCTCGGCTTCTTCCCCCCACGCGTGGAGCTTTTGCCAGGCCTGGTAGCGGGCGGATAGGTTCGGGTTCTTCAGCGCCTCTACCGCCCCGGCAGGAGTGTTTAGGTCGAACGACGGCCGTTCGTAGCGCTGCTCAGGAGCCAAACGATAGATACGGCCCTGCTGGAGGTCGCCCACCTGGTGCCCGCCCACTCCGGGGTCGTACCAATCGGCAATAAACAGCGAGCCGTCGGGAGCTACGCATACGTCGGCCGGACGGAACCACTGATCTTTGCCCTTCACCAGGTTGTCGATGGTTGCCGAATAACCGGCCCCTTGTTCTTCTACCGGATACGCCCGGATCACGTTAGGACCCGCGTCGGCGTGGATAATCTGGTTCCGGAAGCGCTCAGGAAGCAGATCGCCCTCGTACACCAGGATGCCCGTAGGCGAGCCCGCGCCGGTTTGCAGCAGGTTGGGCACTACCCCCGGATCGTTAAGATGCCAGTGGCGGCGAGGAATTTCTTCTTCCATACCCGTGCGGTAGGAGCGCCAGTTCTCGCCCGTTTCCTGATCGCGGTAGCCGTAATTGCCGTACTCCATTACGTAGTTGATGCGCACACCCTTGTTGCCATCATCGTCGTTGTCCGACTGCCACAGCGTGCCGTACGAGTCTACTGCTACCTCATAATTGTTACGGAAGTTATGACCGAGCACCTCGAAGTTACTGCCGTCAGCGTCGCAGCGAAAGACCATGCCCTGCTGGTAGGGCTTCACCTTGTCGGCAACCTCTACGCCGGTTTGCTCCGTAATGGGCTTTCCGTCCTTGTCCAAGATTTTCTCTCCGGCATTGCCGAAGTTAAAGTACATTTTTCCGTCGGGCCCAAAGGTGGCCGCGTGGATGGCGTGGTCGTGTTGCTCGCCACCCAATCCTTTAAACAGAACTTCTTTCTTGTCAGCCTTGTCGTCGCCATCGGTATCGGTGAGTAGAAACACGTGCGGGCTGCACGAAACGATGGCCTGGTTGCCCATCACCCAGATACCGAGCGCGGCGTTTACGTCGGTACCTTGGTAGAATACCGTGCTCTTGTCGGCTTTTCCGTCGCCGTCTTCGTCTTCCAGAATCAGAATGCGGTCTCCTTCCTCTTTGGTAGGGTTACCGGGGTTTAGAGTGGGGCGGTAGTTGTATCCCTCACAGATCCAGACCCGGCCCCGGTGATCAATGTCCATATTGGTAGGATTTACCAGCATGGGCTCGGTAGCAAATACAGTAGCCTGCAGGTCATCGCTTATCTTTAGGCCCGCCAGTGCGTACGCGGGCGAGCGCTTCTGCTCATCACTCAGCGCTTCATAGTCTACCTCATCCGAGGTTTGGGTAGCGCAGCCGCCTAACGTGAACCAAACGCTGAGCAGCACAATAACCGTGGGAACATTCTTTTTTAACAAATGCATAAGTTGTGAGTAAGATAGTTAATTGCAGTGCCCAAATTAAGTATTTTATCTTACAACCGCATTCAGTTTTTGGTTCATGAGCCGAAGTAAACTTAGCGGGCACAAAAAAAGTCGATAGCGCGGCTATCGACTCTACGTTTGGTCTGATTAGTTTAGCTAAAAGGCGAAGTCGTCTTCATCAGCATCGTCCCAGGCTTCTTCTAGGGTCTGTAATAACACACGGGGGTCGGTCTGGCTCGAAAAGGTTTCGGCAGAAGCATCCAGATTTTGTTCATCAGCCTCGAAGCCGAGTGCAAGTAGGTCGTCGGACATTGCCCACTCGTTTGAACGTAATTGTCTTTTCATAGTACGTTAATTTTTTGATTGATTTAGTTTGTTACTTCACAACTTAATTATGTCATAAAAATATGAGATTGGTAAAAGCTGCGCAAGCATAGGTAACTTCTCTCAATCAGTTACTGAATTCGGGGGCACGCACGACAAAAGTCGCCTAACTACCTACCGATCACGACAGAAACTAGTACCTTCCTTCAGCAGAAGTTGATTTTTTAACGATATTGTTTACAATTCTTCATTCTGGTGCATCGCTAGCAACCCAACCTTTTCCGAATGCGTTATCGATTAATCGTTCTATTTTGGCTCTTCCTCGGAGCTTCTTGTCCATTCCTTCTTGCCCAGCCGGTCGCACCCTACTTCATAGCGCAAACTCTCGATACCATCGCCATCGGTTACGGACTAGCGGTGGGAGACGTTGATGGCGACCGGCAACCCGATATACTGCTCGCTGACCAGCAGCAGTTCGTGTGGTATCGCAACGGCGACTGGCGCCGTTTCGTAATGGTAGATCAACTTACCGAGCGGGATAACGTATGCCTGGCGGCCCATGATATCGACGGCGACGGACGGGTGGAGGTAGCCGTAGGGGCGCAGTGGAATCCGGGAGAAACCAGCGACCCCGTCGCTTCCGGCTCCGTGCACTACCTGGAGCGACCCGCTGATCCAACCCAGCGCTGGACTCCCCGCCGGTTGCCCCACGACCCGACGGTGCACCGCATGCACTGGCTGCCCACGCGTGATGGTTACCAGTTGATCGTGCTCCCCTTGCACGGCCGGGGCAACACCAATGGACAGGGGAAGGGAGTGCGCGTGACGGCCCACCGCGTACCCGAAGACTTATCTAACTCCTGGGACACCACTATTGTGGACCAAAGCCTGCACCTCACCCATAACATGGATATCGCCCCAGACAGCACCCTGCTGGTAGCAAGTAAAGAGGGAGTGATACACTATCGCCCTACCCCGTCGGGATGGAGGAATGATTCGCTACCCTTGCTCACCTCACCGGCCGGTGAGGTGCGGCACGGGCAGTTTGGACCGGGCCGCCCGTTTATCGCTACGGTAGAACCCATGCACGGGCAGCAGTTGGTCGTATACAAGGGAAGCAACTACGCCGAACGGCTGGTACTTAGCGATGACCTGCAGCAGGGACACGCCCTGGCCTGTGCCGACCTACTGGGGTTGGGCTACGACCAGATTGTGGTGGGCTGGCGAGAACCCAACCGCGAAGGAAAGGTAGGCGTGAAACTCTACGTACCGGTAGACGCCCAGGGTGACGGGTGGATGCACTACTACATCGACGAAGACGGCATGGCCTGCGAGGATCTGAAAGTAGCGGACCTAGACGGCGACGGTGACCTGGATATTGTGGCTTCGGGTCGCGCCACCAAGAACCTGGTAGTGTACTGGAACCAGCAACCAAACCGCTAGAACATTGGCTTACCTCATTTTTCAAGAAACCGCTTACCGGGGCGAGTAACTAATTTCTACGCGACGATTCTTAGCCCGTAGCGCTTCGGAAGTGTTAGGATACAGGGGCTCCTGATTTCCCTTTCCCATTATTTTGATGCGCTGGTCAGAGATGCCCTTAGAAAGCAGATGGTCTCGCACCGCCCGGGCCCGCTGCCACGAAATTTGCTCGTTAGCGCTCGGCGTGCCCACCCCGTCGGCATGCCCGGTTAGCGTAACGTTTAAGTCAGGGTGTTGCTGCAGAAAAACAGCTACACCGCGCAGCGCTTCTTTGGCCAGCGGGGTAAGTGCCGACCGATCAAACCCAAACTCTACGGTGAGGACAAGCGACTGCACCGCCAGTGAGCCCCGGTACGGACTGCCCACCACCTTGCGAGGGCCTACCGACTGAGAAACTGAGGGAAGCCTAAAATCTAAAACTACGGGCTGTGAAGCTACCGAAGGAGTTCTTACAGTAGCCGGAATTCGGCGAACCTTCTTTCCGGGGCGGCCTTTTTTCTTTTTCGGATGCACTATTGGGTGCCAAGCCACGACGAGCTCGAAGGCCGAACGAAGGGGGTTCTCGGCGGTGCTAAAGCTAGCATCGGTGTCGTAGCTCACCCCAAAGGTATAGTCTCCCTGGTGCCACTGCACGGCCAACGAAGCATTACGATTGATGGTATAGCGTGGGATCACCTCCAGGTACGGAGCTGCCGCCGCATTGGCGTAGCCTTCCGACAACCGGTAAGCCAACCGGACGCCTACGTTCAACAGATGCTGACCCGCCTGGTACTGCCACCGTAGTTCGGGCGACACCGCACCTTGTCCGTACTCAGCCAGTCGCCATCCGCCGTAGGCGTTCAGGTCTACCGGCAGGGGGTCAGCGGGCGTAAAAAAGGTATCGTAGGGGCGATTCAGTTGGAAGAGGCTCAGTCCGGCGAAAGCCACTGTCCGTTCGTGCCGGTCGACGGCGTACCACTGCCCCCCGGCGTCTACCGAAAAGTAGGCGGCTTGCAAACCATTGGCCCCTTCCCCACTGCCCACCGCGGGGTCAAAACCGGTTCCGGGGCGAAATTGGTTGCCCGTGCGCACGCCGTCCAGCGTGATGCGCTTGCTTTGAAAGCGAGTTTGCACTCCTAAACTCAGGTACTGCCGCCTTTTCAGAGGCACGTTGTAGGCCACCGACAAGCCCACCCGCTGGAAGCGAAACCAACCCGGCCCGGCCGAGCGGTCGTCGAGTACGGACAAGCCTACCCCGGCGTAGCGCTGATTTCCCCAGTAGAGGGGACGCATCAACGAAAACTGAGTACTGCGAAATCCTACGTCGCCCGCCATCTGCTGATGGCGGTAGTGAGCAATAGCCCGCCAGTTGGGCGAAGCCGCCACCTCAGCAGGATTTAACGACAGCGGTGCCATCCGGTACTGAGAGAACGTTACCTCCTGCGCTCTCAAAGTACCGGGAAAAAGCAAGCAAATGGCAATCACTACCCACCAGTTTGTTTGTCGCTCGCTCATCGCACCAACCGTAACATACCAGACTGTTGTCCCTCGAACTGCAGGGGCGTACCGTCTACTCCCTTCCCAGAGACTTTCCAGAGGTACACTCCGTTGGGTACCGGCCGCCCCCGGTGTTCACCGTTCCATCCCGCAGCCAAATCGTGGGCCTCAAACAGTTGATTGCCCTGTCGGTCGTAGACCTGCCAAAGGATAGTGCTTACCCCCGGTCCGTACAGTCGGAACGTGTCGTTCTGCCCGTCGCCGTTGGGCGAAAATAGGTTGGGCACGAACAGAGTAGCGGTAGGTAGTGGACTTTTGCTTACCAGTACTACAATAGTATCAAGCGCCACGCACCCGTTGGCGGTGATTCCTTCTACGGTGTAGGTAGTCGTTTCGCTTGGGGAAGCCACCGGGTCGGCCACCTCGGTGCTGCTCAAACCCGCCGCCGGAGACCATTGGTAGGATTCCGCTCCGTTTGCCAATAACCTAACGGAGTTACCGACCGTTATCTCTTGCTCTTCTTCTGATAGCAAGTCGACCGATGGAAACCAGGCGACCACCATCGTATCACGTACGGGGCAGGCTTCCTCGGGCAGCCGTGCCACTACCCAAAGCGTATCTTCTTGGGTAGCTTCCCACTCCAGTTGATTGGTTGCACCCAGCATGCCCTGAGTAGCCGAAAACCAGTTGACTTCGGTATAGGTAGTATCTACCGCTAGGGTGAGCGATGCCCCGGGGCACACCGTGGTGTCAGCAGCCAGTAGACCTTCGGATGGAGCAGGAATGGTTTGGATGCGTAGGCTGTAGGCGAGGGCGCAGTCGGTAGCTGATAGAGCGGTATAGTACAGCACCTCGTCACCCCGCACTACGTGATTAAGCTCAGCGCTCTGTTTAAGCAATCCGGTAAGCGTACTGCTCCACGCAACCGGCGCGTCGGTACGTAATCGTAGGGTGGTTCCGGCACACAACGTGGTGTCATCGCGGGCAATGGTGAAACACAGGGGTTGCCCGATTCCATCGCCAGCGGACCCAATTTGGAAGGAGTTATCTACCGCCGCCACCCCCCATGTGTAGGTTCCTTCCGGCAGTCCGTTCACCGCGTACTGCGTTGCGTATCCGACCCGGCCGTGGTCTACGCGGGCCTTGGTGGTGTCCTGGTACTCCGGACTCACCGCGAACCGATCACCGCCCTGGGCAATCACGTACAATTCGTAGGTCAACGCTTCAGCATCGGTCTGGTCGTCGGCATCAGGCTCCCATCCAAACACCGTCACCGTATCGATGACGCTCACGGTGGGATTTGCCGGAGCGGCCGGACCAGCGTTGATGTCTGCCGTCTGGTTCAGTAGCAGTAGCGAGGGCTCGGTTGCCAGCCCACCGCGCAGCACGTCTAAGTGCCCATCGTTATCCACGTCGCCGACCGCCCACGCCGCGGTGGGTACGGCCAATGAATCGTACGATAAGGTGGTCCAGCCAGTATCGGTTTGCAGATACCAGCGGGCTATCGTTTGGCCCGCCGCCGTTGCCCCCACAATTCCCACATCGGTAAGGCCGTCGTGGTTAAAATCAGCCAGCGTAGCCCATGTTCCGGCAACGTTCGGAAGGTTAACCTCCTGCTCTCCGTAGACGGAATCCTGAAAGACGTACAGACTTGTAGATGGCTGGCCCTGCGCATCAACGCTCGATAATAGCAAATCAACCCGGCCATCGAGGTTCACATCACCGGTCGCCAGGGCGGTGGCGGATCGGGAGGGCAACCCGGCGACCACGGCCAGACTATCAAAGGCAAAACCCCCTCGATTGCGGTACAGGCGCGTCACCGTTTCGCCGTTGGGGAGCCGACCGGTTTGCAGCAGGTCCGGGCGACCGTCGTTGTCCCAGTCGTAGGCGGCATTGGTTCCGGTGGTGGTGGTGGCTACGGGGGTACTGATCTCAACAAATCCGGCCTCGGTGTTGCGATAGGCACGAAATACGGCTGAATCGGTGACCGTTATTCCACCAAGGAAAATATCGGTGCGCCCGTCCTGATCAAAGTCAGCGGTCACCAGGCTGTGCGCCAGCGACCGGTCAAGAAGCGTAGCCGGAGCTGAGAAGGTGCCGGATTGATTGTAGTACAGCTCGGTAACTGGGCCGGCAACGCCGATTCCTGAAACCAGCAAATCCAATTGGTTGTCGCGGTCAAAATCAGCAAAGGCAAAGGTAACTTCGGACAGGGATGTCAGCGACACCGGACGCTGCCCGAAGGTTGCATCGCCTCGGTTCTCGTAAATCCAAAACCCAGCGTTACCCGAGGGGTCCGTGCCGTAGACGAAATAGTCTACCCACTCGTCTTGGGTGAGTTCTACGGCCACTATCTGCTTGACGGTTACCGACCAGTCGAGCGTGTCGGCCCGGAATAGTTGGGCTTGCGCTGATAACTCCAAGAAACAGTACGCACAGCAGGTGATCAGAATACGGTTCATTACTTAGGGGTTAGTAAGTTGAAAATGTAAGGGCATGGTGTGCTTGGTGGCAACCGGCTTGGTTCCTACCGAAGCGGGCGTCCAGTGTGGCATCTGCCGGATGAGTCGCGTTGCTTCCTGATCTAGGTCATCGCGTATCCCTTGCACCACCCGGAGGTTGATCGGCTGCCCCAGCGTGTCGATGGTAAACTCCATTAGTACGGTTCCTGATACTTCAGCCTGACGGGCCGCTTCCGGATACTGAAGATGCCGGGCCAGGTAGTCATAGAGCGCTGGATAGCCACCCGCCGGAACGGCTTCTACGAACGTTTCCGGTGCCGGAGGGGGAGGGGGAGCAGCGGTTTTAGCTAGCTTTCCGGGCGTTATATCCTGAGGGGCTGTTGGAACCGCCACGGGCACTACGGGCCGTAGCACGGTTGGCAGATAGGATTCATGTGGCGATACTCCAAGTGAAGCCACCTGGGGTAGCGGGGTAGCAGGAGTAAGAGAGGACCAGTACGTCCAGATTCCCCCCCCGGCGAGGAGCAGCAGTAGCGCCACCCACGAACCGCTCCGCCAGCGTCGGCGTCGCTGCCGCTCCATCCGGTAGTCAGCGAGCAGTTGGTCAAAATTCTGCCAGCGCGCCGCCTCGGCGTCCGAAGGCTCGGGAAAGTTTGTCATAACGCGATAGGTTCGTTTCATGGGGACGGGGATAGCATGCGTTGGCGTAGTTTAGCGAGCAGCCGGTACGTTTTTACCTTGGCGTTGTTTTCGGTGATGCTGAGCAAAAAGCCGATTTCGCGAAACGGCCGTTGCTCATAAAAGCGCAACTCGAGCAGGTTTACCTCATCCATACTCAGGGTTTGCACAGCTTGGGCGAGGGTTTCGTAGGTTGCCTCGGCACTCTCCACAGGTTCCTCTTCACGCAACTGCGCTACCAGCCGCTCGTCGATTACCACCTGCCGAACGCGCGTTGCGCGTCGGAAAAATTGCCGAACCTCGTTGAGGGCGATGCGGTGGAGCCATGCCGAGAAAGGTGCCTCGGTAATGCGGTAGCGCTTCAGGTGCAACAGCACGTTAAGAAACACCTGAGCGGTAATATCAGCCGCCACCGCCTCATTCTCTACCCGACGGCGCACAAACCGAAAAATGATCGGATGATAGCGCTCGTACAAGGGTTTGAAAGCCTGCGGATCGCGCTGCGCTGCTTCAATGTGGGCCGATTCGTTTTCTAGGGTCAAAGCGATGCAAACCAATGGTTCTGGGTATAGAATACCAAACTCGCTAAAAGATACAGCCGGAGAAGATTTTTTTTGGGAAATCAGCTCAGCGCAATCCTCTACTTTCCCTTTACATTACGCGCGTAAGGAAAGCATCTTGTGCCATACGGCGGTTAGGCATGCTTGCACTATTTTCGTTGTTCCACCCGTGCAAACCCCTACCGCGGCATGATAACGCTCGACGATTTTGAAAATTTGTCCTTCTACGAGAAGGCGCAGTACCTGTGGGACAACGGCCTGTATCTATCAGACCGCACCTACAGTCAGTTTCGCATCACCTTGTATTACCTGGATGACTACTTCGCTGAGGTGATGTACAACCGGGTAGGCAACAAGATTATCAGCATCGCCAGCTTCGATCACAAAGCAGTGCTATTAAAGTACGCCGATGAAATTGAGCTGAAAGATTTATTCTAGGGTTGGAGCTAAGCGATTTTCTCTATTTTACCCGACTTTAGACGCTTTTCGGAAGCCGAATTTAGGTAAATTGTTACACCCTCAATAAATACTTAGACTCACACGTACGTCTTTTTGTTGTGCCTAGAAAATACAATTAGCAGTAGAATAAGACAATAAACGCCCCCCCCTTCTTCGCTTAGCCCAACGTGGTTCCTCAACGTGGGAGATGCGACCCGAGAAAGCCAACCGCCGTTTCTGTTTCGTAGCGTAAAATTACATTCTGAGTTATCGCGCTATTAATGCTAGACTGGCATATTAGCAAGCTACTTCTTAATATAGTAACTCTAAGAAATAGACGCTCATGGGTCATACTCCTTTTCATCTAAAACCAAACTACTAAATGGCCAAGCTACTACTGATCGACGATGATGATATCACTAACTTTACGGTTGACGCAATTCTTAGCCAAGTGGATGCGGTAGAAAGTTACGAAATTAAGAACAACGGCTGGGATGCGCTGGAGTTTTTAAACCAGTGCCAAAACCAGTTTCCTGATCTAATTTTCGTTGATCTGAATATGCCGGAGATGGATGGCTTTGAGTTTATCGAGCGCTACGAAGCCACTTTCTGGAAGCATCATCAGCAAACCAGAGTCAACGTGCTCAGTAGCTCCGTTAGTGAGAAAGACCGTCAGCGGTCATTGGGCTACCAATGCGTATCGGAATATACGTACAAGCCCCTCACCGAAGAGAAACTAGAAAATATCGTGCTTTCACTGCGTCAAAGCGCGGAACGTACGTAGTTGTTCCATTGTTCGGCTACACCGCAAAGACACTGAGAGCGTACCTCCCACAGCGCTTCCACCGACCAGTCTGGCTCGAGTCGCTCTATCTGGATCCAGTTCCTGAGGTAGTTTTGGTGATAACGCCGCTTAAACGTACCAATTTGTACCGGAGCAATCTCGATGGCCGACAGCAGCTCGGCTTCCAAAGCTAGTGAATCGGTGGCAACCGTATACATCTGCCCCCGATGCTTGATGCACCCCTGAACGTTAGGAAGCGTACTTAATCCATTTTCCTCCAGAATACCCCCTACCCCCGCCCCCGGATAGTTTCGGTCGAACGAGTGCACGCAAAGGGCCAGGTGCAGGCTTTGGTATCCCTGCTCCTGGGCCAGTTGTACCAACAGCGCATTGCGGGCCGTAAATGATCCGGCCGAATCTTCAAGTACGGACAGGTTGCTTGATCCGTTTGTTCTCCGGTAGAACAATGTTCTTACGTACACTACTGCTTCGCTAAATTGCTTAATGCGCCGGTGAGCAAACCACGAAGACAATTTACCGGGGCGCACCAGTGGGAAATCGGGCAGGGATTTCATCGTTGTCGTAATTTGAATCATTAATCAAACGTAAGATGCCATTTAGCGTAGCAGCGTTGCTTGCTGGCGGTGGCTAATTAGCTACTGTCCATTGTTAGGTACAATGCAATGCAAAGTAGTAGGTTTTATAACTACTTTGCAAGCATTTTTCGTTTTATCTAGTGCCCCCGGCATTAAGTAATTGGTCAGTTAGGCGAGGTTGTCAGGTGGCTAGACAAGACGTGAGAAGCTAAGATAGCCTAAGCTACCTGAGCGCCGAACAACGCGGTATAGCCGCCTGACAGGCCGCATAACTGGCTAAGAATTTAGTGCCGGGGGCACTAGGTACTTCGCTTAGGATGGTAGCCACGCTAGTCGGCAGCAATCGTTGCCTCTGGATACGTCCGTTCAATAGTTTTGGGAGGGGTGGCTCTCATCTGGTCTTTATTGCGACGCAAAAAGTGATACAGCAAGAAGCCCAACGACAGGCATACTGCCAGCACCCCAAATGGTAGGGCTGACTGCCGCTGCTCAATACCGGTAACGCTAATAATTATGAGACCGATTCCTCCGAACAAGATGATTAGACCCCACTTAAGAGAGGTTGCCTGGTCGTTGGTACTCTTCTGCAGCAGATCAACGGCCTGCTGGTCCACGTGGCCAAGTTGGATTAATTTGCGGCGTAGCTGATAATCAGTGATGGTTTTGATGATGCTCACTACACCGAAGAATACGATGCCAACAACGCCGATGGGTACAATAATATCTTCCATTGTTTTAGGGGTTAAGGGTTTAATGATTTACTGGGTTAGACAGTAGTTCTCTGGGAAGGTTGCAGAAGAATGTGCAACCTTTTTACCAATCGGCTGTCTCACTTAGCAATGAATAATGACGCTGCACTGGTTACCGCAGTACTAAACGGTGATCCTCACGCTTTCTATAACTTAGTTCAGCAACACCAAAAGTTGGTGGGGCACCTGGTGAGCAGAATGGTTAACCGAACCGAGGATTGCGAAGACATTTGTCAGGAAGTATTTCTGCGGGTGTACCAGCGCCTGCCATCGTTTCGGTTTCAGTCAAAGCTTTCTACGTGGATTGCTACGGTAGCGTACCGGACGGCGCTCAACTACATCCAGAAAGAAAAAAAGAACGCTACCGAACCGCTAGAATACGCCGCAGAATACCCGCAAGACCTTCCCGACGCAGGGGATCAGATCGACCAGAAAGCAACCCATACCTTTATCCACCAACAGATCGCTCAGCTACCCGTTCAGTATCGTACGGTACTTACCTTGTTTCATTTGGAAGAGATGAGTTTGAGCGAAATCCATGAAATTACCGGAATGCCCCTGGGGACAATAAAGAACTACCTGTTTCGCGCTCGTAAGCAGTTGAAAGACAAATTACAGCAGCATTTTCTTGACCGAGAGTTACTATGAAGAAAGATGAGAAAATTCAGCGCCGGTTAGACAACGGCGAAGAAGTAAGCACCACTGATCTTGACGCAATGACTTATCAGGCTCTATACAAGGTACTGCATCAAGCCTCCCCGTTTAGACTTTCTAATAATTTTGCGGAACGGGTTACTGCCCAGATCAATGTCGCGACCACGCCCACCCCTCAATCAGTAGGGGTAACCGTTGCCTGCGTTTTGATTACTTTGTTTACCTGCGGATTGGCACTTTATTTCGTTGACACGTTGGTTCTAATGAAGATCGCGAGCTGGATTACGCACTACAAAGAACTGGTTGGATTCTGCGTAGTGATGTTTACCTTAATTCAAACCACTGATTATTGGCTGTTGCGCAATACCAGGTAAGGTTTAGGTCTAAATGGTACGGTTTTTTCTTAAACTGGTAGCGTTCGCTTACCCAACTACTTGCGCTATGAAAACAATGAAAGGCGTCGACCTCGTCACTAACGTTCAGGGAACCTTGTACCAAAGCTACCGAAAGGGGTGGATTACAGCAGTAAAGAACTTTGAAAAGAGCCACGTTAGCCTCACTCCGAAAGATCAACCCTTCTTCCCCTTACACAACAACTAAAAGGGTGTCGGCTGGATTTTACCAAAGCGCCGTAGTTCTTGGTAGAGTTTCTCTACGGGTAGCCCTACTACGTTAAAGTAGGAGCCTACGATTCCCTCAATTGCCACCATCCCGATCCACTCCTGAATCGCGTAGCCTCCCGCCTTGTCGTAGGGCTGGTAATTCTCTACGTAAAAATCAATTTCTTCATCCGTAAGCACCCGAAAATGCACGGTGGTAGCGTCAGCAAACGTCTGCACCGACGCCGCGGTAGTCAAGCCCACTCCCGTAATTACCCGGTGCGACCGCCCCGACAGACTGCGTAGCATGGCCTGGGCCTCCGTAGCGTCGGCTGGTTTGTTAAGAATGCGCTCTTCTAGCACCACCGTGGTATCAGCTGTAATCACCAGTTCGTCATCGGCGAGCGCCCCTTGGTAGGCTTTCCCCTTTTTGCCGGCTAAGAACTCAGCCACATCCTCAGCGGCTAGGTCAGTGGGGTAATCCTCCGACACGAAGGTGGTTCGCACCGAAAAGGGGATTCGCAACGCGCGCATCAGTTGCTGTCGCCGGGGTGAGCCCGACGCGAGAATAATCTTATAATTCATCGGTTTAGTATAGCCAACAAGGCGTTAAAAAGTGCTATAGAGAGGCTAGGGCGTGTTGACATATAGATTAACGAGAGATTTTGAGGACGATTTTCGTCTGATTAAGGCGCTTGAGAAGCGCGATGCTGAGGCATCGGGCGCCGAAAGCAACGCAGAACAGGAGGAAAGCGTACCAAAATCGCCGTTTAGGTTACATGTCAACACGCCCTAGAACCCCCGCTGTTTTTTCCACCGGTGGGAGACGCCTCTTGGTTTGGGAAGAATTGTTTTAGTCGTCTGCTTAGCCAGATGGGCCGCCAGCGTAGCCGCAATTTCTTTTTGGGCCTCTGATAAGGGAGGCTGTAGCGCTTCGGGGGTGAAGTGATCCTCCACAAATTTGGTCGTGAAACGGCCCGATACAAATTCCGGGTGTTGCATCACAAAGCGGCCGAAGCTTAGGGTGGTGGCCACCCCACTGATATGGTACTCATCGATAGCCCGCAGCAGCCGCTGGATGGCTTCGTTACGGTTGCCCGCGTGCACAATTAGCTTAGCAATCATGGGGTCGTAGTACACCGGCACCTCCATGCCTTCTTCCAGGCCATCGTCTACCCGCACGCCCGGTCCCTGCGGACGGCGGTAGGTAGTCAGCGTACCGGTGTCCGGAAGAAAGTCATTCGTAGGGTCCTCGGCGTACACGCGCAACTCCAGGGCATGTCCGTGAATCCGCAGGTCTTCTTGCTGCAGCGACAGGGGATGCCCGGCCGCAATGCGAAGTTGCTCTTTCACCAAGTCCAACCCCGTGATTAGTTCCGTAACCGGATGCTCTACCTGCAGACGGGTGTTCATCTCCAGAAAGTAAAACTGCTGGTCTTGCCCCATCACGAACTCCACCGTGCCGGCCCCCACGTAATCGCAGGCTTTGGCCACCTGCACCGCCGCTTCGCCCATCGCCCGGCGTGTTTCGTCGGTTATGCTAGGCGAAGGCGCCTCTTCGATCACTTTCTGGTAGCGCCGCTGGATGGAGCACTCGCGCTCGAAGAGGTACACGTGGTTGCCGTGCTGGTCGCCCAGCAGCTGAATCTCGATGTGCTTGGGCCCCACGATAAACTTTTCAATAAACACCGATCCGTCGCCAAAAGCCGACTGGGCCTCACTAACTGCCCGCTCCATCTGTTCGGGAAGTTCGGCTTCGGTGGCTACGATGCGCATGCCTTTGCCGCCGCCGCCCGCGCTGGCCTTGATGAGTACCGGGTAGCCAATCCGGGCAGCGGCAGCCTGGGCTTCTTCCACCGTGGTCACCGCGTGGTCGGTGCCCGGCACCAGGGGTACGCTGAAGTTGGCCACCGCGGCCTTGGCGGCCAGCTTGCTCCCCATGGTTCGGATGGCTTCCGGGCTGGGCCCTACAAAGGTGATACCCGCTTCTTGCACCCGCTGGGCAAACGATGCGTTTTCGGACAAAAATCCGTAGCCAGGGTGGATAGCGTCGGCGTGGGTCGCCTGCGCCGCCGCCAGGATACGGTCTACCTTTAGGTAAGACTCGGTAGAGGGGGGCGGGCCAATGGCTACGGCTTCGTCGGCGAAGCGCGTATGCGGGGCCAGGCGGTCGGCCTGACTATAAACGGCTACCGTGCGCAGTCCCATTTCGCGCGCTGAACGCATGATGCGCAGGGCAATCTCGCCGCGGTTGGCCACCAGCAGTTTCTTTATGGTATTCATACTGAAGTAATGTTAAGGAACGGTGAAATTACGCAGTTCTGACCTTATTTGCTGTCCGTGACTTTACCTAAAATTATCCAAAAGTGCCATTGCAACGCATCGAATAAATAGTAAATTTGCCGGATAGATTTCGCAGAAAGTAAGGTTATTTTTCTGAACTAAACCTAAGTAAGTGGATATTTTCGACAAGTTTAAGGTGGGACTAGGGCCGCTCGGCAAGCACGCGGGAGTGGGAGTGGACGATGAGTACTTTATGTTTCCTAAGTTGGTAGGGGAGATTGCCCCCCGCATGAAGTTTCGGGGCCGAGAAGTGCTTAACTGGAGTTTAAATAATTATCTGGGCCTGGGCAACCACCCGGAGGTGCGCCAGGCTGATGAAGAAGCGGCCCGCCGCTGGGGGTTGGCCTACCCGATGGGTTCGCGCATGATGTCGGGCAATACCGATCTCCACGATGAACTGGAAGAAAATTTGGCCCGCTTCGTAAAAAAAGAAGACGCCATGCTGCTTAACTACGGCTACCAGGGCATTTTCTCGGTGATCGACGCGATGGTAGACCGCAAGGACGTGATTGTGTACGATGCCGAGTCACACGCTTGCATTGTGGACGGGGTACGCATGCACCTGGGGCAACGCAAGGTGTTTGCGCACAACGACATTGCCAGCCTAGAAAAGCAGCTCATCAGCGCTACGCGCTTAGCGAAGGAGTCGGGCGGCGGGATCTTGGTGATCAGCGAAGGGGTATTCGGCATGTCGGGCAACATGGGCGCCCTGCGAGAAATTGTTGCGCTTAAAGAAAAATATAACTTCCGCCTGCTAGTGGACGATGCGCACGGTTTCGGCACCATGGGCGACACCGGGGCGGGCACCGGCGAGGCGTTGGGCGTGCAGGACGAGATTGACGTTTACTTCTCTACGTTTGCCAAATCGATGGCCAGCATCGGTGCTTTTATCGCCGGTAAAAAGTCAATAGTTCGCTACCTGCGCTACAACACCCGTTCGCAGATATACGCCAAGTCGCTCCCCATGGCGTTCGTAGAGAGTGGCCTGAAGCGGCTGGAGATGCTTCGCACCATGCCCGAGCTTCGCAGCAAACTTTGGACGGTTGTGAACGCCCTGCAGGGCGGTTTAAGAGAGCGAGGCTTTAACATTGGCACCACGCAGAGCCCGGTGACGCCGGTGATTCTAAGTGCGGAGATTGGCGAAGCGGCTGAGCTAGCCTTCGACCTGCGAGAAAACTACAGTATCTTTTGCTCAGTGGTTATTTATCCGGTGGTTCCTAAAGATATCATTATGCTTCGGGTGATTCCTACGGCCTCGCACACGCTAGAAGACGTAGACGAAACGATCGCTGCCTTTGAGGCAATCCAGCACAAACTAACCACCGGAGTGTACAAGAAAGGAGAACTAGCGGCCACCTTTCAGTAAACGGATAGCGGCTTTATTTGGTAAAAACTTTGTTGTTTCTGCCGCATATTGCCTATATTGCCGCAGAAACGGCTATTTAACCACATTACAACTGAACTGAACATGAAAAGATTTGATGAATTAAGAGACTTGGTAATGTCTTTGGAAGGTGACTTTGAAAAGTTCTACGACAAAGAGAATCAAGCAGCAGGAACCCGCGTGCGCAAGGGGATGCAAGAACTTAAAAACCTAGCCCAAGAGATTCGGGTAGAGGTGCAAGAAACCAAGAACAAGGCGTAAGCACGACGCTTGATCAGAACTTTAAAGGCGGCCCTTATCGGTCGCCTTTTTTTATAGGGCCTTCTTCTTACCCACCGCCACCAATTTCACGTAGCGGAAGATCATTTCGCTCAGCTCATCGAGCGACTCAGCACGCACCATTAACTCGTAGAAGTCGCGGTGCTCGGGCATATCGCAGCCCACCCGACACTTCGCCCGGCTCAGCACCAAAATCTTATCCAGCACCACTTCCGACTCGATATCCAGGTGAAATAGATAGTCGAAGTCGCGGTTGATAAAGTCGAGCACGTACTCGGCACGTAACCGCCCAAAGAGCGAAATATCGCGGCTTGTAAACTGGATGTATCCAAATATCTTATTCCGCGCCCGCCGTTTGTCGTAACACAGCACCTCCACTTCCTTATGGTCGGCCACAAGTCGATCTACAAACTCATCGATAGCGTGCTGCTTCTCGTGGTCGTGCAAGGTAACCAACACCCCCACCCGTTCGGCGCTGGCGTAGTTAACCGTCTTGCGTCGTACCGAACTTTTCTTCAGCAGCTTAGGCAGTTGAAACTCGATAATTTTATTCGTGATAGCGATCATAAGTACGTAAGTTAAGCAAGCATTTGTAGAAACTCTTGCTCTGACAAGGTGTCAATTCCTAATTTTTCGGCCTTTTGCTTTTTAGCAGGCCCCATATTATTTCCCGCCAGCAGGTAGTCTAACTTGCCCGAAACCGCCGAAACAACCTTCCCCCCGTGCTGCTCGATCATGGCTTTGATAGCTTCCCGACTGTGCTGCTCAAAGACCCCGGAAATTACGAAAGATTTACCGCTTAACCGACTGCTGGTGGGCGCTTGGCCAATCCGTTCGTACGCAAATTGCACTCCAGCCGCCCGCAGCCGCCTGATTATTTCCTGGTTGGCGGGAATCTCGAAGTAGGCAACCACGCTGTGGGCAATACGATCACCAATCTCAGGCACTTCGACCAACTCATCGTAGGTAGCCTGCCGAAGGCGGTCGATGTGCTCGAAGTGCTGCGCAAGCTTACCCGCCACCGTTTGGCCAACGTAACGGATGCCCAAGGCAAAAAGTACGTTGGCGAACGGTCGCTGCTTTGAGGTCTCGATGCCGCTCAGGATGTTGCGGGTAGACACCTCCTGAAACCCCTCCAGGGCGTAGATGGCTTCGTAGGTTAGGGAGTACAAATCGGCCACATTGGTAAGCAGTCCGTGCTCGTAGAACGAGGCAACGGTTTCTTTGCCCATGCTGTCAATGTTCATCGCGTTGCGCTGGATGAAGTGCTCGATGCTCCCCTTAATTTGGGGCGGGCACCCCAGCGCGTTGGGGCAAAAATGAATAGCCTCCCCTTCCTCACGAACCAGTGGGGTTTGGCACTCCGGACACTGCGTTACGAAAGCGACCGCCGGGGAACCCGCTACCCGCTGGCTAGCATCAACCCCGATAATCTTAGGAATAATCTCTCCTCCTTTCTTCACCAAAACGGTGTCACGGTCGTGCAGGTCGAGGCGGATGATTTCGTTGGCGTTGTGCAGCGAAGCGCGCTTCACCGTCGTGCCTGCCAGTAGCACCGGCTTTAGGTTGGCTACTGGAGTGATAGCGCCGGTGCGCCCCACCTGGTAGTCTACGCTACGCAGTTGGGTACGGGCCGCTTCGGCGGGGTACTTATAGGCAATAGCCCACCGGGGACTCTTGGCTGTGTTGCCCAGCACCCGCTGCTGCGCCAGGCGATTAACCTTCACCACCACCCCGTCGGTATCGAGGGGAAGGGTGCGGCGGCCTTCTTCCCAGCGCGCTACGTAGTCGAGCACCTCGTTGATGGTAGCGCATCTTTGGTAGGTAGGCGACACCGGAAACCCGTTCGATTCTAGCCAGTGAATTGCCTCTTCGTGCGAGGTTAGGTCTAGGTCTTCGCTGGCCAGGGCGTACACGTAGCAGGCAAGCGAGCGCTGGGCCACTGCTGCTGAGTCTTGCATTTTCAGGGTACCCGAGGTGGTATTGCGGGGATTGGCCAGCAGAGCCTCTCCCGAGGCCTCTCGTTCTTGGTTAAGCTGCTCGAACACCGGGCGGGGCATAAATACTTCGCCGCGCACCTCGAAGGCGGCGGGGGGGTTTGAACTGGTTAGGCGCAGGGGGAGGCTACGAATTGTCTTGGCATTGGCCGTGATGTCGTCTCCGCGCACGCCGTCGCCCCGGGTAGCGGCCAGCACCAGCCGCCCTGCTTCGTAGCGCAGACTCAGCGCCACCCCGTCAAACTTGAGCTCGCACAGGTAGTCGTAAGTAGCCTCGCCCAGCGTCTTGGCCACCCGCTGGTCGAACTCCAGCAGTTCGTCGGCCGAGTACGTATTGCCCAGAGAAAGCATTGGGTACCGATGAAACACCGTAGGAAACACCTTGGTGATGGTTCCTCCGACGCGCTGCGTGGGCGAGTCGGGGTGGCGGAACTGAGGAAACGCTTCCTCTAGCCGGACCAACCGGGCCAGCAACTCGTCAAAGGTACGGTCCGAAACCTCGGAGGTGTCCTCCTGGTAGTACCGATGGTTGTAGTAGTTGATCTGTTGGGTGAGTTCGTCAACGGAGCGTTGGGCTTCATCAGCGGTCATAGCGTCGTGATTTACAACCAAAGCTACGGCATTTTTCGGTGATACTAAACCGGAATCGGGCTCCAATTGAGTGTACCGATAAAAAAGACGGGCGGGTGACCCACCTAATCAAGCGAGAGAGTTGATATGCCTAATTTGCTCGTCCAGTAGTTGCACCCCTTCAACAAAGGTACGCGGTTGGTAGCCGAGCGTCCGTTTTGCTTTTTCGATTACTAAGCCGGTTTCAAGCGGGCGCCGGGCGGGTTGCTTAAACCGGGTAGAATCAGTACGCGTAATTAATTGCTTATCCAGTTTAAAGTAGTCGGCCGTAATCTGCGCCATCTGGTAGGGCGTTAGCAATTCTTCGCCGGTGATGTTAAACACTCCCTGCGCCCGCTGCTGGGCAATAAGGAAGCAGCCCATCGCCAGGTCTTCGGCCAAGGTGGGCGTCCGATACTGATCGTCAACCACATGAATGGTCTTTCCTCGCTTCAGGCTTTCCTTAACCCAAAGAATAATGTTGGAGCGACTCAGGTGGGGAACCACTCCGTATACAATGGCGGTGCGGACAATTGCGTGCCGCACCCCGCTCTCAATAATTCGTTGTTCAGCTTCCAGCTTGGTTTGTCCGTAGTAGTTAACGGGTCCCGGAGCAGCTTCTTCAGTAAGGAGTCGTTTTTTTCCTGAAAATATAAAGTCAGTAGAAAGATGAATAAGTAGGCAGTCGTTTCTTAGGGCAGCCTGCGCAATCAGATCAACGGCCTTTACGTTGAGTCGAAAGCATAATTCACGGTGTTGTTCGCAGTAGTCTACCTTGGTAAGCGCCGCCGTATGGATGATGACATCAGGCTTCACCTGGTCGATAACCTCGTCCACTTCCGATTGGCTGGTAACATCCATAGGGCGGTACCGGTACGTAGGCAGGTCGTAGTGAATCTTGCTCTCGCCGTGCGATGTAGCAATTAGCTCAACCTCAGGGTGCGGTGCAATCAATGCCACCAGCTTTTGCCCGAGCAAACCGTTTGCTCCCGTTATTAAAAGTCTCATACGTTACTTATTCTCCACCATTCAGCCTCTGAAATAATAATGTATACCGCCCTATGGAGCAAAAGCTACGGTGCCGGGTAGGTGTAGCCATAGCGTTTAGTAATTTTCTTTTTCGCCATTTCTTCAACGGAAACGGTAAAGTAAATGTTTTTGACGGGCTTATCGGCGGCGCCAGTAGGCTGCTTGGCAATCGAGTCGATGATCGCCAGGTTATCCACCACTTGCCCAAAAACGGTGTAGGTATCATCAAGGTGGGGCACCCCGCCCACGGTGGTATAGGCTTGCAGCCGCTCGGGAGGGTAATCACGGTCTACGTTGATGTCGAGCTTCTCTTCTACCGCAGGCTTCAGATCCAGCATTGCCTGG
The DNA here is from genome assembly GCA_049650865.1 of Tunicatimonas sp. Classification (GTDB taxonomy): domain Bacteria; phylum Bacteroidota; class Bacteroidia; order Cytophagales; family Cyclobacteriaceae; genus Tunicatimonas. The sequence continues at coordinate 57,425 of JBASAY010000080.1, forward strand.
GTGTATCCTTCGTAGTCTCCGGACTGGTACAGCTCAACCAATCTCTCCCCCTCGTCTACGTAGTCTACAAACTGCACGAGTTGTTCCACTCCCTTACCCAGTTTGTTCATGTCGACGGTTAACTCAGCTTCCGGGTAGGTTTTGCCCTGCACGATATAGAACTGGCTACCGCTCGAGGCCCGGTCGGGATTGAGCTGGTCGCCCTGCCGAGCGGCGGCCAGGGCCCCTTTGCGGTGAAAAAGCGTGTCCACAAACTCGGTCGGAATGGTATATTCTACCGCATCGGCGGGGGTAGCCGACGGCCGGGTGGCCAGGTCTCCCCCCTGGATCATAAAGTCGCTGATCACCCGATGAAAAAGGGTGCTGTCGTACTGCCCGCTCTGCGCGAGCTTTATGAAGTTCTTTTTATGCCGGGGGGTGGCGTCATAAAGAACCGCGTGCATTTCTCCGTAGGGAGTAGAAAAGGTTACCAGATAGTCTTTCTCAGCAGAGCAGGCCAGGAAGGTTGCGGAGGCAAGGCAGACAAGAAATAGGTGCTTCATAATAGCTAATTAGTAAGTTAGGAAGATTGCGTTCTGATGTCGGCTAGAATTTGCTCCCCCCCGCGCCGCAACACGCGCTGGGCCAGTTGATCGCCCAGGGTTTCGGCAATTTCTGGTGCCCCCGCTACCTGATCAACCACCAGCTGTTGTCCGTCCAAACTCACCACCCCTCCCCGTAAATGCAGTTGGTTTTCGTGTAGGGTAGCGTGGGCAAAGGTCGGAATGCTACACCCCCCCCGGAGGGTTCTTAAAAACGCTCGCTCGGCGTGCAATCGATAGGCCGCCGCGGGGTGGTTAATGCTCTGGCGTAGCCGTTCTTTTTGATCGCTGTCCAGCGTGCGCAGCACCTCAACGGCGATGCTCCCCTGCCCTACGGGCGGCACAATCTGCGACAGCGAGAACTCGTGCCGAATCAGGTGGTCGTAGTCCATGCGGTGCACTCCGGCGAAGGCAAGCATCAGGGCATCGCAGTGTCCGGCCTGCATCTTGGCCACCCGCGTTTGCAGGTTACCGCGCATGTCGACGGTCTTTAGAGCAGGGTAGTAGTGGTGCAGCAGCGCCCGGCGGCGGGCCGAAGAGGTCCCCACCGTCCAGCTGCTACTGGCGGTTAGCGCGGGTAGGTTATGGTGACTCAGCAGCACGTCGGCGGCGGGCGCTCGCTCGGTGAAAGCGATAATCTCGAACGCATCGGGTAGCTCTGAGGGCAAATCTTTGGCGCTGTGTACCGCAACATCGATGGTGCGTGCCCTCAGTTGCGCTTCAATCTCCTGGGTAAATACGCCCTGCGTTCCAATTTCGGCAATACTTACCTCCTGACGCTGATCGCCCTTGGTACTAATGGTTATGATTTCGGTGGCGAAACCGTCTCGTTGCAATCGGTCGGCCACGTAGTGGGCCTGCCACAGCGCCAGCCGACTACCCCGGGTGCCAATACGAATCATGCTTTGAGAGCTTGGGCAATGGTGAGCGATGTATCCAGAAAGATCATTTTGGGGTTCACGTTTCGTTCCAGATGAACCTGCCCCTGGTTGAATAGTTTGGTCAGGCGCTCCACTTTCTCGAAGTTCATCACTTTACTAAAATTGTCCACGAAGCTTAATGCTGCCCCCTGCACGCGGAGCAACTGCTTTTCCTGAGCAATCAGGTCCCCGTCGGGGTCGTGCCCCGCGGGCTGGAGGGCCAGGCGCATCAGCACCTCGCGCATCATGCTGAGTCCGTAGCCAAACAACCGCTTTTGGGCTTCCTTACCCAGTTTTTGAAACGCATCAGTCATTGCTACCATACCGCCATAATCGCGGGCGTAGCACAGTCGCATCCAGTCCTGAAACAGCTGCTGGTGGTCTTCCTGAACCTCGTTCAGCAACTTCAGGGCGTAGGGTAAATTTCCTTCGCTGAGGGTAGCCACCTGCTCGAGGCGGCTCTCAGAAGCCGAATTTTCTTCTTGTTGGCGTAGGTAGGTGGTGATTTCGTCGGTAGTGAAGGCCCGGATGTTCACAATCTGGACGCGTGATACGATGGTGGGCAGCAGTCGGTCTACTTCCTGAGCCACCAGCAGAAACACCGTCTTGGCCGGAGGTTCTTCCAGAATCTTAAGGATACCGTTAGCGGCCGCCGGGTGCAGAAACTCCGGCATCCAGACAATAACGACCTTATAGTGGTTTTCGAAGGCAGTCAAGCTCAGTTTGCGAATGATGTTTCGGCTTTCCTCCTTAGAAATATTGAGCTGCTTGTTCTCGCCACCGAACACTGCACTCCAGTCGGCCGGATCGCCGTAGGGCTGTTCGCGTAGAAATGTACGCCACGGCTCAATGTAGCTATCACTCACCACATCCTTACCAGTGATGTTTTTGGTAGCGCTTACCGGAAACACAAAATGCAGGTCGGGGTGAATATACTTGCGCATCTTGGCTCCCGAGGCACTATCGCCACAGCTACCGTCGGCTTGCCGGTCGTCGCAGTTCAGGTAGGTGGCGTAGGCCAGGGCCATCGCTAGCTTGGCGCTGCCGGGCGGACCCACAAACAGTTGCGCGTGGGCCACCTGCCTCCGGTCGGCGGCCTGCATCAGGTGCTGCTTGGTTTCTTGGAGGCCGACGATGTCCGAAAACTGCATGCGGTGTGTTACAAAAAAAGAACTTCATAAATGAAGTTCCTACGGAATGGTATTCTTACAGGTGAACTTCATGAATGAAGTTCCTAAAAGATAAAATTTCACGAATGCGATTCCTATTCGGAGGGGGCGGGGGCGGGGGACTCCTCCTTCTTCTTAGACTTGTAGCGTCGGTTGAACTTCTCTACACGGCCGGCGGTATCCACGTACAGTTTCTTACCGGTGTAGAAGGGATGCGAAGCAGAGCTTACTTCTACCTTAATGAGGGGGTACGAGTTGCCATCTTCCCACTCAATGGTTTCCTCAGAAGTCATCGTGGATTGGGTAAGAAACTTATGGTCGCCCGACGTGTCGTAGAACACCACCTTGTGGTATTCGGGATGGATTTCTTTTTTCATACTATTGGTTGATTGGACCCACGGATTTTGCCGTGAGTGGATTTAAGGGGGCAAATATAGGCATTTACCTAAAACTGCGCTAGGGGATGCGCATAAACTTATGCACCTGCAGTGAAATGCGCCACTGCGGGTGCTCCTTGATGTAGTCGATAATCTGCGGCAGCATCTTGTCCGATACGCTCCACTCCGGTTGCAGGAACAGTTGGCAGCGGGGCGACATTCGTTCGGCAAACTGCTCGGCCCAGGCGAAGTCGCTGCGGTTATAGACAATGACCTTGAGTTCGTGGGCGCGCTGGTAAATCTCCGGTAACGGTGCTTTGAACTTCTTCGGAGAGAGGCAAATCCAGTCGAGCGCGCCGCTGAGCGGATGGGCACCGGAGGTTTCAATGTTGATCTCAAACCCGTGCCGGTGCAGCGCGTCGCAGAGTTCGGTCAGGTCGTGCATTAGGGGTTCACCACCGGTAATCACCGCCAGCCGGGCCGGGTGCTGAGCCGCTTCTTTTACAATATCCTGCACCGTCTGCTGCGGATGCGCCTCGGCATCCCACGATTCTTTTACGTCGCACCAGTGACAGCCCACGTCACAGCCGCCCAGCCGGATAAAGTAAGCGGCCCGCCCCTGGTGCGCCCCCTCGCCCTGGATGGTGTAAAAGGCTTCCATGACCGGAAGCAAAGTTTCGTTTGGCAGCTTCGGTGCTGGTGATGGTGTTTCTGTTAGGTGTACCACAGGTTTAGGTGTCTCTCTATTTTTTATATCTGCCCCCTTGGGTTGTCCACACTGGGAGACGCCATGAATGGCGTCTGTACGGTTTAGTAAATCTCTCCTTTGGCGGCCAGTAGGGTGTTGTAGAGCAGCGCCGCCCGCGTCATCGGACCCACTCCCCCCGGCACCGGAGTGATGTAACTGCACCGCTCGGCCACGCCGTCAAAGTCCACGTCGCCTACCAATCGGTAGCCCGATTTGCGGCTGGCATCCTCCACCCGGTTGATTCCTACATCGATCACCACCGCTCCTTGCTTCACCATATCGGCCGTCACAAAGCGGGCCCGCCCGATGGCGGCGATCAGAATATCCGCTTCGTGGGTGATTTCCGACATGTTTTGGGTGCGGCTGTGACATACCGTGACCGTGCAGTTGCCCGGGTAGCCCTTGCGCGACATCAGCAAACTCATCGGTGTGCCCACAATGTCACTGCGGCCGATCACCACGCAGCGCTTGCCTTCGGTCTCAATTTTGTAACGCTCGAGCAGTTGCAAGATACCGAAAGGAGTGGCCGCAATGAAGGCGGGCAAGCCCTTGGCCATGCGCCCCACGTTAATCGGATGAAAGCCGTCGACATCCTTCTCAGGCCGAATGGCAAAGGTCACCTTTTCGGGAGTGATATGCTCGGGCAACGGCAGTTGCACGATGAGTCCGTCGATGTCGTCGTCTTGATTGATCTCTTCTACGCGCGCCAAAAGTTCATCTTCGGACACGTCCGGATCGAAGCGTACCAGGGTGGAGCCGAAGCTCACTGCTTCGCAATCTCTCACCTTATTGCGCACGTAGGCCTCGCTGGCGGGGTTGTTGCCCACTAAAATAGCGGCTAAGTGCGGAATCTTTCCACCTTCTGCTTTTATCTGCTGTACTTGCTGCGCGATTTCGTCGCGGATTTGCTGGGCGGTTTGTTTGCCGTCGATGAGGGTCATTGGACTTTGCTGGAATGATTAGCTGCACAAAGGTACGTCTTATTCGGACGTAAAAGAAAAATATCGAAGGGCACTCATCACTTGCTACAACTACCCGTACTTTGGTAATATTGTACCAAAATGGCGAAGCAACTTCTTGCCGCTCCTAAGATACCATGCCTATATCTGCCGATTACTTTGTGGTTGTAGTTTACCTAGTTGCCGTGGTTGGTGTATCCTTCTACAATCGCTCTCGGTCGCTCAGCGATATGTTTGTATCTAAAAAGCTGATTCCGTGGTGGTTGGCTTCGGCTTCGCTGCTGATGTTCTGGTGGAATCCCGCTTACGACATGATGATGATGGGGGTGCTGGTTGACAAAGGCTACAGCGGTACCTGGGTTTTGCATAGCAAGCTGCTATTGGCGGGTATCGCCCCCATCGTTTTTGCCCCGCTGTGGGCCAAACTGCGCTTTATGACGGACAACCAGTTTATCCTGTTTCGCTTCTCCGGGCGAGGGGCTACGATTTTGCATCAGTTTCGGGCCGTCTACGTGGGCTTCTTTGTGGTCATCTTTCTGGTGAGTTTCGGCATGATCGGGCTAAATAAACTCTGGCCATTACTGCTTAGCGTAAGCTACGAACAGGCTCAAGGGCTGACCTTCTTGCTACTGGCACTCGCCATTACGAAAAATGCCTTCAAGCAAAAAGTACGTACCGATGCTATCAATGCCGTACTGTACTTAATCACCCCGCTTATTGGTTGCGTATTCATCCTACAAAAATTCGGCGGAGTAAACCAAGTTTTGGCAAGGTTACAAGCAGAATTTCCCGAGAAGGTGGCACTCGTACCCAATGCTTCCTCGGTGATGGGTGGAGAAAGCCTATCTAATTTCCTGGTGTTCGTGCTGGTGCAATGGTGGTCGGTGAACATTTTAGACAGCTCAGGCATTGAGGCCCAACGCTACATGAGCACCCGCAACGGCTGGGCGGCTTTTCGGGCGGCATTTTTACCGGTACTGGTGATTGCAGTAATGAGCATATTTGTTGGACTGATTCAGGATGCGTTGCTGTTGCAGCACCTCACCCAAAACCCGGCAGCGGATACCGAAGCAATGTACTTAGAGAGCTTTATCAGTTATTTGCCTCCGGGCTTTCGGGCGTTGGCCGTACTGGCATTTCTGATGGGCTTCGTTACCACCATTGAAGCTTTTTTAAACTGGGGGGCATCTTTGTTAGTGGTAGATGCCTACCGAACCTACTGGCAACCCCAGCGTACCGACGCCCACTACCGCTGGATCACTTACCTAGCCATGTACCTCATCCTGGGAGCCTCTGCCCTAGTGGTGCTGTACAATGATTATATGCTGGGCATTCAAAAGTTTATCTTCTCTATCTCAGCCGGAGTGGGACCGGTGTTCGTGCTGCGTTGGTTCTGGTGGCGGGTAAACGCCTGGGCGCAACTGTCCGCTATGCTCGGCTCACTAGTTCTCACCCTAACGTTCGATTTTTCCTACGAACACTGGACAATCTTCCAAGACCTAATTCAGTCGGCTCAGACTAGCTTACAACTTGATTATTACCCGCTCAAACTCACTATCCTCACCATGCTGGTCACCCTGCTGTGGATTACTGTGATGTACCTGACCCCACCGGATAGTTCAGCGCATTTACAGAAATTTGTGCAACAGGTGCAACCCGGCGGCTGGTGGCCGAAGCAGTGGAAGACCAATAGGTTGAAACTCAGCAGCAAGCTAAGGCTAATCGCTATTTACGCCACCATCAGCGTACTACCTATTTTCTTAATCTGGGAGTTCAAGTTTGGGCAGTGGTGGGTGGGAATTGGATTGGTGGCATTATTTACTACGTTGATTTTTTATACACTAAATAAGATGAGAGCTAACCATCAAGCATGAAGTTACTTATAGCTAATAACAAACTCGTAAATATCGTCATACTGATTCGGTACGAAAGTAATACTGACTTTACGAGCTTTAGGCACCCCAGTTAAATCTATATACCGAGAGAAATTATTGATAGAATCCAATACCAATCTAGGGTCAGTGTCAAAGTCACCCCCAGGCCAGCTCCAAAGATCGGTGTTGACATCAATAGGTATTCCCTCAGCGGTAAATGAATCTACCGTGTACCCGATGATACCCGAGTCTGTATCAGCGTAGACTGTTATTTCATACTTTCCCTTATGGTTCTCTATAGTGTCAGCTAAAACAAACTTGTTGGTAAGTACTTCTTTGATTTTTTTAGTGAAAAAAAATTGTAGTTCTTCAGTTGTTTGACTATGAGCGTTAATAGACAGTATCGTTAGGAATCCAACTAAAACTATTCGCATGATGGATGAATTAACTATTTTCATATTCTTCTTTATAGATCACTATGTTTCGTAGTGATCGACCTAAGATAGTCAATATAATTGCCGTGAGCCGTTCTCAAAAAAACGTTAGGTGAAGTAAGTTCAAACAGTAAAGGACTATTCGCTTTTTTTTTATATGGATTTAGTTCCTGAATAACTTCAACACTCCCTGCCTGAGTATCTAACATAGTTTTAACACTCTTTACTGTGTATCTATGCCATTCTCAATCGTATGGAAAAACATTAAATTTTAAACTTTGAAAGTGAGTAATTCACTTATAAGAAATAATGAATTCGTAAATATCTTCGTCAGACGTAGAAATCGACGATATGCAGACTAATTTTGCATCGGGGGTGCTATCAAGCAATAAATCTTCTGAAAATTTATCAATCGATTTTAACGTGTATAGTGCAGGATCATCATTATATCCCCAAGTGAAGTTTTGCATACCAATACTTGTTAGCTCACTACCGTCTTCGTCGTTAATATGGTAACCTATCTCGAATGTAAACTCTCCGTTTATTTCGCTTTCGTATCCACTATGGACAATAATTTCAAAGTACCCTATTGGACTAGTCATTGTGTCAACTAACGTATAACGCTTAGCTAACGCTTCTTTAACTTCTTGCGTAATAGGAGCTCCTAGCCTTTGATCAATTTGGCTGTGAGCCTGGGCGCTTAAAGTTGAGAGGAAAAGACTTAAAATAATTTTTACCATAGTATTTTATTTCAGAGTTTACTGTTCTGTTTGATAGCGTTAAAATCACCGAGAATAATGCAAACTTTCACTATTCATCTGACCCTTTATCTACTTCTTTCAAAGGGCCGAGATAATTGATGTATTTGCCGTAAGCTGTTCTTAAAAAAACATTAGGAGCAGTAAGCTCTAGTATCATCGGATTGTCCGAAGTTCTATCTACATAAGGATTCAATTCTAGAACGACTTCAACACTTCCCTGACTTGACTCTAACATTGTTTTTAGTTCATCAAATACCCTAAGATACTCTGGATCAGGATGCTCTAAATAAGGAGCTCTAAAAATAATGTATTTATTACTACACCGGCATTTTATGGGAAACGATTCCTTCTGAATAAACACCTCAAACTGCCCGTTACCAATCTCGTATTTTTTTGGACCAAACTTACCTTCCCCGAACGGCTTGATAGTATTCTCTGGTGTCAACGTAAATGAAATATGATAATAGTCAAAATACTTGCCTGGTGCTACGGATATTTGCTCGTCTTTCATGGGTTTGTCCGCTGCCTGTCCAAGTACACAGTCGGACACCACAAATATTGTAACCACGGTGGCTAAAACAGCTTTCATAACTGCTATCATGCTTTGTTCACTTAGAATCTAATACAGCTCAGTTACCAGTATCTTATGAGAGTGCCTATTTACTCCTACTCAGGTACACTTTTCACTCAAATAATTTCCAGGGCTATTAAGCTGGTAATATCATAATCAACCAGCAGTTGAAAGACAAACATTATTCCTTCATTGTGACCATAAAAGCTGCATTCACTCATAAAATCATCGGAACAATTGCCTCGGTCGTGCCCTACGTGCCCGTTTAGGCCAGATTCTTTGGCAGTACTGGCCTTAACTATATAGATTTCTATTGCAGGCTGATAAATTCCTCAACAGATTGATTTTGCTGTAAGAATTCTTGTACATCTGAAACATCCTCTACGACAATACCGGTTGGCACTAGATCAAAATGGACTTTTTCCCTCTTCCCACCCTGACTAAGCTGAGAATAATCAATTGCATCCAGTTTTTCGGGGTCTACTCTGGCAATTTGGTTTCCCATCATTACCGAAAATATCAGCATTTCTGTATTAGGGTACAATCTAAATTCACCTAAACTAGCTTGGGAATACCGAACTACCGAATTTGCTTTACCGGGAATTACGTAAATATCCATATCAGGATAAAGCTCTTGGTCTGGAATGCTGAATTCTGCCTGAACAAGTAGTTCATTCTGCGAGAGTGGTATATCGTAATTATAAATTCCCATCTGATTAATTTTAAAAGTTCTGGTGACCAAGTTTTGCGCTTCAGAAAATTTCTTCTCTACTTCTGCTTGCTCTAATAGAGATAGGTATTCTTCCGACCAGGCTTCAGGCTGAGATGCATAAAGTTCTTTAAGCGACATTTTAATTTTAGCCGTCATACTGTAAAGTATATTACGCTCTGAATTACCATTTTGAAAGCGACCCCACTTCCAGAATGTAAGCTTGTAGCGATACTCTTTTATCTTTTTAAATGCTACTCTTATCCAATCTGAATCATTATTGATCCAAACAGGAATTTTACCTTCTGCTTCCCAAAGCAGTAAAGCTGGAGGGCATTCTTTTCCACTATATCTTATGCTTTCTTCATTCTCCACATAACCAAATGCATCTAGCCAGTCAGCACCGTACCCTTTTAGTTTTTGACTCATTAAACGCCGAACTGTCTTACTAGACGGCGCCTTGTCGGGCGAGAAATAATTGAATACCCTATCGCGGGGCGGATTTTTTATATCAATAAATTCTACATAATTAATGGCAAAGCAATTTTTTAGGTCATAGTCTTTGGCACGCTGAGCTGCTTCTTCTGACCGTTGATAGGCTTCCAATTTTAGAGTATTTTGTTCAGGAGTTATCTCGCTTTTCCAATCCCATTGTTGCTGCTTTTCGTCCAGAAAATACAGGTCAAAATCCGGATCTTCTACATCCGAGGCAATAACCGTTTTGATCATTTTGTTATTCGCACTATCTAGTTCCAAACTAATACTGTCCTGAAAAGCCCGGACTTCCCACATTACCGCCGATTCTAACGTATTCATTTCTCCATCCTGCCAGGTGTTAAGTGGAATACCAGAGATGAGAATGTCTTCGGTCTTATGCATTTCGCGGTACTTTAGCGTAACTTCTCCGATTGGCTGCGAGCCATCGGGCCGGATAAAGGCATTCGCCGGAACTTCCAGACGAGTGCCATTTTCCAGCACCAGTGTATCCCCTTGGGCTGGATCAAATGCAATGGATACCCAGGGTAAGGTAACCTGCTCAAAGGGTGGACGAAGTAGCGACTGTTCGGTTTTATTGCTACAGGCAACGCTAAAGATAGCGAGGACGAGTAGTAAACTATTGAGCTTTGCTGTTTGCATGTTGATTTTTAATTAATGTTTGGTAAATATCCACCGCCAGTTGTCCGTAGGCATGCTGAGTACCAGGATAGTTGGCTCCGTAGGGAAAGTTTTGTTGGGGCAGGTAGTCCAAAATGCTTTGAGTGCTTTTGCCAACACCTAGATTATAGGCAGTAGCAATAAACCTCAGTTTTTCCTCAGTAGAGGCCTGCTGTAAGTAGCTACTGTACCGATACTCACAGTACGCCTGAAAGGCTGACAGATACAAAAGCTGAAACTCTGGTTGCTGAATTCTCTCGATACGGATTTCACGTGTTTTGCTAATCTCGTTAGTCGAGAACTTTGCGATAGCTTGATAATTAACCAGCGCAGGATTGACTAAAACCTGTTGTTCCAATTCCTCAACAAAAGATGGCTTCATTTGAAACGGGCCAATGGAAAAATCAGCCCCATCAGTTCCGTATTCTACGTACAGTAGCTCTAGACTCTTTGTCTCCAGAAAGTTCTGGAAGTAAGAATACCGTATTACTTCCGGAGCGGCTATGGAGAGGCTAAATAAACTCGCCTCTGCAACACATGCTTGAGTAAACTCAGTAAAGATGTATTTAACGGCTTGATCTATATCACTCCCTAATAAAAATGAGGAAGGGTAGCATAAAGTATTAGCCAAATACAACAACATTACCATTATAGTGTAAACTTCTAATTTAAAACAAAGAAGAAAACAAACAGGGCTACTGCTATCCAAACTATTGCCTGAACACAACCTGAGTTCGATTTTTCAGCAGTGTCACCATTATTAATGCTTTCACTAATTTCAAGGCGGCATTTTTCTGAACAGACTTCATGCCCACCTACATTGTAGCCAGATTTGCGGTAATTTTTACCACACCAATCACACTCTTTCATGATAGTTTAATGAATAACGGATAGTAAAAGTCATATCGAATAATCTTGTAAGATTATTCGAGATGATAGCTAACTACAGGGTGTTTTCGTTGTTACGTTGATTTTACGTAGCTCCCTTTAAAATTATAGTATTTGGTTCTACTTCCATCTTTAATAAGAATGTAAGAGCCAGAGACATTTTGTACTCTGCAACTTGAACACATTGATATTGACGTTTGGTAACTTCCCTTCGCATCGTATATTTTCGCACGGCTCCCGTCTACGACAACTACATAGCTACTGTTGTATCCGCCTAAATAACCGCTATTACTAACTGATATTGAAGTCTTATAGCCATTATCATCATATATTTTTAGGCGACTCCCATCTTCTTTAACCTCTGCAATTTGCGCGTTTGACATGACAGATACAAAAACAAATGACATTGAGAATATTAGCTTTTTCATGTTAATTTAATTTTAGTAGTTGAAATGTAATCTAACAGCTATCAGATAGTTTGGTAATTAATCGTACTTCTGTAACGTCTTACTGTTCCATTCGCAAGAGTTACATTAAGCTCTCCACCAGCCCAACTTGCATTGGTTACTGGTTGACCTACACCTATAGTCTGATAATTAATCGTACTTTTGTAAACCTTTACTTTGTTCCCGTCAATTTTCACGACACCAAAGTTTAAATAATCTTGATCCCACATAATTGTTTATGTTAAATTTTACACCTACTCTTACGATTTTCGGCATACTCGTCCTACTCTATCAGTTTTCGGATTCCCTGTTATGATTTTCCTAAATACCGTTTTAGTACTTCTATGTACTAAAATAGTAAGTCAATTAACTCTAGAGACCGAGTGGTACACTCTTGAGAACCTTCTGTTTTGGATTCCTTAGTGAATATGGTTCGGTCACTGTAGATATACGCTTCGTAATCCCGTCGCTGACTAAAGAACCCTCCGTATTCGTACGATATTTTGCCTTTAATATAAATGCAGTCAGCTCTCTCTTCGGCAAATAGAACAGAGATATCCTCAAACTCTCTGCTCTCAAAACAGTTGTCAAAGTAGAATTTACCCCACTGCTGCATATACAGGCTAGATTTAGTGTACAAATCACTATTTTCATTAAATAGCTTGGGCATATTGGAGCTTTCCTCGAGAACCCCCCAGCTAACCAGAAAAATACTTAATAATACTTTGCTCATTTCTTTCAGATTTTGTTCTCATCAGAGAAGAATGCTGGTTCCAATTCGTTCAATTATTTGCATTCCAGTAACTTTTTCAAAAGTAATAGAAGACTATCTTCCGCGCAGGTTCAAAAAGGGTCAAAAATGGTGGGAGATGTAATGAAGTAAGTTGGTGTAAAAAATCTTTTTGTCATTCGTTGAAAAGCATCCACTATAACCTGACTGTAAGGTTAGCGCGCAGGTACGTAGAATAATGCGGAAGCAGCGGGATGGTGTACCTGAATCTGATAGAAACCGCACTTATGAAGCTGACAATGTGGCGAAAATATGCTCTGAACCGCCATTTGCTAATGCGGGTGAGTTTTAATATCATTGAGCATCCTAAAAACGCTCTATGCCCCGTACAAAAGTTGCTATTCCGGCTGCCCACTTAGAAAAACTCAAACAACAAGTCGCCCAAACCTTCGGTAAACCCATTAGTACCAAGCCTGATTGTGTTGCCTTGAGCGATGAAGTACAGCAACGCACGGGGGTTTACTTGAGCGAGAGTACGCTGCGGCGGTTCTTTGGGTTAATAGCTAGTCCCTCGCAGCCTTCCTTGCAGACACTGGATACGCTGGCGCAATCCATTGGGTGCGATAACTGGCATGCCTTTATTAATCAGCAAGTTTCTTGGGCTACCTTGACTCTGGTACCAGAACCCGTGCAGTGGGAGGTAGTCCGTAGTAAAGCCCACCGGATTAGTGAGATTAGCTTGCGGCGGATCAAGGAGGGTTTAGGATTACCGTACGAAGTTACTTCTTCGCGTCCGTTGGTGCAAGAGCTACTACGACAGTTTGCCGGTTCCCCTCAAACTGCTTTATGCCTCTACGCCCCGTCCGGTTCGGGAAAGTCTACGCTGCTGGCCCATTGGGTAGAGCAGCAGGCGCGTACTGAAGATATCATCTGGTTGGTGTCGGGCAATGCCCTATCGCAACTACTTCAGCAAGGCTTCTCCTTGGAAAGCTGGTTGTACCAGTCGTTAGGTGTTTCTTCTACGGCCAACATACTTCAGCACTTTCATTGTCAGCCTGCCGAACGGTTGGGAGCAATGTGGCTCGTCATGGATGACTTTTCCTTTCAACAGATTCGATCTGATAGGTGCGTTGATTTTTACCGTAGCCTGCTCTCGTTCATTCAGGAAGTTCATACGTACTCATGGTTCAAGGTTGTACTATCAGTGCAGGTACCACTCTGGCAGCAGGTGATTGCGCCCTTACGCCAGCAACTTCAGCAAACCCACTGCTGGTATACCGTAGCAGAAGTTGAAAATTCGGCGGAAGGCAACCTGCCCCCACTTAGTAGAGACGAGATAGAGCAGGTCACTCGAGCGTACCATACGTACTATCCTGACAAACAAATTAACAGAGATCTGATAGCCCTACCCTTTCATACCCAGGAGCTACTCCGTAATCCGTTTTTCCTACAGCTGTATCTAACCGCCGATCATTCTTCCAATCCTGAAGCTATTGATGAGCTTTCGCTGGTAGAACTTTTTGTGCGAGAGCAAATTGAGCGTGGTCCCTACGCTTACGAGAAATTGCACCTTACCCGACGTATCATCTCTTTAGTTGCTCAGCATCAACTAACCAATAGCGTAGTTAAGAAGGAGCTTCTTACTGCTGATTCTTCGGCTGCCGCCTACGAAGAGTTACTGAACGCCGGAATTCTTGAGGAATCGCTTGAGTTGCGAGGGTTGTTTGATACCGACCAGGTAGTACGTTTTGCTAATACCAAGGTGTTGGCTTACAGTGTAGTATCGTACTATTTGCAGCAACATCACAACCGGATAGACTTGGATTCGGTGAAGCAGCTTAGCCGCTTATTTGAGCGGAGTGAAGTACTGCCCGAAATACTACGCTGGCTCATTTTACTGGGTTTTAGAGAAGAGAATGTAGTTTTCCTGAGCCAGTTCTTTGACCTGAATTTTCCTTTTGCGGAAAAGACATACAACGACTCTATCATTTTTCATCTGGTTACTACCCTGGGCATCCAATTACGACGTCACGCAAAATTGCGAGAGAAGCTGTGGCCGATTTACGCTCAGCATCCGCTAGGACAGGCATACTACTTTGAGTTTTTCGTTGATATAGATTATCTGGTGCTCCACCACTACGAAGGACTTACCATTTACGCTCAACAGAAAGCTACCCCCGAAGCTCGCTTATTTGCCAACTGTCTGCTGTTTCTGAAGGGCTTTCTAAGTGGGAACCATTATGAGTGCCAAGCGGCTCACCTGATTATTACGCAAATAGAGCCGGACCTTTCTATCCACCCCACCCCACTCGGACGGAGGTTTGCTTGCTTGCTGCTGTATGAGCATTACTACGGAGGTGGGATAAAGTCCGAAACGATTGATCATCTGCACGAGATAGAAAAGCAGATGCCTCAATCAGGTACGCTGGGACGGCATCTTCCTACCTATCATACAATCGTTTCGGAGGCTCTCATCTGGTGCGAGCGCTACGCGGATGCTCATTTGGTACTAAAACATGCGGAGCGGCGATACGCTACCGATGAAACTTTCGTTGGCGCCTCATTCCACCATCAGGGACTGCTTAATCTGACAAATGTACAGCTATATCTAAGAAAAATTAAACAGTCTAGAGCTACTTTTGGTCGTATTAAGCCTTATTTGTTCGACGTCCACTCTCGTCAGTATAACCTAATAAGCTATTACTTGCTAGAGTCGTTGCTTCATCGAAGTAGCGGGGCGGACGAGGAAGCTCAGCATGCTACTAAGAAAGCCACCAAAATTGCCAAAGCATTGAAATACGACGGTATGCTCAAAAATATATTCCCACTGTACGACATCAATCCAGTTTCAGCACCGCCATAAAGGCTTCCTGGGGAATTTCTACGTTACCCACCTGGCGCATTCGTTTCTTTCCCTTCTTCTGTTTCTCGAGCAGCTTGCGCTTTCGGCTGATGTCGCCGCCGTAGCATTTGGCGATCACGTTCTTGCGTAGGGCTTTTACCGATTCGCGGGCGATGATCTTCTGCCCGATAGCGGCCTGAATGGCAATCTCGAACATCTGGCGGGGCAGCAACGCGCGCAGCTTTTCGCACAGTCGCTTGCCCCAGTCGTAGGCCTTGTCGCGGTGCACAATGGCCGATAGCGCGTCTACCGGGTCGCCATTGAGCATGATGTCAAGCTTCACCATGTTGGACTGCCGATAGCCGATGGGATGATAGTCTAACGAGGCGTAACCGCGGGAGATGGTCTTGAGCTTGTCGAAAAAGTCGAACACAATTTCGGCCAGCGGCAGCTCGAAGGTGAGTTCTACCCGGTTCTGGGTCAGAAAGACCTGGTTTTTGATCACGCCGCGCTTGTCCATGCAGAGCTCGATGATGTTACCGATATAATCCGCCTTGGTGATAATCTGGGCGCGAATGTAGGGCTCTTCGATGTGCGAAAGTTCTATCGGATTGGGCATTTCGGAAGGAGCACTCACGTGGCGCACCTCTCCATTATTCATGATCGCGTGGAAGTTCACCGAAGGCACGGTGGTGATCACCGTCATGTCGAACTCCCGCTCCAGCCGCTCCTGCACGATTTCCATGTGCAGCATGCCCAGAAAACCGCAGCGGAAGCCGAAGCCCAGGGCGGCCGAGGTTTCGGGCTCCCACACCAGCGAAGCGTCATTAAGTTGCAGCTTTTCCATCGAGGCCCGCAGCTCCTCGAACTCCGAGGTCTCAACTGGGTAAATACCGGCAAATACCATCGGCTTCACGTCCTCAAAGCCGCTCACCGCCGCCGTCGGGCGACTCACGTGGGTAATCGTGTCGCCCACCTTCACTTCTTTGGCCACTTTGATGCCGGAGATCAGGTAGCCCACGTTGCCCGCTTTGATGGTGGTGCGTGGCGACTGCTTGAGCTCCAGAATGCCGATCTCGTCGGCGTCGTAGGTTTTGCCGGTGTTCACAAACTTCACCTTGTCGCCCTTGCTGATCTGTCCGTTAAACACCCGAAAGTAGACTTCCACTCCCCGGAAGGAGTTGAAGACCGAATCGAAAATCATCGCCTGCAATGGTGCCTCAACGTCGCCCTTAGGAGCAGGGACGCGGCGCACGATGGCTTCCAGAATTTCGGGCACGCCGATACCTTCCTTGGCGCTGGCGTGAATGATGTCTTCCGCCGCGCAACCGATCAGCTCGATGATCTGGTCGCTCACCTCTTCGATCATCGCTCCCGGCAGGTCAATTTTGTTGAGCACCGGAATGATCTCCAGGTCGTGCTCGATAGCTAGGTACAGGTTGGAAATGGTTTGCGCCTCCACGCCCTGGGCGGCATCCACCACCAGCAGCGCGCCCTCGCAGGCAGCAATGGAGCGCGACACTTCGTACGAGAAATCTACGTGGCCCGGCGTATCGATCAGGTTGAAGACGTACTGTTCGGGAGCGGTGGCTTCGTCGGGCTGATAGGTATAATTCATCTGGATCGCGTGGCTCTTGATGGTGATGCCGCGCTCGCGCTCCAGATCCATGTTGTCCAGCAACTGATTCTGCATCTCTCGCTCGTCGACCGAACCGGTCAGTTGCAGCAGGCGATCGGCCAGCGTGCTTTTGCCGTGGTCGATGTGCGCGATGATGCAGAAATTTCGAATATTTTCCATAGGCGTTTTTCTCCGTTCGGAGTGTCACAAAAATAGCAATAATGGCGCAACTTAGGTTCCGCGGCTCGTAGTTTTTAGTGCTATTCGTAAGCAGGTTTCTTGCATACTTTCAAACAATTATTGCACCTTACGAGTATAGGTAATTGCAAACCCATTATCTGCTTGTCTAACACTGGACCCAATCATATCGAAGAGCCTCAACTGGTTGACCTTCTGCAACGGAAGGAGCATACCGCTTTGGCGTATTTGTATGATCACTATAGTCCGGCCCTTTACGGCATCATTCATCGCATCGTGAAGCAGGACGATGTGGCCGAAGAGGTACTACAGGATGCGTTTGTGAAGATCTGGGACAAGATTGACACTTACGATGCCAACAAGGGGCGTCTGTTCACCTGGATGCTGAATCTCACCCGAAATTTAGCCATCGATAAGCTGCGTTCTAAGGAGTTTTCTTACACGAAGAAAACTGATCGCCTCGATCCCATCGTATCTTCTACCAACCACCCCACCTTATACGTGGAACAACAGATGAAAGATCACGGTCTAATTAATCTTTTGAAGAGCTTAACTCCCGAACAACAAATGGTCGTTGATCTTATTTACTTTAAGGGATACACGCATTCGGAGGTGGCTAAGGAATACGACATGCCGTTGGGCACGGTGAAAACCCGCCTGCGGTCATCCATAACAAAACTACGAAAGTTAATCGACATCGCTTGAACGTCTCAGAATACATAGCGTCCGGAATTTTGGAGGTTTACCTTCTGGGAGAGCTCCCGGCAGCCGAGCAAGCTGAGGTGGAGACGATGGCGGCGCGCCACGTTGAGGTGCGCGATGAGTTGTCTCGCATTGAGGCTACCTACGAGACACTGGCCCAGCGGCTGCCGGTCGCGCCGCGCCCTGGCCTGCGTGACGAAATTCTGGCGAAGGTTAGTGGTGACACATCCGAAGCGACCGTATCTTCTTCTGATACCGCCCAACCAAGCACGCCCCAGCCCAAAGTGGCCCCGCCAAGTGTGGCCCCGAAAAAGAAGGCGCAGGAACCAATGGTTAAGCAACGCACCTTACTGCCCTGGCAATTAGGCATTGCCGCATCCCTATTAATTGCATTAGTGTCGGCAGCAACAGCCTGGTACTTCCGCGGTGAGTGGAAAGAGGCTGAACAGCAGCTGGAGTTGGCGGTGGCCCAAAACCAGGAGATCGCTTCGCAGTACGAAACGGCCAGCCAGCGCAGCGAGCGACTGGAGAACGATTTATCCGTACTGTCCTCACCGGAGTATCAGACAATTGCGCTAGCGGGTACCGACGTTTCGCCCGAAAGTGCCGCCCGCGTGTTCTGGAATCCCGGGGCCGAGCAACTGTACCTGAGTGCGGGTAACCTTCCCGTCCCCCCCACCGGGAAGCAGTACCAATTGTGGGCCATTGTCGACGGAAAGCCGGTAAGTGCTGGGGTATTTGATGTAGCGCCCGACACGCCGTCTTTGCAGGCGCTGAGCAGTCAGATTGCCCAAGCGTCGGCCTTCGCCATCACCCTGGAGCCTCAGGGAGGTAGCCCCTCTCCCACCCTGGAAGCCATGTACGTACAAGGTGCCGTTGCTGAATCATAGTTCAGCAATTCTTATCTTTTCAATAAAAGTTTATTAACCAGCAATCCAGTTGACCTGCTAGCTTCGTAGGTCGCTACTGATGCTAAGTGAGTTTCTCATTTAGTTTCGAATTTGGTAGAAGACTGAGGAAAGGTGTCGACTGGGTTTGTCGGCACTTTTCTTTTTACCGAAGATACCGTTTCCACCACCACTGAAACACCACCAAGGCCCAGACCGTGGCGGGCGCATCGCCCGGGTTAGACGAGTACAGCCGCTGTTTCAGACGATGAATTTCTCCAACATCAAACACCCCTTGTTCTTCCACCAAGCTATCCGCCAGCAGGTCATCCGTAATCATCGACTTCAGCTCGGAGCGGAACCAACCCAGCAGTGGTACCTCAAAGCCCTTCTTCGGACGGCGATACAGCTCCTTGGGCAGCACCGACCGAAACGTATCCTGCACGATGCGCTTTTTCGTACGGCGGTTGATCTTGGATTCTTCCGGCAACTGAAAGGCAAACTCCACCAAGCGATGGTCTAAAAACGGCACCCGCACCTCCAGACCGTGCGCCATCGACATCAGATCTACCTTGGTCAGCATATCGTTGGGCAGCACCAGTTGGGTGTCGGTATACAGCCACTGCGACAGCGTTTCGCGCTCGTCAGCGATGGCGGACAGCAGCTGCTGGGTACGGGCCTGGTAGGTAGCCGCGTCGACCTGCTCCCGACTTGCTTCGCTCATTAGCGCTCGGGCTTCGGCGTCGGTGGTAAAGGTCGCCCACCGCAGATACCGCTCCTTGGCCGGAAGTTGCGCCCCTTCGGCGAAGCGACGTAGCTGCCGCACCCGATTGGTAAGTGTCCCCTGCCGCGACTGGGGCAAAGTTTGTAGTAGCGGCAGCAGAGCCTGTACGCTTCGTTCGGCCCACCCCGGGTGCAGCGTTCGCCAGGCGGCGTGGTGCTTGTTGTAACCCGCAAACAACTCATCCGCCCCGTCGCCCGACAGGGCCACCGTAACCCGCTGCCGCGTCTCTTTGCTCAGGATGTACACCGGAATGGCCGATGAGTCGGCGAAGGGCTCGTCCAGATGGTCGAGTAGTTGGTGCAGGTGCTCGTACAGGTCGCGGTTGGTGAGCGAGAATACGGTATGGTTGGTCTGCAGGCGCTTGGCGACCAGCTGCGCGTAGCGGGTTTCATCGAAGAAAGGCTCGTCGCGGTAGCCGACCGAAAAGGTATTTAACTGCTTCACGTGCCGACTAGCCAGGGTGGTGATCACCGACGAATCGATACCGCCGCTTAGGAAGGTGCCCAGCGGCACGTCGGCCACCAAGCGCTGCTGCACTGCATCTTCCAGCAGCGTAGCCAACTGCTGCTGCTGCTGCTCGTAGCTTAGCCCTTCGGGATTAATCTGAGATTCGTCGAACGGAATGTGGTAGTAGGTACCAAAGCGTACCCGCTCGGCGCGGGGCTTGGATACTTCCAGATACTGGCCCGGCATGAGTTTCTTTACCCCCTGCAACATGGTGTGCGGGGCGGGTACGTAGTTGAAGCGAAGGTAGTGCTGCAGCGAGGCGTAGTCCAGGTGCTTCTCGATGCCGTAGGCCAGCAGCGACTTCATTTCGGAGGCGAAGATCACCTTGTCTTCGTCCTGGTAGTAGAGCAGCGGTTTGATTCCCAGGCGGTCGCGGGCGACGAAGAGCAGGTCTTCTTGCTGGTCGTAGATGGCAAAGGCAAAAAAACCGTTGAGGTGGTCCAAGCCCGCCACCCCTTCGTGAATGTACCACTGCAGTAGCACCTCGGTATCGGTAGCCGATTGGAAGGTGACGCCCCGCTGCTGCAAGCGCTGACGCAGGGCGGCGTAGTTGTAAATTTCGCCGTTAAAGACGATGGTGTAACGTCCGCTCGGGTCGCGCATCGGCTGATGGCCGTCGGCGCTGGTATCGATGATCGACAGGCGGCGGTGGCCCAGCCCCACGCGGTCGATGATGTCGGTACGTCCGAAGTCGGGTCCGCGGTGGCTCAACGCTTCGGTAGCCGACGAGAGGTTGATCAGATGAAACTTGCCTAGCTCGTTAAAGGCGTAGACGCCCGTGATTCCGCACATGATGAAGGATTGAATGGACGAAGGATTGAATGGAAAGTGACCATTCTAATCCCCACTTCAATGAAAAATCGTATACTTGGTGATCGCGATGGCACAAGATTACGACAAAATACTGAAAGAGAATATCGAGGCGCTGATCATTCCGCTCGCGGACAAGCTGTTGGGGCTTTCGCTGGGACAACTTGAAGAACTTCCGGATGATCTTCAGGCCACCCTGGAGCGCAAACCAGATTTCTTAAAACGTGTGGTTGGTACTTCCGATGGGTCGACTTACCTCCTCCATCTTGAGTTTCAGGTAGAAGATAAAGCGACGATGGTTGACCGGATGCTGTTGTACTACGCCATGCTCCGCGAAAAGTACCAGGAGAAAGTAAAGCAGTACGTCGTTTTTATGGGTCGTCGTCCCCCTCGTATGGCTACGCGATTAACCGAGGATATGATCGATTACCGGTTTACGCTGGTAGATATCCGGCAACTGGATTATCGCTCGTTACTTGATGAAGCTACCCAACCCGAAGAAGCGGTGCTGGCCATTTTAAGTAACTTCAAGAAGAGCGCGGTAGATACGGTTATTCCGGAGATTTTACGCAAGTTAATAAGCTTAACGGATGATAAACGAAAGTTGAGAAGATACGTTCGACAGCTTGAAATTTTGTCTAACTTGAGAGACATACAAGCATCAACTATCAAATACACGGAAGCCATGCCCATTACGTACAATATAGAAACTGATATCCGTTACCAACAAGGAATAGAGAAGGGAATAGAGAAGGGAATAGAGAAGGGAAAGGAAACAGAAAGGGAAGAGATGATTACCGCCTTACTTCAGTCCGGTTTGCTAACGGATAAGCAAATTGCTCAGGTAGCGAACACCTCTTTGATCCGAGTCCGAAAGATCAAGAAGCAACTCAAGAAAGAATAGCCTGTCCCATTCCGCGCGCGAATGCCCCCCGGTTCACCGAGTTAGCAATTTGAAGCTCTTCTTTAAAACTCGATCTTTCGTCCAGAAAGCGCAGCACCCGGTCCGCCGGATTCTTCCGAAACAAATCCGTAAAAATCTCTTTGACCGGATACGTAGGCTGCTCCATCACCTGAAACAGGGTGCTGTCGTAGAGCCGAAACCTCTGATCCCACCCCGAAGAAACCCGGGCGGGCCGACCCGTCCGCAGCAGCGAACCCACCAGTTGCTCACTATCCCGCTGGATGCGCTGAAAGGTATATCCGGTGGAGGGCTTGGTCATTCCCCCCGCCGTTCCAATGTTAATCACGTGGGCACTCTGCTGTTCGGGGTACGGCTTGTTGGTCATCGGAATTACCCCAAACTCTTCGTGCGCAATCGTATAATCATCGAGCGACAGAAAGCGATGCAAATAGTCGCGAAGGGCCACCTCATACTGCGGGGCAGGCAACAACTCTGGTGAAAACAAGGTAAACTCCACCAATGCCGTGCGAGCATCGGTGGGTAGCACGTAGAAGAACCGACACTCTCCGTGCTGCTCGATGCGAAAGTCCATCAGCGTGGCTTCTTCGGGATTAAAAAAGTCGGTGGGCGTTTTGATGACCCACCCTTTAAAGTGCTGAAGCAAGTAGGTGTAGCTGTTGAGCGACTGCCGCTCGCGAGGATCGCGCAAACTGTTAAATACCCAGTCGGCGGTGAACGTTCCGGCGGAAGTTACCACCTGGGCTCCGGTTGCGGTTTCTTGGGTAGACTGTACCTCGGCGCTGAGCCATTCCACGTTTGGGTAAGCAGCAATCGTCTGCTTTATGTGCTGGTAATAGTCACCGCTACGGATCATTTTGTAGCGGTAAGGGGATAGGTCGAGCAACTCCGAATAGTTTTCGCCGTGGAAATACACGTGCTGCCAACGGTGGTGCACAATCGCCTCAAAGGGGCCGGTGCCCGCTTCCCAAAAGCACCAGGTACGGTCGTCGGCTTGCTTCTCATCACGATCAATGATCAGGATATTCTTCTGGCTAAGCCGGGTTTGCAGCAGGTGGTATACCAGACTGAGTCCGGCCCCACCGCCCCCGGCAATGATGTAATCGTAATGCGTTTTGGTCATGCTAGAAGATCATAAACGAAATAAACCCTTCGCCGATAGCAGCAAATAAAAGCAGAAAGAAGTACACATTGAACAACAGAAAGAACTTGAATAATGTCTTGTACCACCGCTGACGGTAAACCTTTAGAAATGATAAATAGGCGTATCCCATTATCAGCAGTATTACAGCATTATGGATATTGTCAGAAACGGTATCTGTTACCCCGAAAACAATCAACGCTAGGAGATATACTCCAACTACCAAAAAGGCAAAGGCGTGCAGGTGAAGGACATGCACCAAATGATGAACGTACAAGAAGTCTCGTCGGATATAAAATAGCTTAAATACCAACGATAGCAACGGCAGTACTATGAACATCATTACCGGCAGGTTTTGCATTAGATAGGCACCAAATACCGATAGATCATTCTTTACTACTCTTCTCAACTGATGAAAAAGTCTATCCGCAAAAGCTTGATTTATTAAACTTATTTTCAGCTTATTCATACTCCGCAACGAGTCGATTGCTTCCCGGTCGCTTAGGCCCTCGTTTCGCATTACCCCTAAAATAGTATTCCAGCTAGAGACGGTGACAGAATCCCCTTCAACCAAATCGCCCGATGTTTCAGGATCCGATACGAGTGATACTTCCTCCAGATTGAGCTGCACCAACAGTGTGGCTACAAAGAAGAAAAATAGGCTGACAATTAAATACAACCGCAACGGATGGACGAAGCGCATGCGTTTCCCTTCGTTAAAGCGGTTGGTCAGATAGCCTGGCCGAAGAAAAAAGGGTTTTACGCTCCGCCCAATGCGGGTGTCGAACGAAAAGTAGTTGGAGAAAAAGTCGCCGATGAAGGTGCCGAACGATACACGGTGGTCGTTGTTCTCCTGCCCGCAGTGGGGACAGAAATTATACACCTCCGACAGGGTATGGTTACAGTTGAGGCAGCAGTTGGTCTTCCGGCGGATCTTCATCGGCAGGTAAGTACCTAAAATATTGAATATCGAGCAAGGATTACCGAATTTTGAACACTCGCACTCCTGCTGTCCGTTACCCGTATCATTCTCTCGTGACCCGTCGCTACCGGCTACGCCCGTTTCTTGTCCACTCTCTCGCTGCGGGGGCTTTGCTGCTCAGTTACTGCTCGGCCCCCCACCCTACCAGCACCCCACCAGCTGCCGCGAACCAACCCATCGATACCGTACGCATCCACCACGCCCGGGGCTTCAGCCTTCGCTACGCCGCGGCCTACCCGCTGCTGCAGCGCTACGGCACCACCGATACCACGCGCTACTGGCTGCTGCCGCACGGTCAGACCCGCCCCGACACCCTACCGCCTACCGACAAGGTCATTCACGTGCCGGTGCAGCGCCTGGTGGTCACCTCCACCACCCACCTGGGCTTGGTAGAACTGCTCGATGCACGCGACCATCTGGTGGGGATCGGACAGGCAAAGTACGTATACGACACGGCCATCCGCCGCCGGGCAGCCCGGGGCGAACTGCAGGAGGTGAGCGTGGGAGGAAGTCTAAACCTGGAATCGGTGCTGGCGCTGCAACCCGACCTGGTGATGGTATCGGCTTCTCCCGGGGCGGCCGTTTCGCAGTACCAGCCCCTTGTCGACGCGGGCATTCCGGTGGTGGTAAACGCCGAGTGGCAGGAGGCTAGTCCACTGGGCAAGGCCGAGTGGGTAAAGCTGCTGGCGGTGTTGCTTGGCAAAGAGTCGGTGGCCAATCAGCGGTTCGCGCAGATTACCACTACCTACGATTCGTTGAAGCAACGGGTACCCACCACGGCGGCTACCCCGCGGGTGATCACGGGCTCGCCGTTTCAGGGGGCATGGTACGTTCCGGGACGCAATAGCTACGTGGGTCAGCTGCTACGCGACGCCCGCGCCACCTGGCCCGGCGAAAACGATACCTCGGCCGTGTCTTACAACGTAGCGCTAGAAACGCTGTACCCCTACGGACTACGGGCTGACTACTGGATCAATCCGGGCATGTACCGGCAGCGTAGCGAGCTGCGCGAAAAAGACGAGCGGCTGGCGGCCTTTTTGCCCTACCGGCGCGGCGAGGTTTACGCGCACACCCGCCGGGTGAGCGACTCGGGCGGCAACGATTACTACGAAAGCGGAGCGGTGCGCCCCGACCTAGTGCTGGCCGACCTGATTGAAATTCTTCATCCCGAGGTGCTAGATCACTCGTTGTACTACTACCGTAAATTAGAATGAGGACTTTTCGTCCCGAAAAGAGCTTACTATTCCACCTATGGCTGTCACGCATCGTACCCGTCCGATCACCCGCCCCCACCCGGGGGTGGCAGTAGGTTTAGGCGCTACGTTGCTTGCCTTATTCGTTCTGGACGTGGCGCTGGGCTCGGTCCGTATCCCACCAACCGAGGTGCTGGCTATCTTGTTCGGTAAAACTTCTTCCCCGGCCTGGACGAGCATCGTTACGCAAATCCGGTTACCCAAGGCAGTAACGGCCTCGCTTGCCGGGGCTGCTCTCTCGGTGGGCGGACTGCAAATGCAGACGCTGTTTCGCAATCCGCTGGCCGGGCCTTCGGTGCTGGGGGTTACCTCCGGTGCCAGCCTGGGGGTGGCGCTAGTTACCTTGTCTACCGGAAGCGCCCTGGGCACCGCTACCGCCTCGGTGCTGGGCTTGTCAGGCAGTTGGTTGCTGGTGCTGGCGGCGACCGGGGGCGGGGCGGCCGTGCTCTTGCTGGTGCTGTGGGTGTCGTACCGAATCAGCGATGCGGTGGTGATCCTCATTGTCGGACTGATGATTGGTAACGTTACGCTGTCGGTGGTGGGCATCTGGCAGTATTTTAGCCAGCCCGAGCAGATTCAGGACTACGTGCTGTGGACTCTCGGCAGCCTACACAGCGTGACGCCCCGCCACCTGCCGGTACTGGTTACCGTGGTGGGGGCGGGCACCCTATTGAGTCTCCTGGTCTCGAAACCGCTCAACGCGCTGCTGCTGGGCGAAAACTACGCCCGCAGCCTAGGACTCAACATCCGGCAGACCCGGGGCTTTATTATTTTGATTACCAGCGTGCTGGCGGGCTCGGTGACCGGCTTATGCGGCCCCATTGGCTTCGTAGGTGTGGCCGTTCCGCACCTTGCTCGGGCGCTGCTCAACACCACCAATCACTTCGTGCTGGTTCCGGGAGTGATGGTGATCGGGGCCATCGTGATGCTGGGGTGCGATATTATCTCGCAGGTGCCCGGCAGCCAGACGGTGTTACCCATCAATGCGGTGACAGCCCTGGTGGGTTCGCCGGTGGTGATTTGGGTGGTGCTGCGCCGAAGAAATTTAGGTGCTGGTTTCAGCAGAAAGGGTTAGGCTGGGTTGACCCATCGCACGGTAGTATCACTAGCTTTTCTTATGCTTACGTTTAATCTCTTGCATAAGCTCGAGCAAGCTAATTACTTCTGTTTGGTGCGAAAGGGGAAAGCGGTCCATTCCGGGATAGATTACAAAACGTTGGGTAGCTTTAATGTCCTCACAGGCGTAGTAGAAACCCTTTTCAACGGTAGGGCTTAGGCTACGCTTGATCTCAATGGCCCACACTTCTCTTTTAGGAAAAGTGAGCACCAGATCAACCTCAGCCCCCCCCGAGGTGCGATAGAAGTTAGCAACCACTGTATCAGGAATAACTGATAACAGGTTCTCAATGACGAACCCTTCCCAACTAGCGCCAACCACCGGGTGGCTTAGTACATCGTCCACTGCTTCCAGCCCCAGCAGTGCGTGGACAATCCCGCTGTCTCGTACGTACACTTTCGGTGATTTGACCAACCGCTTGCCTACGTTCTTGTGCCAGGGCGGTAGGCGCCTCACCAATAACAAATCAACCAGCAAGTCGAGATAACTAGCGATAGTTTTTCCGTCTACCCCCAGGTTACCCGCGAACTTTGCGGCGTTGAAAGCTCCACCTTGCGCATGCGCTAGCATCGTCCAGAATCGGCGTAGGGTTTCGGCCGGAATGCGGGGGCCAAACTGCGGTATGTCCCGCTCGAGATACGTTCTGATAAAATTTAATCGCCACCGAAGGCTGGCCGCATCCGTACGAGCCAGGTAACTGTCGGGAAATCCCCCCCGTAGCCAAAGCGTATTCGCATCGTCTGATTCAACTTCTAAACGGTGAAGGGGGGTGAGTTCAAGATAGGCAATTCTTCCCGCCAGTGATTCGCCGGACTGCCGTAGCAGATCAATAGAAGCAGACCCTAGTAATAAGAATGATCCGGTTCGCTTCCCTTGTCGTCGGCGCTGGTCAATAAGCCCCCTCAACTCCTGAAAGAGATTAGGCAGACGGTGTACCTCATCCAGGATAAGCAATTCGTCGGGATATCTGGCCAGGTACAGTACGGGATCGCTGAGTTTAACCCGATCAGCTTCCGCTTCTAAATCCAGGTAAATAGAGTTACGTTGGTTTGCAGTCGACAAAGCCAGTGTGGTCTTACCAACTTGCCGGGGTCCGATCAGTGCTACTGCCGGAAATTCATCAAGGTACTGCCTAAGCAAAGACTCATCGTAACGCCTTATCATCCTTGCAAATACGGAACACAATTCCAGATTTGCAAGGTTCGATCTATACTTAATAGTAGTTTTTGGGTAATGGCTGCAGTTCTACCTATTACTCTACCCGCAACAAAAACCGCTTCTTCTTGCCCCGTTGCACCAGTAGGTACCGTCCTTGTAACAGGGTAAAATCTACCGGTGCTTCCGCGTCGGTCACCTTCTCCAGGTTGATGCTCACCCCGCCCTGCTGGATGGTTCGGCGCGCCTCGCCCTTAGAGGGAAACACCAAGCCCTGGGCGGTGTCCGACAGCAGCTCGACCACGTTAGACGCTGCGGCGTAGTCGCTACGGGTAATGGTTTGCTGGGGTACTCCCTCCAGCACCTGCAGCAGGGTGGCCTCGTCGAGCGTGGCCAGGTCGTCGGCGCTCGATTTACCGAACAGGATACTCGATGCCCGCACGGCGGCCTGGTACGCTTCGGGTGAGTGCACGCGGCTGGTGATCTCTTCGGCCAGCGCTTTCTGTAGGCCCCGCTGGTGGGGGGCGGCGGCGTGCTCGGCCTCTAACTGTTCTATCTCCGCCTGACTCTTTAGCGTGAACACCCGAATAAGTCGGCCACAGTCCTCATCGGCTACGTTGAGCCAGAACTGGTAAAACTGGTAGGGCGAAGTAAGCGCAGCGTCGAGCCATACGTTGCCCGCCTCCGATTTGCCGAACTTGGTGCCGTCAGCCTTGGTCACCAGCGGGGTGGTAAGGGCGAAGGCATTCCCGTTAGCCTTGCGACGAATAAATTCGGTGCCGGTGGTGATGTTGCCCCACTGGTCGGAGCCGCCCATCTGCAGCTTTACGTCGTGGTGTTCGTACAGGTGGTAGAAGTCGTAGCCCTGCAACAGCTGGTACGAAAACTCGGTAAACGACAGGCCGGTCTCCAGGCGCGACTTCACCGAGTCTTTGGCCATCATATAATTGACGGTGAGGTGCTTGCCCGCCTCGCGCAGAAAGGACAGAAAACCCATCTCACCGAACCAGTCGTAGTTGTTCACCAACCGGGCGGGGTTGTCGGGGGCGTCAAAGTCCAGGAATTTCTCCAGTTGCTGGCGGATGCCCGCCTGGTTATCGCGCAGCGTGGCTTCGTCGAGCAGCTGCCGCTCGGCCGACTTGCCCGAGGGGTCGCCGATCATGCCGGTGGCTCCACCCACCAGGGCCACCGGGACATGTCCGGCCCGCTGTAGGTGCACCAGCAGCATGATGGTAGCCAGGTTGCCAATGTGCAACGAGCGGGCCGTTGGGTCGAAGCCGATGTAGCCAGCCGTTGCTTGCTGAGCGAGTTGCTCTTCGGTGCCGGGGGTAAGGTCGTTAATCATGCCGCGCCAGCGCAGTTCGTTTACAAACGAAGAAAGAGGGGAAGAAATCATGAATAAATAGCGGTCGTTGGTTTGTCGCAAATATATACTTTCTGTTCCAACCATGGGTGGCCTGGCGAGGTCATTGCTTCATCTATCTCGTTAAACAAAATTTAAATGAGGCATCTATTAATCGTCGGACTACTGGCGAGCGCTTCCGTCGCTTACGCACAGGTTGGTCCGGCTAAGTATGCAATTAGTTCGCGCGATGCTGCCTGGCTGACCAAGCGCGGATTTCCGATGGGGACCTACGACTGGAACAACGAGGCCATCAATCAGCAGTTGGCCCTAGCCGCTCGCTACCGCCGCCAGTCGAGCCGATGCTGGCGCTACGGAAGGCTATCCTACTTGGCCAGCAACATGACCACCTTTGGTATCTTCATCGGTACCTTCGGAATACCTAGCAGCCAGCGACGCCCCTACGATAACGCTGTTTATGTAGCCACGGTGATTGGTACGGGTGGACTGGTTACCGCGCTGGGCGGAGGTATCTGGCGTAAGGCGAAGGCCCGCCGCCGGGTACGTGATGCGCTCCACTTGCATAAGTAGTAGGTATCTATACTCAAATGTTGAACCGAGTGGTCGTTGATCCGTTTAAGCTAGGTAGAAACTTCTAAAGAAGTTTTTGCCATAAATCTAACTTCAACCGCTTGAAAACTATTAAACTGCCCGGCTACGTCCGGTATCTGATCGTGCTGGCCAGCATCCTGCTGACCCTGCACGTACTCATTGTGGCTAAGTCGGTATTTAGCCCTATTTTCACCGCCTTCATTCTGGCCCTGCTGCTGCATCCCCTGGCCCGCCGCATGGAGCGCATTCGCATTCCTAGAGGTATTAGCTCGGTACTGTCTATTGTGATTGTATTTGTGCTGCTGTTCGGCTTGTTTTACTTCTTCTCGGCGCAGATCCGTAACATCTCGGGCGACTTAGCCGCCATCGAGACGCGCTTTAACGATATCATCGATCAAGGATACGTCTGGATGGAGAGCCAATTCGGGGTAGAGCAGCAGGAACAAACCACCTACCTCAAGAATTCGCTTAATAGCATGCTGCGCAACAGTACCCTCTTCTTAACCCGCACTGCTTCGGCTACTGCTGGCTTCTTCACTTCATTTTTTCTGGTACTTATCGCTCTGTTCTTCTTCTTGTACTATCGTCGCTTTCTGGTGCAGTTTGTTTACCAGTTGTTTGATAATAACCAGCATACCGCCGTGGGCGATACCATCCACAAGACCGAAAAAGTGGTGCGAAGCTATATCCTGGGGTTACTCACTGTGATTGTGATTATAGGAATCCTGAACATCACCGGACTGATGCTGCTGGGCATTCAGCACGCGGTATTCTTCGGCGTACTGGCCGCGGTGCTTACCATTATTCCTTACATCGGCATTCTTGTCGGG
This sequence comes from Tunicatimonas sp., assembly GCA_049650865.1. Lineage (GTDB taxonomy): Bacteria > Bacteroidota > Bacteroidia > Cytophagales > Cyclobacteriaceae > Tunicatimonas. The sequence goes on from JBASAY010000080.1 coordinate 87,449, forward strand.
TCGCTGCTGCCGATCGTCTTTGCGCTGGTTACCAAAGACTCGCTGTGGTACCCCGTGGGCGTAGCGTTAATCTTCTGGGGCGTACAGTTTCTGGAAGGCAATTTTATCACCCCCAATGTGGTGGGCAGCAGCGTGAGCATCAATCCGTTTGCCGCCATCATTGCGCTGTTCTTCGGCGGGATGATCTGGGGGCCGATCGGGATGATTCTGGCCATTCCGATTCTGGCGATCATCAAGGTGATCTGCGATGCGGTGAAGCCCCTCCAACCCTACGGTTTCTTGCTGGGCAACCCGCCCGATGAGGACGCAGCGCGGGAGAGGAAGCGCAAGCGCCTCAAAAGCCGCACCCGGCGACGGGCGATCATCGTCAAAGACAAAGAAGTTAAGGAAACCGCGTAGTTGTTGGGCCTAAGCCTTTACTACAGAAAGCTAGGGGTGTCGAGCTTGGTAGCAATGCGGTAGGCAGCGTTTACCAGTCCCACGTGGCTGTAGGCCTGCGGGAAGTTGCCCCACTGGCTCCCCGTTTCGGCGTCTACGTCTTCGCTAAGCAAACCCAGGTGGTTGCCGTACCCTAGAATGTTCTCGAACGTATCTATTGCCTCGGGCACCCGCCCTACGCAGGCCAGCGCCTCTACGTACCAGAAGGCGCAAATCAAAAAGGTAGTCTCCGGCGTACCGAAGTCGTCTTTGTGCAGGTACCGATAAAACAGACCGTCTTTTGATCGCAGCTCCTTTTCTAGCCCCGCCAGGTGCTGTTGCGCCCGGGGAGAGCTGTGGTCCAGGTAGTTCATCATGATCAACTGGAGGGTGCTGGCGTCGAGGTGTTTGGTCTCCACCGCTTGGGTATACACCTGCCGCGGGTCGTCGTAGCACTGCTCGATGTAATTGGCCGCCTTACGCTTTAGTTTTTCCGCTTTCGCGAGTAGCTTTTTATCGCCCAGAAACTTAGCAATCTTCTCGGCGGCCGAGCTGCCCGCCCAGTGGAACAAGTACGTGTAGCAATGGCGCTGGCTTTTGTCACGAAACTCCCACAAACCGGCATCGGGCTCGTCGATAAACTGTTCGATCCGCGCCAGCACTTCGGAGGCCAGCCGGTACGATCCGGCGCGCTCTTCCTTGTTAAACCGCTGGTCTACGTAGAGCGGCAGTAGTGACAGCAGCACCTGTCCGTACACGTCGTTCTGAATGTGCTCGTAGGCTTGGTTGCCAATGCGCACCGGCTGGTTGCCTAGGTAGCCCTGCAGGTCGAGCGTGGTTTCTACCAACTCTACGCCGCCACTTACCGAGTACAGCGGCTGGTAGCGCTCGCCTTCGGTAGCCGACACGTTGGCGATGTAGTTAAAGTAGCGCTCCAGCTCCTCAAAGTGACCAATGTTATTAAAGGCCGTCAGCGTATAGTAGGTATCGCGCAGCCAGCAGTAGCGATAGTCCCAGTTGCGGCCGCTGCCGGGCGCTTCGGGCAGGGCGGTGGTGGCCGCCGCAATGATGCCCCCCGTATCTTCGTACTGGTGAATTTTGAGCACTAATGCCGATCGGATTACCTCTTTTTGGTAAAAATGCTTGATGCTGGTACTCTTCACCCAGTGCTGCCAGTAGGCAATGGTCTTCTGCAAAAAAGTCTCGCTGGTACTCTCCACGGGTGCCTCTAGCGGAGCTCCGTAGGTAAGCACTAAGTACTTGGTATCGTTCAGCACAAAGTACTGATTTTCCATCATGTAGGTAAGCGAGATGTTGGTGGTGAGCCGAATCTCGGCGCCCGAACCCAAAAACTTGATGTGGTTGCTGGCCTGGTTCTTCGAGGGGCGAAAGTTGCCGTAGTTGCCCACCGGCTCGCAGGTTACCTTTACCCGAGGGTTGCCCGACAGGGGTTCGATTTTGCGGACAAACATTAACGGTTTAAAGTAGCGTTCGTACTGAAAGAAACGCGGCGCAAAATCGGTGACCCGAAAGCGGCCGTTCTCGTCCTCTATTTCGGTGCACAGCACGTTGGTATTCTCAATGTAGTATTGGTTCGACTCGAACGAAGTAGCTGGGGTAGACACGCTAAACTCGCCGCCCTTTTCTTGGTCGAGCAGCCCTCCGAAAGTGAAGCTGCTGTCGAAGCGGGGCCAGCAAAGCCAGGCCACGTTGGTATCTTTGCCAATGTGTGCCAGAAACGCGCAGTTTCCTACGATGCCGTAGTCATACGTGTGCTTGTTCATACAGATAAGATCTCTACGTAAAGTAAATAATGGTGCTCACCAGCCCGGGTGGTTGGCGGTGATCAAGCAAGGGGCGGGAAAGGTAGCAGGTGCTGTTGGAGTAAAGTAGCCCGGAGTGTATTAGTTTTGCATAGATAGGAAAGCAGTTAGTAAAATCAAAAGAGATACCAAGCAGGCCAGGTAATTTTCGATGGGTAATTCGGTTATTTTTGGGTATTTAGCTGCTTTATAAATGTGACCCACTTATCTGACGATTTCTATGAAGATACTGGCCATCGGCCGCAACTATGCCGCCCACATTGAGGAGCTCAGCAACGAACGGCCTACCGAACCGGTGGTGTTTATGAAGCCTGATACTGCCCTGCTGGAAAATGACGCCCCCTTCTACTACCCCGACTATTCTACCGACATTCACTTTGAGGTGGAGCTGCTGCTGAAAATATCGCGCACCGGAAAGTACGTTCAGGAGAAGTTTGCCCATAAATATTACAACGAGGTAGGCATCGGCATTGACTTTACGGCGCGGGATTTGCAACAAAAGGCCAAGGAGAAGGGCTTGCCCTGGTTGCTGGCGAAGGGGTTTAACGGATCGGCCCCCGTGTCGGGCTTTCAGCCCAAGGAAAACTTCGGTGATTTGCAAAATCTTTCCTTCTCGTTGCGGATGGATGATACGGTGCGGCAGGAAGGAAACACCAGCCTGATGCTGTTTAGTTTCGGTGAGATTGTGGCGTACCTTTCGCGGTACTTTACCCTTAAGCGGGGCGATATTATCTTTACCGGAACCCCGGCGGGAGTGGGGGCCGTCGAACCGGGCAACGTGCTAACCGCCTACATTGAAGACCAAAAATTGCTTACCTGTGAGATTAAATAAGCGTTTCGGAGGACTACTACTCATCGTGCTGGTCATAGGCCTCTTTGTCAAAGCCACATCAGATAATGATGGCTACCTGTTTCCCATTAAGCCTGGTTCACGTAATTACCTATCGGGCAACTTCGGCGAGTTGCGCAGCTCGCACCTGCACGCCGGTTTAGATATCAAGGTTGGTGGGGTGGTTGGTGCACCGGTGCACGCCACGGCCGATGGCTACGTAAGCCGCATTAAGGTGTCGACCGGGGGCTACGGCAACGCCCTGTACGTGCTGCATCCCAACGGCGCCACCAGCGTATACGCCCACCTGCACGAGTACAACAGTGTTATTGATGCTTACGTAAAAACCGCGCAGTACCAGCAGAAGACCTTTGCCATCGAGCTGTTCCCCGGCAAAAACGAGCTCAGGGTCGAGCGGGGCGAAGTGCTGGGCAAGGCGGGCAACTCGGGCTCCTCGGGTGGCCCCCACCTGCACTTCGAGATTCGCGATGCCAACCAGCGCCCCATCGATCCGCTACAGTATAACTTCAAAGAAGTTGTGGACCGGGTGGCTCCCTACGTGCGTAAGATCAGCCTTACCACCCTAGACCAAGACTCCCGCATCAACGGGCAGTTCGGGCGCTTTGAGTTTGCCGTGAAGCAGCAAGGGAATACGTATACCATCGACGAACCCATCGACGTACGGGGCAGCATTGGAGTGGAGATCGCTGCCTACGACAAATCTACCGGAGTGCGCAATATCTACGGGGTGAAACGCACCGAACTGCGCATGGACGGCAAACAGCAGTACCTGTGCGAAATAGATCGGTTTTCGTTTGCCCAAAAAAGGAACATCCACGTGCACACCAACTACGAGGAGCGCTACCGCCAGAACCGCACCTTCTACAAACTCTACGTTGAAGACGGTAACGGCTTTCCCTTCTACACCACCAATGCCCAACGAGGCGCGCTCACCATCCACGACGAGCAAGCCCATCCGGTAAGCATCGCCCTCACCGACATCAACGGCAACGAAGCGGTAGCTAAGTTCACTTTGCACGGCCGGACAGCCTGGCCCGAGCGCCTGCGCGTGCGCTACTTTAGCAAGCCCTACACCACCAAAAACTACCACGTGCGCCACAACGTGCTGCAGCTGTTCGCACCCGCCCAGCAGAACCCAGAGGCGGTAAACGAGGGGCAACCGGCTACCTTCTACGCCAACCGCCTGCCCTACGACGAGCGCCCGGCCTATTTGGTAAACGACGTGGCGGTGTACCTGTGGGACTTGCGGCAGGGCGTCCCTGATTCTATCCGCATCGACGATGCTACCCAGGAGCTTAATCTGAAAATGCGCGTGCCCTCGGGACGGGCCTTCAGTTTCTACCAGCCCACCATGAACGTGACCTTTCCCCGTTCGGCCCTGTTCGACACGCTCTACCTGGAAACCGATTACTACGAGGAAGACGGTCGGGAAATCTTTCGGATTCACGAGGGCAACGTGCCCTTGCACCGTAGTATGTCGGTCGAGTTGAAGCCGCGGGTGGCGCTGCCTGGTCCGCGCGAGAAGACAGCGGTTTACAGCCTAAGCAACAGTGGCAATTTAGGATACGCCGGAGGCACCTGGAAAAACAATACGCTCACCTTTAGCACCCGCAGCTTTGGCAACTACGTGCTGGCCACCGACACCGTGCCACCCGTAGTCACGCCCCTCAGCGTGAGCAGCAACCGCCTCCGGTTTAAAATCACCGACGGCATGTCCGGGCTCGACAGCTACGAGGTGCGCGTAGACGGTGAGTGGGTGCTGATGCGCTACGACTACAAGCAGGACCTGATCTGGTCGGACCGGCTGGATGAGAGTAAATCGTTTGCCGGTGAACTCACCCTGGTGGCTGAAGACAACGCGGGCAACCGCACCGAGTTTCGGGTGCCGATCGATTCGTAAGCATGTTCTTTCTGCTTTCTAAAACTTTCTACTTTTTGGTGAAGCCCTTCACCTGGATCATGGGGGCATTTTTGCTCAGCGTATTGGTAAAGCGACACCGGCAACGCTTTTTTTGGATTGGATTTGGCCAACTGCTTTTCTTTAGCAATCCCTTTCTGAGCAACGCCGTGATGCGCGCCTGGGAGGTGGCCCCGGAACCAGTCGCCACGTTGCCCATCCATCGGGTGGGTATTGTGTTGGGCGGCATCACCACCGACAAAAAACCCCGCGACCGGGTGCACGTAACGGGCTCGTCTGACCGGGTGTTGCACGCCGTGCAGTTGTACCGGCAGAAAAAGATTGAAAAAATTCTGGTAAGCGGCGGCTCGGGCAAGCTGCTCAAAGACCAGGTGCCCGAGGCTGAGTTGTTGAAGCAGTTACTGTTGCTTAGTGGCATCCCATCGCGCGATATTCTGACGGAGGCAGAATCGCGCAACACCCGGGAGAATGCGATTAACAGCGCTAAGGTGCTGAACAAGCGGTTTCCCAACGAAGAATACTTGCTCATCACCTCGGCCTATCATATGCGCCGGGCGGAAGCCTGCTTCCGGAAGGCAGGACTGGAAGTGTACCCGTTCGCGACAGACTTCCGCAGCGACGCTCCAAAATACACCCCTGACCAACTACTACTACCCAGCGCATCGGCCATTGAGGGTTGGGAAACGGTGGTACGCGAATGGGTCGGGATGGCGGCCTACGCCGTGGCGGGATATATGTAGGTTCTCGCCGCGGCGAGAACCTACATACCGCGGCGAGAACCTACATACCGCGGCGAGAACCTACCTACCGCGGCGAGAACCCATCTAATGCAACAGATATCTATTGCCCCTCTAACCTTTCCAGCAACCCCTGCCGGTAGGCGTTGCCCACCGGAAGTTCCTGTCCGGCGATCACCACCTGCTTGCCGTGCGCTTGGTCGACCTGCCCCAGATTGATGATGTACGACTTATGAATGCGCAAAAAACGGTCGGTAGGAAGCGTCTCCTCCAGGTGCTTCATGGTGTCGGCCACCATATGCTTGCCCGCCGTGGTGTAGATGCGCACGTAGTTACCGAAGCTGTTTACGTACCGCACGTCGG
>JBASAY010000081.1:0-12259 GCA_049650865.1 Tunicatimonas sp.
CGCTTCCCTTGCTTGTAGCCCTGTTCAAGCTCTTGGCGCTGCTCGGCTTCTAATTGAATGTAACGTCTCTTCCCTTGCATTTATGTGAAACAAAAAATTGTCAAAATAGTTACGATCCGCTACTTACTATCGAGCAAATGACGACGGAGAGCCTAACCATTCGGCGGGCGATCCGATTCTAGGGCAGCTTCGCTCTCAGCAACTGGTGGATGTCCTTCTTGTGGTGGTGCGCTACTTCGGCGGTACCAAACTGGGAGTAGGAGGTCTGATCAATGCTTATAGATCAGCGGCAGCCGACGCAATTGCGCACAATCAAGTGGTCACGAAGGTTGTAACAAGCGAATTGTCAATTCACTTTGACTACGCAGCAACCAGTGCCGTTCAGCGCGTTATTCATCAGTATGATGTCGAAATAATAGATCAGACATTTGCTGAGCGGTGCTACTTCCGGGTGCGAGCGGCCAGAAGAACCCGGGATGAGGTTGCCGAATCTTTTAATATAATTTCTGGGGTGACTTGTTCCTGAACAATCTCGAGAGAGCAGCGGTTTTTTCCGAGCATGGCAACCCAATCTAGATTTTTATCAGCCGAATGGCGCTATCTGCTGATGGCTAACTACGAAGTGCCTCCGGTGGTGCTGCAGCCCTACGTGCCCCCCGGCACCGAACTGGATTTCTACGAAGGCAAGACCTACGCCAGCATTGTGGGCTTTCGCTTTCTAAACACCCGCTTGCTGGGCGTTCCTATCCCCCTGCACCAGAACTTCACTGAGGTAAACCTACGCTTCTACGTGCGCTACGCTACCCCTGACGGCGAGAGGCGGGGCACCGTTTTTATCAGCGAGATAGTACCCAAACCGGCAATCGTAGCGGTGGCCAATACCGTCTACGGTGAGCACTACTCCTACGCGCCCACGCGCTACAGCATTCAGCACGACGACCAGCACCTACAGATAGTGTACCGGTGGAAGCGGAGAAGGTGATATACAATTCGGGCTTTTGCCGACCGTAACCGGCAGCCAATGGCTGAAGGATCGATAGAAGAATTTATCGCCGAGCACTATTGGGGGTATACCGCGATTAACGAACGTACCACCGGGGAGTACGGGGTGGAACACCCGCCGTGGGAATTTTACCCGGTCACTAGCTTTGACGCAGACATAGACGTTGCTCGGTGGTACGGAACAGCTTTTGTGCCTTACCTCACCGTGCCCCCTACTTCGGTATTTGTTGCGCACGGCTCAGAAGTAGTGGTGCGAAAAGGACGTCGCTTTACCGCGCTGGTTTCGGCTTAGCTTAACTACCTTTGCAGTATGGATAAAAACAAAACCGTTGCCCTAGTGGCCCACGACAACAAGAAGCCTGATCTGCTCGCTTGGGTACGACAGCATATCGATCTGCTTCAGGATTATCAGTTGTACGCTACCGGCACCACTGGCCGGTTCCTGGAAGCGGGGGTTGAGGATCTGGCGACGCTGAAGATCAAAAAACTGCTGAGTGGACCCCTGGGGGGCGATCAGCAAATTGGAGCGAAGATTGCCGAAGGGAAGATTGACTTTCTGGTGTTTTTTTGGGATCCCCTGGAGCCGCAACCGCACGATCCGGACGTAAAAGCGCTACTGCGTATTGCGGTGACCTGGGACATTCCGTTTGCTTGCAATCGAGCATCTGCCAACTTCCTGTTTGCTTCGGCCCAGTTTGCGCAAGACTACCAGCGCGTAGCGCCAGACTTTAAAAATTACTTAAGCCGGAACGTAAAGAAGTCATAAAAAAAGACCCAGCGTGTACCGGGCCTCTTTGGTTGTGTAGTGTGATAATCATCAGACGTTCATCAGCGATTCACGGCGGCGCATCTTACCGGCCGGAATGCCGAACATCATTTTGAAGCGGCGGCAGAAATACGCCGTATCTTTGTAACCTACTTCCTTGCCAATCTCCCGAATGCTCTTTTTGGTGGTTCTAAGAAGGCTCACCGCCTGCTCCATACGCTGGTACTCAATATAATCCTGGGGATTGATACCGGTAAGCATCTTGAAATACTGGCCTACGTAATCTTCCGAAACGTTAGCCACGCTGGCCAGCACTTTATTAGACAGATCGCCTCCGATGTTCTCTTTGATGTAGGAGAAGATGTCGATCAGGCGAGGGTCTTTAAAGTAGGTACTGTTGGTAGCCAACTGCTCAACGAACATCTTGGTTTCCAGAATATGACGCACAATCTCAATCACCAGACGCTCGGTACTGATCTTAATGATACGGTCTTTGCCCGGCGTTTCAGAGTTGTTTTCGGTAGTTATCTCCTGGATAAGCTCGTCTATCTTGGCATTGTTCTCAATCTCAAAGGGAGGAATATCCAGCGAAGCGAAGAAGTTAACCGAATCGAAGACCTTCGCCTCAAAGTTAATAAAGCTGTAGTTTTCGGCTTCCAGTTTAGTGACGTCGGTAGTTTCTAGCGACTGGAAGTAGAGCTCTTTGTTATTGGTAAAGTCATCGTTAGATAAGCTGACCGGGTCGCCCGATCCGTAAACGAGGGAGAGCATTTTACCCCCAGGGATAAACAAGACACTGCCACCGTTTACCGACTGCTCGTCTTCACCATAGCGGATTTGCCCGCGATTGAGTACCAGAATAGTGTTTTCAACATCGTAATAATTCTGAATTTTTACCGGTTGTAATATTCGGATGTTTTTCGACTTGATAAAGCGAACGCTTAACGACTCTATAATCTTGTTATAATCTTCCATTTACGTAAAATGTAGTTCTGTGTAGTTATACAGCCTTATCGGCTTTACCCAAGGCGATGCCCAAAAATACAAAACATATGTAACTTTACAAATAAAAACTATCAACTTGTCAGAAAAATGCACAGAAGCATAGGATTGAAGCCTAAAACTTACATAATCGGCAGCTCACTTCAAGATTTCTCGTGAAATTACAATTTTCTGGATTTCGGACGTGCCTTCGTAGATTTGGGTGATCTTGGCGTCGCGCATCATGCGCTCTACGTGGTATTCTTTTACGTAGCCGTACCCGCCGTGCACCTGCACCGCCTCAGTGGTTACGTCCATGGCCACCTGCGAGGCGTATAGCTTGGCCATCGCGCTGGCGTTGGCGTACGACAGCCCTTGATCTTTCAAATCGGCTGCCTGAAGGCACAGCAGACGAGCCGCTTCGATCGTAGTTGCCATATCAGCCAGTTTAAACTGAATGGCTTGGTGCTCAGCCAGCGTCTTGCCGAACGACTTGCGCTCCTTGGCGTATTGCACCGACAACTCGTAAGCGCCCGAAGCAATGCCCAGTGCCTGAGCAGCAATACCAATGCGCCCCCCGTTAAGCACCGACATGGCGAACTTAAACCCGAAGCCGTCGTCGCCAATGCGGTTTTCTTTGGGCACCCGCACGTCGGTAAACATCAGCGAGTGCGTGTCGGAGCCGCGAATACCCATTTTGTCTTCTTTTTTGCCTACCACAAAGCCGTCGTAGTCCTTCTCAACAATCAGGGCGTTAATCCCCTTGTGCTTTTTTTCGGCATCACTTTGAGCAATTACCAGGTACACCGAAGCGCTGCTGCCGTTGGTGATCCAGTTTTTGGTGCCGTTCAGCAGGTAGTGATCCCCGTGGTCAATGGCGGTTGTCTTCTGCGAGGTAGCGTCCGAACCGGCTTCGGGCTCGGACAAGCAGAACGCTCCGATCATCTCGCCCCGGGCCAGGGGTTTTAGGTACTTTTCTTTCTGCTCCTCGGTGCCGTAGGTTTCCAGGCCCCAGCACACCAGTGAGTTGTTCACTGACATGCAGACCGAGGCTGATGCGTCTACTTTGGATATTTCTTCCATGGCCAGCACGTACGACTTGGTGTCCATCCCGCCGCCGTCGTACCGCTCGCTCACCATCATCCCCATAAAGCCAAGGTCGCCTAGTTTCTTTATTTGCTCAGCGGGAAAGCGCTGCTCGTTATCGCGTTCGATAACGCCGGGCAGGAGTTCTTGCTGGGCAAAATCGCGGGCGGCTTGTTGCACCGCCTGGTGTTCTTCACTGAGTTGAAAGTTCATGTTTGCTTAGAGTTATTTCAGAAAATCCAAAGAGCCGTGTCTATACGACCCTCAAATTAGGAAGGGAATTAATTTGTTATGCATGCCGAGTAGTTGGGCAATATACAGGATGAGAGAAACAAAAAAAAGCCTTCCCGAGGGAAGGCTTCTAAAACATAAATAGAGAATTACTAATCCCGGCTACCCATCAGCACCGACACCCAGTAGAGCATCGCTACGATAGAACCGAGGGCGGCCACTACGTAGGTCATCGCGGCCCACTTCAGGGCATCTTTTGCCATGTCGTATTCTTGGGGAGTGGCTACGTTGCGCTCCTTGATCCAGGCCAAGGCGCGCTTGCTAGCGTCGAACTCTACCGGCAAGGTTACCAGCGAAAATACGGTAATCACCCCGTAACAACCTACGATAAGCATCAATGCTAACTGAAGAAATTCGCCACTGAAGCCACTGTTCATCACCATTCCGAAGATGAAAAGGCCCATAATAGCATAATTAAGGATGCGCGCGCTGGCGTTCTGCATCGGCACCATGGCCGAGCGAAACTCCAGCATGCTGTAGGCCGTAGCGTGCTGCACCGCGTGGCCGCACTCGTGGGCCGCAATGGCTGCCGCAGCTGCCGAACGCCCGTGGTACACCCCTTCGCTCAGGTTCACCGTTTTGTCAGCCGGATTGTAGTGATCGGTTAAGCGGCCCGGCACCGAGATCACCTCCACGTCGCGGATGCCCCGGTCGCGCAGCATCTGTTCGGCCACTTCTTTGCCGTCCATGTCGGTGTTCCACTGAATTTGCGAGTACTTCTTAAATTTACTTTTGAGTCGGTAGCTCACCCCGAAGCTGAGGATCGCAATACCAATAAATAATAGAATATACATTGTATAATAAATAGTTTACGTTGAGTTAAAAGGATGCTTTGTTGTGTCCATCATACGGACAAAAGACCGCAAATGTTGCTTAGGCACGCTAAATCAACGTACAATAAGGGAGGAAGGTTTAGCGCTGAAGGGCCGGGTTAAGCGGCGGGTCGCTGGGGCTCTTCCGAGGGCTAAGCACGGAGGCCAGCACAAAGGCTACGGCCCCGAATATAATGAACGACAGGGTTTGTAGGCCGTGCACCAGCGTAGCGAACAGCACGCCGTCACTTTCCGAAACTCCGTACAGTACCAGCACCCCGCTTACCAGCGCGTGAAAGGTGCCGAAACCGCCTTGCACAGGGGCCGCCATGCCGAAGCTACCCATCACCAGCACCGCCACTCCGGCCCAGGGCGTTAGGTCTTCGGTTTCGGGCAGGGCAAAGAACACCACGTATGACATCAGAAAGTAGCACGCCCAAAGCAGCCCGGTAGATACCCAGAAACCGGTCTTGTTCTCGATACGACCAATACTGGCCAGCCCCCGCGCCACTTCACGCCCGAACCCACTCAATTTTTGAAACAGTGCGCTGCGCTTCAGGCGCGCGCCAAATATTCGCCACGCCCCCCAAACCACCAGGATAAATAGTACCAAGCTGCCGCCCACAATTAGGGCAATCTGACCGGCGCTGTCTACCTTATCATCAGCGAAGCGAACCAAGAATCCGCTAAGGCGGTCGAACTCAGCCACGAAAAGCAGTAGGGTTACCAGCAGCAAAGTCACCAGATCGATGAGCCGCTCGGCGATGACGGTGCCCAGCCCGGTGGTAACGGGCACGTCTTCCAGGCGCTTGATCACGCCGCAGCGCGTAACCTCACCCAACCGCGGAATGAGCAGGTTGGCAAAGTAGCCAATTGCCACCGCCGTTACCGTACGCAGCACCGTAACGCGCGGATAGCCCAGGGGCTGCAGCAGGAGCTTCCAGCGGTAGGCCCGGGTAAGGTAACTGATTAGAAAGATGATGGCAGCCAGCAGCACCCAGCTGTAACGCACCTCAGCCAGTTTCGCCAGCAGCACATCGGCGTCGATGTCGCGAAAGACGTACCACATCAGGCCGCCCGCAATGAGCAGGGAAACGGCGTACTTGAGTACATTTTTCACGGTAGGGCGTTGGTAGATTCAGTAAACTAGTGGGGCAAGCGGTTGTTCTCGTCGGGGAAGACCACCGTAGGCTCGAAGGTTTTCGCTTCTTCCCACTCCATGGTGGCGTAGGCAATAATAATTACAACGTCGCCTACCTGCACCCGCCGGGCCGCCGGACCGTTAAGACACACCATGCCGCTGCCCCGCTCGCCCTTGATCACGTACGTCTCAATGCGCTCGCCGTTGTTCACGTTCACAATTTGTACCTTCTCATTGGCAATCAGGTTGGCCGCATCCATCAGGTCTTCATCGATGGTGATGCTGCCTACGTAATGGAGTTCAGCCTGGGTAACGCGCACCCGGTGAATCTTTGACTTAAAAATTTCTACGTTCATTGGGTTGTTGTACGTCGGTTACGGGGTAACCGACTGTATGGTTGACGGTTGCTAAACAACATCCGGCCCGGTGCGGGTTCCACCGAGAAACCGGGGTTGGCTCTCCGACAAAGGTACGGCTTTTCTGCTATTTGGGATAGTCGAGAAATGGATGGCCTTGCCCGTAACGAAGCGTACGCCTGCGCCATTGTCACTCAATAAGCACATTGTCGATCAGGCGAACCTCGCCGACGTAGGCCGCCACGCACACCGCCGTTGGCCGACGAAGGGGTGACTCGGCTACCGGGGCAAAGGTATGCGCATCCACCACTTCTAGGTACTCTAAACGTAGCTCCGGCGCCTGGGCGATGTGGGTTACGGCGGTTTGCCGGGCATAATCAGCAGTAGCACCCTCTTGCAGGGCGGTGCGCGCCAGCACGAGCGCCTGGTACAGATGAAGCGCAACCTGTTGCTGCTCGCTCGACAACAGGCGGTTACGCGAGGAAAGTGCCAGTCCCTCGGGCGTGCGCACGCTATCCACCCGTACCAACCGAATCGGAAACAATAGGTCTTGCACCAGTTGCCGCACCACCGCAAACTGCTGCAGGTCTTTTTGCCCGAAGTAGGCCCGGTCGGGCTGCACCACGTGGAAGAGCTTGCTCACCACCGCGCCCACCCCACTAAAGTGGCCCGGCCGGTGGGCGCCTTCCAGTCGGTGCTCCAGCGCACCAACGTGCACCCGCACCGTATCGGCGAGTCCCGAGGGGTACATCACCGCGTCGGTGGGGCAGAACAGGCTATCGCACCCCAGTTCGCGAAGTAGGGCGGCATCTTCTTCCAGCGGGCGGGGATAGCGCTCCAGGTCGTCGGGATTGTTAAACTGCGTGGGGTTCACGTAGATGCTGCACACGGTGTGGTCATTGTCGCGCAGCGAGCGGCTAAGTAGCGCTCGATGGCCGTCGTGCAGTGCGCCCATCGTGGGCACCAGTCCGATCCTTTCCTTCTGCGCGCGCCGCTCGGCCAGCTTAGCGCGCAGCGGAGCGGTTTCGGTGTAAATTTGCATTATCCCAAGGGTAGCTGGTTAAGGACGAAGAAGCAGCGGTGACAATTAAAAAGTGGAAATATGACGAAATTTTCGTATTTTTGCACGTGCATTCCTTACATCACTCATCAAATCCACTATCTTATGTCTAAACTACGCATCCTCTACGTTGCCAGTGAAATCAACCCTTTCCTTCAAACCTCCGAAGTAGCGGACTTCGTCCGGCAACTTCCTCAGGGAATGCAAGAGCGCGGTATGGAGATTCGTATCTTGGTGCCTCGCTTCGGCCTGATCAACGAGCGGAAGAATCGCTTGCACGAGGTAGTGCGGCTGTCGGGCATCAATATTTCAGTTGGAGACGAAGAGAAGCCGCTGATCATCAAAGTAGCCTCAATCCCTACGGCCAAGTTGCAGGTTTACTTTATCGACAACGAAGACTACTTCCACCGCAAGTCAGTGTTCTTCGATAAGGAGAACAAATTTTACGAGGACAACGACGAGCGGGCGATCTTCTTCTGTAAAGGAGTGATCGAAACGGTGAAGAAGCTGGGTTGGGCCCCGGACATCGTGCACTGCAACGACTGGATGACCAGCTTGATTCCGATGTATCTGAAAACTACTTACAAAAATGATCCGCTCTTCAAAAATACCAAGAGTGTGTTCACCGTTTACAACAGTGAGTTTCAGCACACCTTCAGTAGCGATCTGATCGACAAGGTGAAGATGATGGACATTGAGGACAGCATGCTGAGCAACCTGAAGTCGGGCGACTACGAAGGCTTCATTAAGGTGGGCGTGCAGTACGCCGACGCCGTGCTAAAGGGAGAGGAAGACTACAGCGAGAGCCTGGCGCATTTGCTGGAAGAACTCACCACCGAAAAGAAAATTGACACCATCGAAAAAGACGAAAATCTCTTTGACTCGTACTACAATCTCTACAACGACCTGGTGGGGTAGCCGTTGGGCTCACCTACCGCATAGGCTACTAAGACAACCGGGACTGATCCTCGCATTGGTCCCGTTTCTTTTGTCCTGCGAGGACGATAATTTTCTCAGCCTCCCGGCCGATCCTAGCCAGCAGAACCTGACGGTTCAGCAAACGCGCATCGCGATCCCTTTCACTATCGTGCGGCAGGACTCGATTGACACCTCAAGGCCTCCTATTAACTCTGCTGATACCGATCGCAAGCGTTTGCTGGCGGGGCGTCAGACTACCGAGCTAGGAATCGCTGAGGCAACTACCTTGTTAGACTTTACCGTAGGACCTCGCGCCGCAGTCGGCGATACCGCTGCCTACCAGTCGTTAGAGCTGGAACTGCTCTACGAGCGATCATACGGCGCTACCCAGGATGTGCCCCAGACTTTGGAAGTTCGCCGGTTGACGCAACCGTTTGATGACGACCAAAGCAAGTACTACAGCAGCAGTACGTTAGCGTTTGCTGAACCAACCTTGGGTACAGTGACTACCAGTGCTAAGCTCGCTGGGGGGCTAGACACCTTAAGATTTCGGTTGGACGATGGATTAGGGCAGGAGATATTTGACTTAGCAGCAGCCAACGACAGTACCGTGCTTGATGGCGTTAAGTTTCGCGCGTTTCTGCCCGGATTAGCTATAACCTCTTCTGCTTCAACTGGTTTTGTTAGTAGCTTTGATCCGGTTCGCCTGCGGCTTATCATGAACTTTACCAATGCCCAGGGCGAAGTGCGGGAGCATACCTTTACAGTGCGTCGGTACTTCAGCCAGGTAACGGGTGACTATGCCGGTACGGCACTAGCCGGACTAACCGAAGGGGGAAGCCGGGTGGTGCCCAATGATGGTAATCTGTACCTTCAGTCGGGAGCGGGAGTAGCCCCCCAGATTAAGCTGGATTCGCTCTTAGCCTTTGTACGCCGCCAGGAGGAAAGCGATGAACGAAGAATTCGCCTGAACCGGGTTGATTTACGGGTGGGACTGAGAAACGCACAAGACACTCTTAATGCCCCCGACGCCCTATTAATATATGATCTGGTTCCCGACAGTTTGGGGTTCCTACAACGAATCCCGGTATTTGACAACCGGAGACTTATCGGCTACCAAGGCGTTATTGGCGACCAGAGTGCAACCGCGCAGGCCACGGCGATTCCTCGCAACGGCACGCAGTACAGCCTACCGATTTCACGGTACCTCTCGTCGGTGGTGGATCGTGGCCTCCTTGATCAGCGCTTGTATCTTTGGTCTAGTAATTTTGATTCATCCCTAAGCCAGTTAGTTACTTCCGGAGACAGCATCTACCTTGATGTTAACTACACAGTACTAACCCTTTCTGATCCAGACTAGGTCGTGACCCCCTCCGATACCGTTCAGCGGGCTTTTGGGCATCGCCTGCGGGTGCGGGTGTGCGGTCTGTGCTTCTCGGGTGCCGACCTGCTACTCATTCGCCACCGAGGGCTCGGGAAGCTGGGCTACCTGTACGCCCCGCCCGGCGGCGAGATGCACTACGGGGAGCAGGCCGAAGAGGCCCTGGTTCGTGAGTTTGAAGAGGAAACCGGGCTGCGGGTGCGGGTGCAGAGGTTTCTGTTCGTTCACGAATTTTTGGAGGCCCCGCTTCACGCGCTTGAGCTGTTTTTTTCGGTAGAAGCAGTGGGCGGCACCCTGCGGCGGGGATACGACCCGGAGCTGAGCGAGCAAAAGCAGCTTATTGAGGAAGTTCGCTTTATGTCACCCGCCGCGGTGGCGCAGCTGCCCAGTGATGCCCGGCACGCCATGATCAACCAAGGTAACCCTCGAGACCTATTATTGCGACGAGGCTATTTTTAATTTGCTAATAAAAAGCGAAATTAGCACCTTACTGTTGTATTTAGTATCTTCACCAGCACTATACTCACTAACCTATGAACCTAACCAAAATTCTTACCTTCGTTTTCCTCCTTATTGCGGGGAGCATTGCTTACTATCTGTACGATCGCGTCAAGTTTAGCATCGAAGAAGAGCAGCGCATTGCGCAGATTGAAACCCAGGTGATCGCCAAACTGCAGTTCTTGCGAGACGCCGAAATTTTTTACAAAGACGTTAACGGGCAGT
Source organism: Tunicatimonas sp. (assembly GCA_049650865.1). Taxonomy (GTDB): domain Bacteria; phylum Bacteroidota; class Bacteroidia; order Cytophagales; family Cyclobacteriaceae; genus Tunicatimonas. The sequence goes on from JBASAY010000081.1 coordinate 10,518, forward strand.
ACACCAGCGACTGGAACAAGCTGCGCAGCTTTATTGATACCGGAACGATGTACATCACCGAGCGGCGCGAAATAACCAAATTACTGGACTACGGGGCGGAAGAAACCACCATTGAGGTTGACACCTTGGCTAGTATTCCGGTGGAGGATTCGCTGTTCAGCAATCCCGCGTACCGCAAGTACGACCTTAACACGATGGAAAACGTGCCCTACACCAACGCGAAGTTCGAGTTGTTCGCGGATAGGATAGACCGTAACAACGTGCAGGTAAACGTTTTTGAGATAAAAGACACCGATCCGGTTAACCCCGCCCGCCGGGGTGAGGAAAGCGTTAAGGGGCCACTTCGCGTTGGTTCTCGTACCGAAGTAACTACCTCGGGCAACTGGGAATAATCTGATAACCTTTTGGAGCATCCTATCGGGTACGACTTAGTACGTCAGGTAAAAGACAAAGAATTTAGCATTGATGACCTCACCCACTACGACCTGCTGCTGCTGGTGGGAGAAGGGATTTTTCAGCTCTGCGTAATCGATGCGCGCACGGATACGTGTGTAACCGTAGAAGAGTACGCTTTCCCGAAGGGCGCTTCGCCCGAACCGCCCGATCAGGCGGTAGCTCATCTGTTTGAGGGGCACACTTACTTGATGGCGGGTTACTGGCGGTCGGTGAGGTTGGCAATTCGTAACAGTAGTTTCACGCTAGTGCCTTCCCCGTTCTTTTCGAACAGCAAACTGTCGGAGCTTCTCACCCATAGCGCCGCGGCAGACAAAACCCACGACGGGTATTATTACTACGCGCATACGCAGTCGGACGCTGTGATGGTTTTTGCCGCTCAGAAGAAGCTAGTAGAGCGAATTCGGTCGTTTTATCCCTCGCTGAAGGTGCCCGTCGTGCACCATGGCAGCGCACTGATAGAAGGTATCCAAAGTAATCGTAACTTCACGTATTACCGGGATATGTATCTGCACGTTGGGCAGGGGAAACTAAGCGTGGTGGTGACACAGGACAATAACCTGGTGCTTTACAATCAGTTTCAGTACGCCTATACCCAAGATTTAGTGAAATACACTCGGGGAGTGATGCAGCAACTGGAGATGGACCCAAGCGAGAATCAGGTAACGCTGTGGGGAAACATCCCCGAGCGGTCGCCGCACTTCCAAACCTTATACCGCTACATCAAGAACATCGGATACGGTGGTCGCCCGGCCTTTTTGAAGTTCTCTAACGCCTTCGACGAACTGCCCAATTATCGGCTGTTCGACCTGTACAGTCTATACGTGTGCGAAGCATGATACGAGTGGCTATCTTTCCAGGCTCCTTTGATCCCTTCACCAAGGGGCATGAAGACATTGTTCGGCGCGGATTGCATCTGTTCGACCGCGTGGTGGTGGGAGTAGGGCACAACAGTAAGAAGAAGCGCTACTTCCCCATTGATCGTATGATGGGCTACATTAACGCCACTTTCTCGGATGAGCAAAGGGTAGAGGTGGTTACGTACGACGAGCTTACCGCCCAGTTGGCCAAGCGCTACGCCGCGCGCTACCTGCTGCGGGGATTGCGCAATACCACTGACTTTGAGTACGAAAACAGTATCTCGCAGGTGAATCGCTACCTGAACAACGATCTGGAAACAGTGTTCCTGATCACCTCGCCGCAGTATGCCCATATCAATTCGTCAATCATCCGCGAAGTGCACCGCTATCAGGGCGACGTAAGTGAGTTTCTGCCCTACACCCTGTAGG
>JBASAY010000082.1:0-20030 GCA_049650865.1 Tunicatimonas sp.
AGGCTTTTGCCTTGTTCATTTTTGTCTTGACCGGGCCACGGCGGCACAAAAACGAACCAAAAAAGTCAAGAAATTCCAACGCTTCCCCGCACAAAACCTCCGCACGCCCGCCTGGAATTTCGGGCCATCGCACTAGAATACAAGGATTTACAAAAACTTAAACATGCTCTAAACAGAAACTTATAAACCAATTAAACCCCCAAAACCATGAATCTTAACGAATTAAAACAAACTTGGCAGCAAGAAGACGAAACGAAAAGCGAACAACAGTTACAAGAAATGACCAAACAGCGCGCTCGTTCGGTGTTTTCGAAGATAAAACTTCGGGCAATTATAGAGTCAATTGCCCTTCTGGTTGCCTTGCTGGTATTTTTCACCGGACTAGACGCCGACCAGAATGCCACTTGGGTGAACGTTTTGTTTGCTTTGGCCATATTTGCGGGAGTAGCCAACAACGGGGTGCTGTACCGTCGCACTGTCCTTAACGCCAAAGGAGACAATTTGATAACATCACTGCGGGGCGTCAGCCATCAACTACAGTGGCAAATCCGATTGGCGGTTGTGTTCTCCGCCTTGCTCTTTGTTGGTGCGTTTGCCTTTTTGCTGTGGCGCGTACCCCTAACCGACCAAAAACTGATGGTGGTGTTTTTGGTCCTGCCCGCTATTATTGGCATCCGCACTTGGTTTGAGGTGTACCAATGGCGGCGAAGCTTAAGACAAGTGCGCTACAATTTGACAGAATTAGGAGAAGGCGCTTAAGAGAAGGAGAACTTCAGCGGCGAACAATTGCCACAAACAGTAAGGGCGACTCGTTCTTAATAGGAGATCTCCCACAGGCGCACACTGCCGTCGGCGTGAGAACTGAGCAGTCGATTTCCTTCTCGGTTAAAATACAAGTACTCCTGATTAAACACCAGCACGTCTTTGTTAGGCGGCGTAAAACCTTTTCGCAGTAGTCGGGCCACCGAATAGGCATACAAGTGTCCGTTGCCCAAACTGTCTTTTTCGGTGCCCCCTACCAGCAGAAACTGGCCGTTAGGAGTAAACTCTACCGTTTCTACAATGCGCAAGTTCGGGAACTGAAGCGTGTTCACCAGTTCGCCGGTCTGGGTGCGCCATACCCGCACCGAGCCGTCGGGGCTGGCCTGCGCCCCCGCAGCCACCAAACTATCACCGGGCGACAAGCGCGTTGCTTTGATTGATCCGCTGAACCCGGTGAAGGTGCGCACCAGCGACGGCACGCTGTCGGGGGCCACGTTCCACAGTTTCACTTCCTGGTTGCGGCTGCCCGATACCAACTGCTGATCGTTCTCGGTCCAATCGATCTGGTTAACGTCCGCATCGCCTTCCTCAGGCTTGCCGCCCGGGGCGTGCTGGTCGGGGGCGTGTGTCAGGGTGTGTAACGGCTGCTCGGGCCACTCCTGCGGATCAGCCGCCGAGATGTCCCACAGTTTGATCTGCCCGGCTTCGTTGCCCGAGGCGAGCCGCTGTCCATCATTTGATTTGCGCAGTCCCTCGATACTAGCGATGTCGTGCAAGGTTTTTACCACTTCGCCGTCTTCTACCCGCCACGCACGAATTTTCATATCCTCTCCACCAGTGATCACGTGCCGTCCGTCGCGGGTAAAGGTAACTGCTTCGGTTTCGGCCTCGGCGTACCGGGTCCATACCGTATCACCATTAATCTGCCACAAGCGCACCGAAGAATCACCCTTGGCCACGGTAGCAAATAGGGTCTCGTCGGGCGAGAACTCCGCTTTCTCTACCGAAGTAGGGTGCGGCATCTTCTGGTCGCGCTGCCCGTCGCCGTCGCCCATGCGTACCCACAGCACATCGAGCTGAATAGAAGCTTTTTTTTCAGCCGGGGGAGGGGCTGCCGCAGTGGTTTCGGATGCTTCAGGACGTGACTGGCACTGACATAGTAGCACGAGTAGCGATCCGTAGAGAAAGAGGAATAAAGGTCTTGTCATGGTTAGTTCATTATTCAACAATACCGTAGCGCCGGTCGGCCTCTCGGCGCGAGAATGCGTTAAAGTGCCACCACTCGGTGGTGATGGGTGAGAAGCCCGCTCGGGTCATCACATCGCGTAGGAGTTTCCGGTTCGCAAGCTGTTCTGCGGTAAGTTGTCCGGCCGCCAACATGTCTGCTTCTTTGGTAGGATACGCCAGCACCCCAAAGTAGTCAAAATCGGTACCCATATCCAGCGGTTGCCCGTCGGCCCCGGCCACGGTAAGGTCGACCGCCGCCCCGTAGTTGTGGATGGAGCCTTTTTGGGGATCGGCTACGTACTTGGGCTTCTCATTAAGCGGATAATCTAAGGTGTCCCACAAAATTTGCTGCACCCGACGGGGTCGCACCGCATCATAGATATAAAGAGCGTAGCCAGGATGTCGCTCTCTTAGGTAAGTGTTTGCTAACACCAACCGGCGGGCGGGTTCGGCTTGCAGATACGCCTCATCGAAGTCACCGTACACGTCTATTCCTACAAAGTTATTGGTTGTACTGTAGCGCAAATCTACAATGATCGTGGAGTCGACGTCTTGCACGTTCACCAGTCCCCGATCAATTAAGCTTTGCGCTAGCAAACTTACTGTTTTAGCCTCTTGGGGCTCCGTTACCGTACTTGTCGACAACGTATCAGTTCCAATTGTAGCGCTTTTCTCGGCCGTTCCCCGACAGCCCATCACAAAGAGCAGTATAATAAAAGTCGCTAGCTTAATCATAATGGTGCCACACAAGCGGTGCAACCCTAAATCTAAGCATTCCTTTCACATTCGCCACATTTTGTCTAAGTTTCGCCGTCACGCAACTCCCTATTTGTATGGACGGCCCCGCCATCGTTATCACCCAAAACCTGTTCGCTACCAACAAAGCCAAGACCGCCCACGGCCTGGTGCGCGATTCGTCTCGCTATCGCATCTTAGCCGTCATCGATACCGCGTCGGCGGGGCAGGATGCTGGACTGGTACTCGACGGCACCCCGCGGGGCATTCCAATCTACGCCTCCATCGCTGACTTTCAGCGGCAGTCGCCCGAACCGGCACAGCACTGCCTGGTCGGCGTGGCCGGAAAGGGCGGACGCATTCCTGCGGGCATGCTCGAGGTGGTGAAAGAAGCCCTCGGGGCCGGGATGAATGTAGTGAGTGGCTTGCACGAGTTTATGGGCGACGTGCCGGAGCTGCAGGCCCTGGCCGAAGCGAGGGATCTGACCATCACCGACATCCGCCGCCCCAAACCGAAGGAGCAACTAGCCTTCTGGACGGGCGATATCCGGCAGGTACGCTCCCTGAAACTAGCGGTGCTGGGCATCGACTGCAACGTGGGCAAGCGCACCACCGCCCGACTGCTGCTGCACGCCCTACGTGAGGCTGACGTTAGTGCCGAGATGATCTATACCGGCCAAACCGGTTGGATGCAGGGCAACCGCTACGGCTTTATCTTCGATAGCACCTACAACGATTTTATCTCGGGCGAACTAGAAGCGGCGATGCTACAGTGCTACCGCGAGGCGCAGCCCGACGTAATCCTGCTGGAGGGGCAAAGCTCACTGCGCAACCCCAGCGGACCCGGCGGGGCAGAGTTTCTGTTGTCGGGACAGGCCCGGCACGTGGTGTTACAGTGCGCTCCCGGTCGCACCCACTACAGCGGCTTTGAAGAAGAAGGCTGGGAGTTGCCTTCCGTAGAAAGCGAGGTGGCGTTAATTCGCGCTTACGGTTCTGAAGTGATTGCGCTGACGCTCAACACGGAAGGATTGAGTTTAGACGAGGCCCGTCGCTACCAGCAGCAGTACGAGGATGTACTGGGCATTCCAGCCTTGCTGCCGATGGAAGATGGGTTGAGTAAGCTGGTGGAGTTAGTTCGGGGATCGCTCAGTCCGCAAAGTTAAGTCTGTTGTTAAAAGGTAGTGGGTGTTAACCGATATTGGCGACCAATCATAAAGCTTTAGAAGAAAACCCTTATCTTAGATGAAAAACTACCTATGGCAATCGAGGCAGTAGACATACAAGTTATTTCAGGGTCACAGTCCGTTAAGATTCCTGATAGTCTTAGGATCAAGGATGATAAAGTCTACTTGAAAAAAGTAGGCAGTGCCCTCTACATCATTCCTTTTCACGACCCGTGGCAAGATTTAAGGAATAGCGTTGACGAATTTTCAGAAGATTTTCTAAACGACCGAGAACAACCCAATGAGCAAATCAGAGACTCCTTTGACTGATGGAGTACATTCTTGACACTAATATCTGTATCTACATCATCAAGAAAAAGCCTGTTAGTGTATTCGAGAGGTTTAGGGGTTTGCCCTTGGGTAGCGTTGGTATTTCGGTGATAACGCTGGCTGAACTACAGTACGGAGTAAAGAAGAGTGCGCAGCGTGAGAAGAACGAGTCAGCCCTAAATCAGTTTCTAATTCCATTAGAAACTGTAGCGTTCGAGCTAGAGGCAGCCGCAGAGTACGGAAAGATTAGGGCGAGTTTAGAAAAGAGCGGTACTCCTATTGGGCCGTTAGACACGTTAATTGCGGCTCATGCAAGAAGTCTAAACTTGATTCTTGTTACTAACAATGAGAAAGAGTTCAGGAGAGTGGCAGACCTCAAAGTAGAGAACTGGACGAAGAAGTAAAAGGCAAACCGAGCCCATGAAAATCACCCGCATTCACGTACGCCACGAAAACCTGGAGCTCACCCGCCCCTACACCATCGCCTACAAGTCGGTGGATAGCGTGAGCAACTGCATCGTGGAGCTGGAAACCGATACGGGCCACACCGGTTGGGGAGCGGCCAACCCCAGTAAGGCTGTCGTTGGAGTAGACGTGAACGATACGGTAGCGGCATTGTCCGAAGAAGCTACTGGCTGGTTGGTAGGCACTGATGTGCGCGACCTGCACCCGCTGTGCCGCCGGGTACAGCAGCAGTTTGCTGATCAACCCGGAGCCGCGGCCGCCCTAGATATGGCCTTGTACGATCTGTTTGCGCAGCATCTAGACGTGCCCCTGACCCGCTACCTGGGACAGTGCCACTCCTCAATGCCTACCTCTATCACCATTGGTATTAAGAGCGTAGCCGATACCCTAACGGAGGCAGAAGAATACGTCGGACGAGGCTTTACCTACCTAAAGGTAAAGCTGGGGCATTCCCCGAAAGAAGACGTGGAACGACTAGTAAAGCTTCGAGAAACGTTGGGCGATAAGATTATGATTCGGGTGGATGCCAACCAGGGCTATTCATTTGAGCAACTTAAGAAGTTCTATGAACAAACCCGTTCGCTTAACCTAGAGCTGATCGAGCAGCCGCTGCCCGTGGGGCAAACCGACGACTACCAACGCTTGCCAGCTGACATTAAGCAACGAATCGCGTTAGACGAATCGCTGGTAACTCCGGCCGATGCGGCGCGCTTGGTAGTTCCTCCCGGCGCGGGGGGCATCTTCAACATCAAACTGATGAAGTGTGGTGGAATCACGCCTGCCCGCGAAATTGCGACCATCGCCCGGCATGCCGGAGTAAGCCTGATGTGGGGTTGTAACGACGAGAGCATCATCAGCATTGCCGCTGCCCTACACCTGGCACTGGCTACGTCTCACACCAAATACCTCGATCTGGATGGCAGTCTGGACCTGGCTCGTGATGTGGTATCCGGCGGCTTCGTGCTGCGCAACGGCTGCCTATCGGTAACCGACGCGCCGGGTTTGGGGGTGAGGGGAACATAACAATTAAGGGGGATAAACTCAGCCGTTCAAGATCAATTTCTAATCCATTGTGTGACACGATTTCGTTTCTTATGTAAAATAAACTTTCCTTTTAGGAAAGTTAGCTGTATATTTAAAGTCTTCTAAGGACTATCAGTATGGACATCTACAAACACGCATTAGGTTTCGAAAGAGACTCTCTGTTGCCCCATTACTATCGTAGTATAGGTATTGGAGTATGCCTATTAATCATCCCGGAAGCGTTTTTATTTGATGCTTTGCTACAAGCAGTATTCAACCTTGAGTCATCTGACCAAGATCAATGGGGGTTGTATACGGTGCATTTGTTATTAACTGTTGGTCTTTATTTCATCTTATTCTCAAGAGAAAAAAGTGAGGATGAATTCTATCTTGATCTACGCTTGCGCGCTGTTACCCGTGGGGTAATGATGATTGTAGTAGCGATGGTTATGATGCCTGTATTTGCCAACTTAAGTAGTCTCTTTATTGGAAGAGAACTGGTACTACCTGATGTAGGAGGCAACATGGCAGTGTGCACGCTGCTGCTATTCTATGCCAACATCGCGTACTTCTTCAGTAAATTTCGGATGGTTATTGATGACTAACCACCTTAAGGTTGCCCGCGCTCAAAACGACCTTACCCAGGAGCAGTTGGCCGAACGGGTGGGCGTGTCGCGGCAGTCTATCAACTCCATAGAAAAGAGCCGCTACGTGCCATCTACAGTCCTCGCCCTCAAGATCGCTCGAGCGCTCAATACTGACGTGCACGCTCTTTTTGCTCTAGAAGAAAGCGACTAAAACCATAATAACACTACGTGGGACAAGGAAATTGTACGAAAACGCTACCTTGTCTTCGTTAACTTTCTAACGTTATTCAAAGTCCCTTTTTATGCCACTTCATCATTCGTTATTCCTTGTTCGGAGTTCGTTATTCATTACCCTTCTGATAGGAAGCAGCTTCCTGGCCACCGCCCAAGAGCGTCCGCTGGTGACTCCCGCTGCGGTACCGCCGCCCTTCACTTCCTACCTCAACGACCCCTGGGTCGACTCGGTGATGAACGCCCTCACTCCTGACGAGCGCGTGGCGCAACTTTTTATGCTGCGTACGCACTCTAACAAAAACGAAGCGCACGTGCAGTCGCTCCTCAAGCTCATTCGCGAGCACAAGGTGGGGGGGCTGGTCGTTTTTCAGGGTGGCCCCGGGCGGCAGGCCCGCATCCTCAACCGGCTGCAGGAGGCCTCGGAGGTGCCGATGTTTGTAGCCATGGACGCCGAATGGGGCGTAGGCATGCGCCTCGACAGTGCGGTAAGCTATCCCTACCAAATGACACTGGGTGCTATTCGCAATACCCAACTGCTCTACGAAATGGGGCAGCAGGTAGCCCGCGACCTCAAGCGGGTGGGCGTGCACTCTAACTTCGCCCCGGTGGTGGATGTAAACAACAACCCCAATAATCCGGTAATCAACTTCCGCTCGTTTGGCGAGGACAAAGACAATGTGGCCGCCAAGGGCTTAGCCTACATGCAAGGTATGCAAGACGAACACGTGCTCACCACCGCCAAGCATTTTCCGGGCCACGGCGACACTGATACCGACTCGCACCACGCGCTGCCGCAGATCAACCACTCGCTAGAGCGGCTTACCTCGGTAGAATTGTATCCGTTTATGAAGCTCATCGAGGCGGGCGTAGGGGGCGTGATGGTAGCCCACCTGGATATTCCGGCGCTAGATTCCAGCGGAGTACCCTCTACCTTGTCTAAGCCCATTATTACCGACTTGCTGAAGAAGCAAATGGGCTTCCAGGGGTTGATCGTAACTGACGCCATGGACATGAAGGGAGTCACCAAGGGCAACCAACCCGGCATTGTGGACAAGGACGCGATGATTGCGGGCAACGATGTGCTGGAGCTCACCGAAAACGTACCCCGAGCGCTGTCCGAAATCCGCCAGGCGATTAATCAAGGAAAGCTTAGTCAGGAGGATATCGATGCGCGCTGCCGCAAGCTACTGGCGGTGAAACGCTGGGTAAACCTGCACCAGTACCAACCCGTGAAGGTACGCGATATCAACGCTGAAATGAACACTCCTACCGCTCGCTTACTCAACCGTAAGCTGATGGAAGGCGCGCTCACGGTGCTGCGCAACCAAAACAACCTGATGCCCCTGCGCCGCTTGGATACGCTCCGCATCGCGTCGGTATCGATGGGAGCTACTCAGCCAACCGCTTTCCAGAAGATGCTGGAGCTCTATACCGGAGTGAAACACTTCACGCTACCAGCCCAGGCTACCGCCGAACAGATACAAAAAATGAAACGGCAGCTAAAAGAATTCAACCTGGTGATCGCGGGAGTGCACGACGACAGCAAATATCCCCGCAATAGTCTGAAATTCTCCGGACCGCTCATCAGCTACGCCAAAGAGCTAGCGGCCCAACCCAATGCAATCCTTTCGGTATTCAAGAATCCGTACGTGCTGGCCAAACTACCCGGCGTAGCGCAGGCCGATGGACTCATCATGACGTACCAGGACAATGTAGACGCTGAGGAGTTGGCTGCCCAGTTGATTTTTGGCGGCGTAAGTGCCAACGGAAGGCTTCCGGTGAGTGTAGGCAGTACCTTCGCCCTGGGCGAAGGGTTAGAAGTGGTTGGTAACTTACGCTTCGGCTACTCTGTGCCGGAAGAGGTGGGTATGAATTCGGCGGTGCTCTACGGGCGCGTGGACTCGCTGGTGCAGCAGGCTATTGATGCCAAGGCAACGCCAGGCTGTGTGGTGCTGGCCGCCCGCCACCAGAAGGTGGTGATGTACAAAGCCTACGGCGAACACGTGTATCACGATACCGTAGGGGTGAAGCGCAACGATTTGTACGACTTAGCATCAGTCAGCAAAATTACCACAGCCCTGCCCGCCATTATGAAACTGCACGATGAGGGTACGTTCGATCTGGAAGCTAGCATCGACGATTACCTGCCTTACTTTCGTGGTTCTAACAAAGCGGGCGTTCCGTTTCGGGATATTCTGGCCCACCAAGCTCGCTTCAAACCCTGGATTCCGTACTGGGAGAGCACCCGCCGCCGCAACGGCAGCTACCGCTGGTTCACCATCAAAGAAGACTCGTCGCGCTGCTTCCCGGTGAAACTCGCCGACAATATGTACCTGCACCGCAACTACCAAAAGAAGATTTTCCGGGCGATCAAAAAGTCGCCCCTGGAGGCAGAAGCTAAGTACAAGTACTCTGGATTGCTGTTTTACCTGCTGCCTAGTATCGTTGAGGAGCTTAGTGGTGAAGATTACCTTTCTTACCTGTATCAGAACTTCTACGAACCGCTGGGGGCCACCACGCTTACCTACAATCCGTTAGACAAGTTTCCGGCCAGTCGTATTGTGCCTACCGAAAACGACTACCTGTTTCGACGGCGGCCCATTGCCGGGCGCGTGCACGACGAAGGGGCTATCATGATGGGCGGCGTGTCGGCCAACGCCGGTTTGTTTGCCAACGCTAACGATTTGGCCAAGCTGATGCAGATGTACCTGAACGAGGGAGAGTACGGAGGGCAACGCTACATCAGCGCCGCTACCTTACAAGAGTTTACGCGCTACCAGTTTCCGGACAACGACAACCGCCGGGGGCTGGGTTTTGACAAACCCTACTTTGAACGTTCGGAAAACGGTAACGCCGCGGTAAGCGCTAGCGATGCCAGCTTTGGCCACTCGGGCTTTACCGGCACCTTTACCTGGGCCGACCCTGAGTACGACCTCGTGTACGTATTCTTATCGAATCGGGTGCACCCTACCCGCGATAATGCCCGCCTGGGCCAGTTAAATACGCGTACCAAAATCCAGCAGGTGCTCTACGAGGCTATCGACCAAGCGACTATCTAACCATCAATCTTACGAAGCTGGTGCTTCCGCCTGCTCAACCTGCGCTAGCGCGATGAAATCCGGGCAGTCCTCTTGCCCCCCGTGGCGGTACATTTTTAGCAGTTCACCCCGGTAAAGAAGAAACGCTCCAGGCATCCGGTAGTGCCCCGTAGCCCATTGATTTACTGCCTGAAGAGGCTTCCGCGGAAGCCCCGTGATTAGCTGAGCGAGAGACGCTTTGTTTAGGCCAAACAAACTGTGTAGCGTATAATCTGCATCATTAACGAACTCGGTCTTCGCTAACGCAACGCTCCGGAGCGCGCTAGCGGTGTCGTCGTTCTTAGCGTATACCAGCACCAAATGGGTGCCCCCTTGCTGTATTGTCGGATGCTGTTGCGCTAATTGGCTTGCCCAAGACTGAAATAGGGGAGAAGACAAGTTAGGTAAGAATACCAATAGTACGGGTTGTTCGTGCAATAGCGCCCGCAGAGCGTTTCCTCGGTTGGTGCGTACGTGGGCAATTGTTGCTGCAAAAGGAAGGGTTGGGTGATCTCGCTCCGGAGATTGCCACCGATCAAGAATGTGGTAGAGAATTAAAGCGAAGGGAATGAGCCATAGCGCATCTTTGACCGAAAAATACAGCGCCAGGGGAACGGTAAAACCATGAACCAGTACGCTCTTCCATACCACCACGGTGCCCACAACCTTAATGGCAAAGCCGACGGCGATAACCAGCGCGTGTTTGGCGATGTTAAACGAAGCAACGTAGTATCCCAATCCGAAAAGGATAGCTCCCGCGCCAATCAGCTCCCAAGGAAGCAGAAGGGGAGGTTCGGATAACTTCGCCCATCGAAACAGTGGATCGGTAAACAGCACAAAGATCAGCCCCCATACCACATTAACGACCCCGGCGAAGCGTAGCGTAATATCAATCCATTCTACCTGCTTCTTCATAATGATACGCGCTGCGTTCGCTTAATTTGCCATATCCGAACGAATATAATCCCCAGTGGAATCAGCCAAACCGTATCGTTCATTATAAGGTGAAAGATATACTTTTCGGTGATAGTCTGTTCCATAATCACAAAATAAAAACCTATTGCCCCAATGAATTTAGAAAAGAAACCCAGGCCAATCACAAACCACAGGCGCATGGGGTACACGGCGGCAAGGATGTAGGCCACTCCAAAGGCAAGCACTCCAATCCCTTGCCAAGTAATAAGGGCGGACGCCAATCGCTCGGTTTGGGTGATCCACTGATAGAATGAATTGGGGAATACGTAGATAAAGACGCCCCATCCGATGTTGTAGGCGCCAGCGAGCAGCAGTAGTCCGCGCATCCAGGGTTCTACCGCCCGAGGTGGTTCATTGTGTTCCATGCGTTATAAACCACCAAGCGGGGCACGGTGTTCAGCGCAGTACTGCTCTCAGCTCAACCTCATCAGTGCGGGTAGCTTGCGGCATTGATGTCGATCGTGCCGCCGGTACTGTGATCGGCCAGCCCACTGAGTAAGAAGGCCACGGTAGGGGCAACGTCCTGCGGCTGGGTTAGGGTAGGAAGCGCGATATCATTCAGTACAAACTCTTCTCCGTACCGTTGGATAAAATCTTCTGCCATGGTGGTGCGCACAAAACCCGGGGCCACCACAAAGGCTTTGATGTGCTGCTTGCCGTAGGCGCGGGCAATAGAACGCGTAAGGGCCACCATGCCTCCCTTAGAGGCGGCGTACGCCAGGTACTCAGAGGTGTCGCCGCGAAAGGCAGCGCGTGAAGCGATATTAACAATGCGCCCCCCCGACCCCTCACAAAAGTGGTTCACCGCTTTTTTACACAACAGGGCAGTAGCGCCTAAGTTCACCCGCAGGGTGCGCTCCCAATTGTCCAGAAAAGCGACATCGTCTCCTTCTACGGGAGTGCCAATCGCAATGCCCGCGTTGTTGACCACGGCGGTGAGGTGGCCAAAGTGAGTTACCGCATCTAAGAACAGCCGCTGCGTCTCATCAGGGTCGTTTAGGTCAGCCCGAAAAGTGGCTGCGCCGGGGCACTGACTAGCCACCCGGTTGGCCGCTTCGGCATCACGGTGATAGTGGATGGCTACCTGAGCTCCTGAGGCGGCTAACTGTAGGGCAATAGCCTGGCCAATGCCGCCGCTGGCACCGGTTACCAGCACGCTTTGGGTGGATAGGTCTATATTCATCCGTCATGTACTATTTTAGGGCACTTTCTTTTTTATAAAGAGTAGTTGCTTTTCACCTTTGTAACAACCTGGGTTATAACGCAATAAGCTTCATGAAAAAATTCTTCGCAGCAGAAGAGGGTCATCCCCCGACTCTTGTTTCTCTGGCCATCATTCTGTTGGTGTTCTGCTTCGGGGCAACTGCCTTTGCGTTCTTTTACAGCAAGTACGCTGTTTCTGAGGCTACTTCCTACGCAACGGGCGAGGTGCTTCTCTTAATCGTTCAGTTAATCCTATTGGGAGCGGCAGCGGCATTGCTGGTCTTCGCCACCCGCCAGATTAAGTACATCCAGCGGCGACGCGAAAAGCTGACTGCCAAAGTAGTGAATAGCCACCGAACATACTTGTTTAACGATAATAGAGATGAAGACGTTGACGACAAGGAGGCGGTAGAGAAGCTAACAAGTAGCTTGAAACAGGCGGTGAGCTTTACCCAGCAGGTAGCCCGCGGGGCGTCTGATGCTACGTGGGTAGGAATTGATGACGACAACCGCGACGCTAATCAATCAACGCTAGCCGGTGAGCTCATGCGGATGCAGGTGCAGCGCGACGAAGTACGTGCTGAAGACCAGAAGCGCTTGTGGAATACCGAGGGGGTATCGAAGGTGGCGGAGATTACCCGGCAGCACCAGGGCGACGTGCAGCAACTGGCTGACCAACTGCTAACCTACCTGGTCCGGTACGTGAAGGCCAACCAAGCAATGTTGTTCTTCTGGGAGGAAGAAGCGCAGCACCTGGCGCTTGTGTCGTGCCACGCTTACGACAAGAAAAAGTTTATTGAGCGGCAGGTTGCCCCCGGTGAGGGATTGGTAGGACAAACCTACTTAGAGCAAGAAACCACCCACCTTACCGAGATCCCGGTAAGCTATTCTGACATCACCTCTGGCTTGGGGAAGGCGGCCCCCCAAAGTCTGTTACTGGTGCCACTTAAGGCGAACGAACAGACAATTGGCATTTTAGAGTTGGCCTCATTCGGCACTTTTGCCGAACACGTTATTGCGTTCTTGGAAGATGCCGGTGAGATCATTGCCTCTTCGGTAGCAACCGCTCAGCTAAATCAGCGCACTCAGTTACTGCTAGAGCAGTCTAAGCAGCAAGCCGAGGATATGCGCGCCCAGGAAGAAGAAATGCGCCAAAACTTAGAAGAGCTGCAGGCTACCCAAGAGGAGATGGAGCGCAAGGCGCAGGAGCTTTTCCGGGCCAAGCAAGAGCTAGAAGGGAAGAATCAGGAGGCTGAGGAAATACGAGCCGAAGAGCAGAAACGGGCCGAAGAGCAGATACAAGCGCGAAACAAAATGCTGGTTGAAGCGAAGAAGCGTTTCGACAAGCGTGAACAAGAATTATTGAATCAATTAAAGGATAAAAACTAAATCGACGTATGAACATGAAAACAGTGTACAAAAGCAGTTTCGTAGAAGATATTTACGATGAAGCACAATCCTTGGTGTTGTCACGATGGTTTAATGCCGTAGAACTCACTAACTCGATCTATCGTCGTGAGATGATTAAGCATACCGAGGTAGTAGAGCAGTATCGCCCGCAGCTTATGTTGGTAAATACCGCCGATTGGGTCAATTTCGCCATTGATCCGGAAGTGCAGGAGTGGGCTTCTACAGAGATTTTTGGGCGGTTACGACTGGCGGGGGTGAAGAAGATGGCTTTCGTCATTTCACCCGATATCATCACCCAAATGTCGATCGAGCAGCAAGCTGAAGTAACCAAAGAGAAACAAAGAATGAATACGCAAGAGGTCCTAGGCTCGTTCACCAGCGAACAGGACGCACTTGCCTGGCTAGGAGTATCGCAGGAGGTAGCAATATAAAGCTGCTATCACACGAAGGTTAAAAAAGGCTTCCAAAGGGGGAGCCTTTTTTAGTTTCTGACCATCGCGTTAGCTTCCCTACTGACGCCACTGTCCGGGCATCGCTAACTCCTCTACGGACTTTCTCCCCTTATCGGGTCGTTCTTCATCACCGCGGTGGCCCAGGGCAATCATGGCGACCGGGCTAAACTCTTCAGGAACGTTGAGGTTCTGCTGCGCCTTCTCTACCGAGAAGCCAGCCATCTGGTGCGCGTACAAACCCATCTCGGTGGCCTTGAGCACAAAAAAAGCCGCCGCCATCCCGGTGTCGTGCCAGGCGTGGCGGTTGGGTTCTCCGTTCTGCGAGAAATGCCGTTTGGCCACGCTTAGAAGCAGTACCGGAGCTTCCTTGGCCCATTCTTGGTTGTCGGCCACCGCACACGAAAGAAGGCGTTGGAAAGCCTCTTCGTTTTCCTTTAGTGCGTAGATAAACCGCCAGGGTTGCTCGTTGTAGCTGCTGGGAGCCCACCGGGCTACGTCCAGAATCTGGTAAAGCGTGTCTTCGGATACGGGCCGGTCGGCGAAAGCGTACGGACTGTAGCGTTTGCCAACAATTTCGTTTAAGCTCATAGGAGTATTCAGCTAGGGTTAAAAATCGGATTATTACTTCCTAACCCCAACTACCCGAGATGGTTGCCGGTTCAGCAACTTGCTTGCCTGTCTTAAAAGTCAATGTCGGCGGCTTCGAGTGCTAGTTCCTTGATCCATATATTACGATAGAGCACATCGTGCCCCTCAGCCTGCAGCTTGATGCCGCCGGGGGTGTCGGTGATGCCAAAACCATCGTTGTTGCCCCCGTCGAGGCCCGAGTTTTCACCGCCCCATACTTTTTTTATCGGCTGGTTGGCGTACACCTTCTCACCGTTGAAGTAAAGCGTAACCAACGCGTTCTCCGACAGTTCACCATTTTCGAAGCGGGCGGCGCGGAACTGGATGTCGTAGGCATTCCACTGGCCTACGCCGTGGTAAAGGTGGTAGGGTGAGGGGGTTTCATTAATTACCGTAGCCATGCCGTGCATGGTGGTGTCGCCGTCCAGGATCTGGATTTCGTAGCGGTTCTGAAGGTATACGCCGCTGTTGCCGCCCTCTTTTTCGATCAAAAACTCGAGGTGCAAGCGAAAGTCTTCGTACTTTTCTTTGGTCACAATGTCGGCGGCGCCGTACAGTCCTCCGGCCGCGGCGGGGTCGTTACTATTGACAACCATTCCCTCCCCTGCGGGATTCTCTTCTACCTGCCACTTAATGGGCATCGAGGCGGCCAGACGAGGGCCTTGCCAGTAGGTCCACTTCTCATCAAGCATCTCACGCGAACCGTCGAAGAGCACTTCGGCATCTTTCGGAGGTTCGGCTCCTACCCCCAGGCGGTTCGACTGAGCACAGCTGGAAATGACGGTTAGCAGGATCATACTGGCTGATAATAGTGAGTGTATCTTCATCGTAGGTTGAGGTTATAGAGGTTTGTTCAAAAAAGATTTGCTTTCATAATTACTTCGTGACGGCTATTTCGCCGCTATCTATCCGGCTCATGTACTTATCATAGGCCTGGCGCACGTTAGGAATCAGAAAGTAGAGGCCCAGTACGTTGGGGAAGCACATAGCGAAGATCATGGCATCGCCGAAGCGGAACACCGCCCCCAAACTCAGGGCCGAGCCCACAATTACAAAAAAGCAAAATAGCACCTTATACAGCGTGATCATCGCTTGGCTGTCGCCCAGCAGATAGGTCCAGGCCTTGAGGCCGTAGTACGACCACGAGATCATGGTGGACAGGGCAAACAAAATCACGGCGATAGAAAGCACCACTGGAAACCACGAGATTACGGTAGCAAAGGCGTTAGAGGTAAGGGTGATTCCCCCCGCGTTGCCCTGCGTGGTGGCGGTTTCCAGCGCCAATCCTGCTCCGGCCCCCCCGTAGTTCGTAATAATAATAACCAGCGCCGTCATGGTACAGATTACCACCGTGTCGATGAATGGCTCCAGCAGAGCAACCACTCCTTCAGAAATAGGCTCGTCGGTTTTTACGGCCGAGTGGGCGATGGAAGCCGATCCTACTCCCGCCTCATTCGAGAAGGCCGCCCGGCGGAATCCCTGAATCAGCACTCCTACCGCTCCGCCGTACAGGGCGTCGGCCGAGAAGGCCCCCTCGAAGATCAGGGCAAAAGCGTTACCAATCTCTCCGATATTTACGGCCAACACGAACAACGCTCCTCCCACATAGATAGCTACCATAAAGGGAACGATCTTATCGGTTACCTTCGCGATGGACTTGATGCCTCCGATGATGATGATGGCCACCACGATCGCCATAAATACTCCGAACACCCAACCGCGTCCGTACAAAAAGCTTTCGGTGCCCCCCGTTACGTCGATAAACTGTTGGGTAGCCTGATTAATCTGCACCATATTGCCACCGCCAAACGAGCCCCCAATGCAGGCAATGGCGAACAGCACCGCCAGCACTTTGCCCAGGGTTGCCCACTTTTCGCCCCGCTCGCGCAATCCCTTCTCCAGGTAGTACATAGGGCCGCCCGACACCGAGCCATCGGGATGGTAGTTGCGGTACATTACCCCCAGCGAGCACTCCACAAACTTGGACGACATGCCCAAAATACCGGCGATAATCATCCAGAACGTGGCACCCGGCCCGCCCAGCGATACGGCCAGGGCCACTCCTGCAATGTTACCCACTCCCACCGTACCCGACAGGGCTGCGGTGAGTGCCTGAAAGTGACTTACTTCGCCTTGGTCGTCAGGATTATCATACTTGCCCCGCACCACGTCCAGGGCGTGCTTGAAAGCGACAATGTTAACGAAACGCATGTAGATGGTGAAGAACAGCGCCCCAGCAATAAGCCAAATAAGAACGAAGGGAATGGTGTAACCGCCCAATGTTACGGTGAAGAAGATGATAGACTCGATGACATCGGTGATCGGTTCAAAGACCGAGTTGATAGCTTGGTCGATGCTCTGGGCGAACAGTAGGGTAGGAGACAGCGTGCTCAGCAGCAGCAGGGATAGTTTCTTGCGGATCATGGAGGTTAGTAGTCTTGATGTAGTGAGGTAAGGAAGAACGGAGCAAGCTACCCAACAAAGGTGCTTTTGGTAGGCTGCCAGTTTTCTGAACGGTAATGTCTAACTCTGTGGAACTAAAAACAACTAAACCTCTAAATTTTCGTCCGCCAATGGTTGGATACCGCTTAGAAATTAGGGCCGTGCGGTTGGTGACGCCGAACGCAATGGGTACTTTTGTGCCGTGCTTCGCCAATCCCGCCTCGTCAACGTGCCCTTCGCAGCTGCTCGCTGGCCCTTCTTCTACGGTTGGATGATCCTGGTGTGGGGCACCCTGGGGGTGCTAACGAGCATGCCCGGACAAACCATCGGAGTGTCGGTGTTTACCGAGCCGCTGCTGGCTGCCCTGCAACTTACCCGCGACCAACTGAGCCTGGCTTATATGGCCGGTACCATCGGCAGTTCGTTTTTACTGCCCTGGGCGGGCACCCTGTACGACCGTTGGGGCGTGCGCCCGGTGGCTTCGCTGGCCGCTTTGTCGCTCGGACTGGTGCTTACCTACCTGAGTCAGGTTGACCGGGTGGTGCGTGCGCTTGATTCTACTCCGGGCACCGCGCTTACGCTGGCGTGTATCTTCGTAGGGTTTTTGTCGTTGCGGTTTTTCGGGCAGGGGGTGCTCACGCTGGTATCGCGTAACATGATGATGCAGTGGTTCGAGCAGCGCCGCGGCTTTGCCACCGGGTTTAGCAACGTGTTTATCTCGCTGGGCTTCTCAGCTTCGCCAGTGGCGCTTGATGCCCTGATCAACCGCTACGACTGGCGGGGGGCGTGGATGGTGCTGGCGGTAGTTGTTGGTGTCATCTTCCCGGTAATAGTGTTGCTCTTCTTCCGTAACAACCCAGAGGCCAGCGGACTACGCCCCGACGGCAACTATCGCCCCTCGGCCCGCCAGCAGCGCTATGCGGTTCAGGTGATAAAAGACTTTACCCGCAGCGAGGCCGTACGCTCCTACGCCTTTTGGGTGTTCGCGCTAATGCTGGCCATGCAGGGGCTGTACGTCACGGGTTTTACCTTCCACGTGGTGTCTATCTTCGAGCAGGCCGGACTAACCCGGGCCGAGGCGATCACGATCTTTCAGCCGGTGGCCGTGCTGGCGGTGGCAATTACCCTCACCGCCAGTAGCCTGAGCGACTATATTCCGCTGAAGTACTTGCTGTACGCTGAAGGGCTCGGCGCCTGTCTGGGCATTATTGGAATGATCTTTTTGGGAACTACTCCCTTCGCCTACTACGCGCTGGTGGCGGGCAACGGAATGATGGTGGGCTTGTTCAGCGTGATTACCACCGTGACGTGGCCTCGTTACTTTGGCAAAAAGAACCTGGGCGCCATCAGCGGGCAAGCTACGATGCTCATTGTGTTCGGCAGTGCCCTGGGGCCGATCCTGTTCAGCACATCGCTGCGTTGGGCGGGTAGCTATGCCGGGGCGGGGTGGGTGTGCTTTGCTGTGTTCTTTCTGCTGGTAGTGGCGGCTACCCGCGCCAACAATCCGCAGCTGCGGCGGCAGATGGTTGATTGAGACACCGTTTTTAAATAAATGGTGTAGGAACGCGATTAATCGCGTTCCTACCAAGTGGTGTTCTTGGTTTCGCGCACCGCCTTCAGGATGTCGCGCCGACTGACCTGCCCCACCAGTTTGCCGTCGTGCACCACCGGGAACTTTCGGAAGTGGGTGGTTAAGAACTCGTTGGCCACGTCGAAGATATCATGGTCGGTGGTGACCGTCTTCACCACTTCCGACATATAATCGGCCACCGTTTTATCGTCGTGGTGCAGGTTGTTGTAGGCGCTGTCGACGAGCAGGCGCAGGCAGTCTTTCTCGGTGAGCATACCCACAATCTTGCGGTTATTGTCCAGAACGGGTGCGCCGGTAAGGTGCTGATCCAGCATGATATCGATGGCTTCGTTGATCGTCATCTCGGGAGAGAGCGTAGTTTCGCCGGTGGCCATGAATTTTTCTACGGAGGGAAACTGGACGGAACGACTAGAGGGGGTTTCAACTTTTCTACCGGTGAAATTCATAGTGGTTGGAGGGTTAAGGTTAGAATAAGAACAAGAATACTGAGGCCAGTAAAGTTGTACCCAGTGAGATAATCTAAGCAATAGTTGCCGGATATGCAAACAGGAACCTACGGCGTCGGCGCAGCCTAACGAGATTCGCGGGCCAACGTCTCCGTAATAAATTGGGTAAGATTGGTTACCTCAACGTTGGGGGCCATCGGATACGTATCGGATTCAGGGGTAATGACGAATAGCTTATCGATACCCAAATCTTCCATGGCAATGTAGGTTCCTTTACTTAGTGAGGGGGCGCTGCTAAATTTGATTTTAGCTGCGGCCAACCATCGGTTGTTTCGGCGTATTAGTAGATCTATCTTGGCCCCATCTTGCGTGCGATAATAGTACATTTCGTCGTCTAACCGTAAAACGGCGGCTACCTAGCTGAGGACAAACCCCTCCCAGGAGTTGCCAACCGCAATGTTTCCTAACAACTCGTTGTAAGACGTTAGCCCCAGCAAATAATGCAGCATACCGGAATCTCTTAGGTAGATTTTAGGTGACTTAACCAATCGCTTTTTGACGTTGACGTACCACGGCGGCAGCAAAGTCACCAGAAAAGCGTTGGTCAGGAAGCTAAGGTAGGTCTTGATCGTAGGCACCCTAAGCCCCAACGATTTGGCGAAGCTACTGTAGTTTAGGACACTACCGTTAGCCGAAGCGATCATTTGCAGTAGCTGCCGAGTCACCATCGGGTCGGCGGGGAGGCCGTACATCGGTAGGTCGCGCTGAACGTAGCTTTGCGTAAAATTGCGGTACCACGTTTGAACAAAAGGTATTTTTCTTGAAAGTGCTGGTTCCGGAAACCCACCGTAGAGCCATAGATCCCGCTGAGCAATTTGTTCTTGGGTTTCGGGCAGCGACAAAGGAAACATCTCCAAATAGTTGATTCTTCCGGCCAGACTTTCCGAGCTTTGGCGTAGCAATGCCGGTGAAGCCGACCCCAGTATCACAAATCGTCCGGGGCGGCGATCTTCGTCGATCAAGGACCGAAGAAGGGGAAACAGTTCGGGCTGGTGCTGTATCTCATCTAGAATGATCGTTTTATCAGCCTGCTGAGTAAGAAACAATTCCGGATCACTAAGTTTAGCAAGATCAGAGCTTCTTTCTAAGTCTAGGTAAGTAGCGGATCGTAACTATTTTGACAATTTTTTGTTTCACATAAATGCAAGGGAAGAGACGTTACATTCAATTAGAAGCCGAGCAGCGCCAAGAGCTTGAACAGGGCTACAAGCAAGGGAAGCG
>JBASAY010000083.1:0-6936 GCA_049650865.1 Tunicatimonas sp.
GTGACGGGGGGGATCGGCGTGACGGGGGGGATCGGCGTGACGGGGGGGATCGGCGTGACGTAGAGACGCAAAATTTTGCGTCTCTACCATCACCACCATCACCACCACCACCATCACCATCACCACCACCACCACCACCACCGCCGGGGGCATCGTCGCATCATGAACCATCGTTGCCCGGTAACCGGTTTGGTCCACAATCCCAAAATTTGGCATCCATTATTCGGGGATTTAAAATCGGGGTTACCAAAAATGCCCGGTTGATTGACCCGGATTTTGCCTGGCAACCGCGGTTTCACGACCACATTATCCGGGACGAACGGGCGTTTCACCGCATTTCGAATTACATCCAAACCAACCCCGCGCGGTGGCCCACCGACACCTTTCATCCCCACCGCCCGGGCAGACCCGGACCATCCAAAAACAATCCGTGACCTTAAAATTCCCGTGTGGGTTGCTGATAACGGATGACCGACGTACTTTGGCAATCAAAAAACTGTGAAACATCATTCATCGTTGTGTCTCCCTTTGACCCAGACACTGGTGTTTCGGTACGCATCCGAAGAAATTATTGAATTAAAAGTGAATAAAGCGATATGAAAGGAGATTGGATTGAAATTGAATTTGGTGACCTTTTGAATTATCTACAGCCAACAAGCTACATAGTCAATAATACTAATTACGACGATAGTTACAAAACACCGGTTTTGACACCAGGCAAATCTTTTATAAAAGGCTATACAAACGAAACGGAAGGCATATTCAACGATTTGCCAGTTATTATTTTCGACGATTTTACTACAGCCTCAAGGTACGTGAATTTCCCTTTTAAGGTAAAATCATCTGCCATGAAGATACTGATACCTACAAGTGCCTTCGTGAACTTAAAATTTGTTTTCTATGGAATGCAGGTTAACCGAATAAGAAGTGATACTCACAAACGGTATTGGATTTCAGTCTACTCGAAGAAAAGTCTTTTGCTCCCTCCCCTCCCCGAACAGCGCGCTATTGTAGCCAAGATAGAGCAGTTGTTTAGCGAGTTAGACAACGGCATTGCCAACCTGCAAGCGGCGAAAGACAAACTGGCCATCTACCGGCAGGCCGTGCTCAAAAAAGCCTTCGAAGGAGAACTCACTCAGGCATGGCGCGCCCAACAAACCAATCTCCCCACCGCCGACCAACTGCTGGAGCAAATCAAAGCCGAGCGTGAAGCCCACTACCAACAGCAACTCCGCACCTGGCAACAAAGCGTCATCGAGTGGGACGCCCAGGGCCGGAAGGGGAAGAAACCGGGGAAACCGAAGAAGGGAGAGGAAGTTGAGCCAATTAGCGAGGAGTATTTAGAAAAACTACCAGATATCGTTAGCAGTTGGCAATGGAGTAATTTGATGAACATAGCCGAATTGATTGGCGGTGTTACAAAAGGGCGAAAGCTTGAAGGCAGAGCGCTTATTTCTCTGCCCTACTTACGTGTTGCAAATGTCCAAGATGGGTACTTAGATCTTAACCAAATCAAAGAGATAGCAGTGTTACCGGATGATCTAAAGAAATACAAATTACATAAGGGAGATATACTTTACACAGAAGGTGGTGATAAGGATAAACTTGGTCGCGGTACAATATGGAATGATGAGATTAAGGACTGCATACATCAGAATCATATTTTCAGAGCCAGACTATATTTGAAAGGTATGTCTTCAAAATTTGTAGGTTATTATTCACAAACCAGAACAGCTAAAAATTACTTTTTTAGTAAGGCTAAGCAAACTACTAATCTTGCATCTATCAACCTAACTGTTCTATCAGACTTGCCTATTCCAATTTGCTCCATTCCCGAACAAACCCAAATCGTCCAGGAGATAGAATCCCGCCTGTCGGTCTGCGATAAGCTGGGCGAAAGCATTGATGATAGTCTGCAAAAAGCCGAAGCCCTGCGGCAGAGCATCCTCAAACGCGCCTTCGCCGGTCGACTGCTCACCGAAGCCGAACTGACTACCTGCCGTCAGGAACCGGACTGGGAACCCGCCGAAAAGCTGCTCCAGCGCATCAAAGGGGAGAAGGCGGCCCCCGTGGATGCGGCCCCCGTGGATACGGCCCCCGTGGATACGGCCCCCGTGGATACGGTACCAACTACCGGCAATTTGTTTGAGCAATAAGGATTCTCAATTCTCCCGCCGTGATTTGGTCGAAACTTAATCCAAAACCCCTTCGTTAGCTATCTCAACCGCGAACAAGTTACTTTTCAAGTGATATCAAACCAACCTATGAACAGCTCCGTCGAAATATACCATTCTGCCGACAACCAGGTAGAACTAAAAGTAAGCCTCGATCAGGAAACCGTCTGGCTCAATCGCAACCAATTAGCTGAGCTGTTTGATCGCGACGTTAAGACTATTGGTAAGCACGTTAACAACGTGTTTAAAGAGGGTGAACTGGACAGGCAGGGAACTGTCGCAAATTTTGCGACAGTTCAGAATGAAGGCGGCAGAGCAGTAGAAAGAAGTATTGAACACTACAGCCTAGACGTTATCATTTCAGTAGGCTACCGTGTAAAATCAAAACAAGGCACCCAATTTCGCATCTGGGCCACCCAGCGGCTGAAAGACTACCTGGTGCAGGGCTACGCCATCAACGAAAGTCGCCTGGCCCAAAAGCAGCAGGAAGTAGAATATCTCAAGACCGGCATTCGCATCTTTGAGCGGGCGGTGGCTACCAAAGTAGACCAGAAAGAATGGGGTGCCTCCGACATGGACTGGCTGCGGCACTTCGCCAAAGGACTCCAACTGCTCGATGATTATGACCACGAGCAGCTTGACAAAAAGGGAAATAGTACGCAACCGGCAACTTATCCTAGTCTGGACGACTACCGGCAGCTCGTCGAGCGAATGAATGCCAACTTCGACTCGGCGGTGTTTGGTAAGGAGAAGGACGATAGCTTTCCGGGTTCCGTGGCCCAGATCAGCAAAGGCTTCGGTGATACTGACTTTTACCCCTCACTCGAAGAAAAAGCCGCTACTCTGCTGTACCTCATCATCAAAAACCATTCGTTTGTCGATGGCAACAAACGCATTGCCGCGGCTTGCTTTCTGCTGTTTCTGGAAAGAAACAATTTACTGCTACAAGCCGACAGGGAACTGATCATCAGCAACGAAGCCCTGGCAAGCATTACCCTGTTGGTCGCGGCTAGCAACAGCGAAGAAATGGAAACCGTGAAACAACTTATCGTCAGTGTCCTGAATCGAAACCAAGAATAACATGAGCCAAGAATCATCCCTCATCTCGAAAGTCTGGAACTTCGCCCACGTGCTGCGCGACGATGGCGTTGGCTACGGCGACTACCTGGAACAGATCACCTACCTGCTGTTCCTAAAGATGGCCGACGAACTCACCCGGCCGCCCTATTCCAAAGTAGTTGAGTTCCCCCGCGTCAAAGACACCACCGGTCAGGAAGAGCCGGACGGGGAGCGCTGCGACTGGGAAACGCTGAGCAAAAAGCGGGGGGCCGAACTGGAATCGTTCTACACGCAGATGCTGCGTTCGCTGGCCACCGAGCCGGGCACGCTCGGGCAGATATTTACCAAGTCGCAAAACAAAATCCAGGACCCAGCCAAGCTGCTCAAAGTCATCGACCTGATCGGCAAAGAGCAGTGGACAATGGTCGGCGCCGACGTGAAGGGCGATATTTACGAGGGGCTGCTGGAGAAGAACGCCGCCGACACCAAGAGCGGTGCGGGGCAGTATTTTACGCCGCGTGCCCTGATCAAAGCGATGGTGGCCTGCGTGCATCCCGAGCCGATGCGCACCATTCACGACCCGTCTTGCGGCACGGGCGGTTTCTTCTTAGCCGCCTACGACTACATCACCGAGCACCACGACCTGGATCGGGAGCAAAAAGCATTTTTGAAGAACGACACCTTTTCGGGCAATGAGATTGTGGCGGGCACCCGGCGGTTGTGCCTGATGAATATGTTCTTGCACAACATCGGCGAGATTGACGGCCGCAGCTTCATTTCGCCCAACGATGCGCTCATTGCCGACGAAGGCGTTCGGGTGGATTACGTGCTGGCCAATCCACCGTTCGGCAAGAAAAGTAGCATGACCATCACTAACGAGGCGGGCGAGCAGGAAAAGCAAGACCTGAGCTACAACCGACAGGACTTCTGGGCGACGACCTCGAACAAGCAGCTTAACTTCTTGCAGCACATCCGCAGTTTGCTTAAGGTGACCGGCGAGGCGGCCGTGGTGCTGCCCGACAACGTACTCTTTGAGGGCGGAGCCGGAGAAACAGTGCGGCAGGAACTGATGAAGACTACCGAACTGCACACCATCCTGCGCCTGCCCACCGGCATCTTCTACGCCCACGGCGTGAAAGCCAACGTGCTGTTCTTTGACAACAAGCCCGCTTCCCGCGACCCGTGGACGAAGGAGGTTTGGATTTACGACTACCGCACCAACGTGCAGCACACGCTAAAGAAGAAGCCCATGCAGTTCGAAGACTTGCAGGACTTCGTGCAGTGTTACAATCCTACTAATCGGGACGCTCGGCAGGAAACCTGGTCGGAAGAAAATCCCGAGGGTCGCTGGCGCAAGTATAGCTACCAAGAGATAGAGACCCGCGACAAAACCAACCTAGACATCTTCTGGCTTAGAGACAAGAGCCTGGCGGACCTCGATAACCTCCCTGATCCGGATATCCTGGCCAACGAGATCATTGAAAATATGGAAGCCGGGTTAGAAAGCTTTCGGGAGGTAGCGGGGATTGTGGAGCAGTAAGCCCCGGATCACTGATGATATAAGTGGAGCAGCACGAAAAGCTTATAAACGCAAACGGCTCGTTTCCAAGGGTTTAGAAACGAGCCGAAGCAGAAAAGCAGAGAGTGAGGGATTCGAATGAGCGATGAAAGTTACTTACTATCAGCACGTTATAGGTCTCGAAAACAATTAGGTCACCGAATAGGTCACCGATTGTTTTGGTATCATTTGTTCCAATTTGATTTTTTATTAATGATTGCCCCCTGATAATGATTCTGCTATGGTTTTAGTGCAGTCAATCGTAGCAAGCTTCTGAACCTAGCAGTCCGTAGGTAGATAAGAATCGTCACTTTGCCCCCTTCTATGCAGTCCCAGAATGTTGCCGTTCTCATCGTAGTTTAAACCGGTGGTGCTGTGGGATTGTTGTACATCGGAAGTGAAGTTGCCACTTGTTATACCGCCAAACAGCGCACTTCGCAGTTGGTAGCGTTGATCATACCGGTAACGATAGACATTAGCGACTTGATTGCCCGGCAGGTGGGCAATCGCTGGGGTGAGTGTGCGCCACTGTTGCGCCTGGATGTTGCCCGAGTAGTTTTCATTAAAGAGCAATAGGCTCTTGATACCACTGTTCTCATTGCGGTAGTCCTCGGCGAAGTAGTCCAGTTGCATACTGAACACGTCATCGTCCGGGTTGTCAGTATCATTAGAATTGTTGATCGCTTTCAGCCAGCCTTGCACGTAGTGTAGTCCGTCTTCTGCAAGCCATCGGCGAGTACCACTTGCTTTAGCGGGCCGTGCAGGTAGTACGCATAGCTGGCCTTCAACTGGAAGGCTTGTCCCCCTACGTTCTTGAGCGTATACGTATCCGCTTCGTAGTCCGGCTTTTCAATGCTGGTAGACACCAGCTTGAGCCAGGTATCTGCATCATATTCGTAGCGGTGCAAGAACTGGTCGCGTTGGTTCTTCTGATAGGCCACCTGGTGCACGTTGCCACTGATCAGATCGTAGTCGTAGTCCATCCGCTTGTACTGCTCGTTGATGTCTGCCAGCGCCGGGTTGTCCTGCATGAGCGTACTAACGTTGCCGTGGATGTCGTAGCTGTAGTGCGTAGCGTAATCGTAGCCTGCCCCTTCGGCTTGCTGATAGGTGCTGCTACTGACCCGGTTGCGTAGATCAAAGCATACTAGGAACAGAGAGCTAGTAAGATTTTAACGTATCGATTAATTCACCATTCTTGTAAAGAAGTTCATAAACTTTATTACCCAAAGTATCATGAATATTGACTACACCATTCTGAAGATTATCAGCATAAACAAATAGCTCCCCATTTTCATGATACTGATAAAATTTAATAGACTCGTTATTCCTTTCAATATACTTTGAACTTATTTTCCCATTAGGATTGTAAAACATTTGTGAACCCACTTGTCTATTCTCAACATAACTTGTCTCACTTTCAACTGTACCATTTTTATAATACGTAGTGGTGACCCCGTGTTTTACGTGCTCTCCATTCATCTCTTCTTCAGCAAATAGCAATTCATTAATATATTGCCTTCGTAACCTCAGCGTATCATCTTGGTAAAAGTATGTAGCTAATTTTCTTCCACTACTATCGTAGCTTATCCATTCTCCATTCCTTTTACCTGATATTAGCTGCCCAATTAGTGCAATCTCTTTGTTTTCGTGGTATTTAATATACTCTTGTGGTGAATCACAAGAAAAAAATAACCAAACACATAAAATGATTAAAACCTCTTTCATTCATTTACTTTTTCGTTTACATAATCTCCAGTTGTTGTCCTTATTAAAGACCTCTCAGTAATTGTGGAGTCTGTTCCTTTAATCCTGAAAGTAGAATCAATTGTTATTCGTCCACTAGTCGTAAATTGCCTTCTTCTGCTGATAAATTCACGGTTATCAGTTTTAGTCGGACTAAAATACTCAGTATTATTACCTCTCGACTTCTCTAAGTTTTCGATAACCTCAGATGAAGCACCAGTAGCCGATATGATAGCATTAGCAAATGCATTTCCTGCAGATGCCCCGAACGAACGGTTATACCCTAGCACATCCAAAAACGCTCCAATCTCGATCTTTTGGGTATGTTCTGATGAATAAGCTTTTGTACCTGGTAGAGAGTTTTGGTTAACGCTAGTATTAGCTGTGAAAGTAAACCCT